>JBBPYA010000102.1:0-23138 GCA_038200385.1 Mycobacteriales bacterium
GCGGTACGAGTTGGAACCTCGTGGCGAGAGCACGCAGGTCACCGAGTCCTGGGACTGGTCGGCCTCCCCGGTGGCTCTCCCGATGGAGATCGCCGGCTTCCCGGCGCGCAACCGGTCCGGCATCCGCGCCTCGCTGCGTCGCCTCAAGCACGTCGTCGAGTCCCGGGCGGACCTGGGCGGTTCACCCCCCGCCTGAGGACCTACCGGCTCTAGGGGCAGCCGCCGCCCGCCGCGGTCGCGGCCCGGTCCAGCGCCGCCCCGCCCTGCGGCAGGACCACCGTGGCCTCGTCGATGACCGATCGGTACAGCCGGGCGCCCAGCTCCTCGTCGAGGACGGTGAAGGACTCCGCGGAACCCTCGGGACGGTAGTCGGCCTGCGCGACGGGCGCGGTGACGAACACCACCGAGCTCCCACTGATGTCCTTCAGCACTCCTACGAGTGAGCGCAGGTCCCGGAATGTGGTGTCGGGATCCAGCGTCACCGAGTCCACCGACGCGGAGACGAAGCGGGTCAGCCGCACCGGATTCGCCAGCGTCGACGCGGCCAACGCGCGGTCCAGCAGGGAGGCGAGGAACTGCTGCTGACGCTGGATCCGGGCCACCTCCGCGGCCCCGCTCGCAGCCTGCGAGCGCAGGAACGGCAGCGCCTGCGCGCCGCTCAGCGTTGATGCACCGGCCGGAAGGGACAGCCCGGACCCGGCGTCGCGCACCGGCCCGGCCAGGCAGAGCGGGACGCCGCCGACCGCGTCGACCATCGCCGGTACGCCGGTGATCGTGATCTGCACGTAGTGGTTGATCCGCAGGCCGGTCAGCGCCTGGACGGTCCGCACGAGACAGTCGGCTCCGCCGGTCTGGAGGACCCGGTCGAAGGCTCCGGTGAACGGCTCGACCCCGGACCCGTCGGGCGCGGTGCACGGCGGTACGTCCACGAGCGACTGGCCGGGGAAGACGACCACGACGGCCCGGGACCGGTCCGCGGACAGGTGGGCCACCATCGTGGTGTCCCGATCACCGCCGTCACGGCCGACGACCAGGAAGTTCTGCGCCTCGAGCTGCCGCTCGGGACTCAGGATCTCCGTGCCGACCGGGCGCAGCACGTCCCGCCGGTCGACGGAGTTCTCCGCGTACACGAACAGCCCGACGTAATAGGCCACGCCCAGCAGCACCAGCACGACGACGAACGCCGCGGCGCGGCGGGACCGTCGTCCCGCTGCGCCGCGGCGTGTGCGCTCGGACCGGCGCCCCCGTGGTACCGACCCGGACCTGCTTGTCGTCACTGCCCGATGCTACGAGGGACCTGCGCCTCGACCCGGACGGATCCGCCGATCTGACCGGTCAGCCACCCTGCGCCGGGGCGACGTACTGCTGGGCGAGGTCGGTCGTGAACAGGTCCTTGACGACGGTCAGGCCGCCCTCGGCCTTGGCGTCGGGCTTGGCGATGTAGATCTGCCGGCTCGCCGGCGTGCCCTGCTGGGAGAAGTCCAGCGGCGCGATGACGCCGGTCTCGGCGTTGGTTGTCGCCTGCAGCGCCTTGAGCAGTCCGGCGCGGGTCATGTCGCCGTTGTCGCAGGCGGTCTGCAGGAGCTGGCTGTAGATCGTCGCCACGCCGTAGCCGTAGGTGACCCCACCGTTCCCGGGCTCCTTGGGGTATTTCGCGGCGAACTCGGTGCGCAGCTCCTGCACCTGCGGGGTGTCGGCTGTGAAGGGCAGCGCTGAGGCGGCGAGCAGGAAGTTCGCCTCCAGGGCTGCGGCCGACGGCGTCTCGAGCAGGCCCGGGGAGAATGTCGGGTTGTTGCCCACGAACTTGACTCCGGGCAGCGCCTGCGCGGCCACGCCCACCGCGGAGGCGGTCTGGGTCGGCGTCGTGGTCAGGGCGACCGCCTTCACACCGGCCTGGGCGAACTGGCTGATCACGCTCGTCGCGTCGGTGTCGGTCGCCTTGAGGGTGGCCTGCACGACGTTGAGCCCGAGCGCGTCGGCGGCGTACTGGACGCCGAGGAAGCCGTTGGCGCCGTACTCCCCTTCGACGTAGAGCGCTCCGATGGTGTCGCCCTTCGCGACCAGTCCCTCGTCGACGAGGTACTGGACGGCGTTGATCATCTCTAGGTCGTACGTCGTTCCCGCCATCAGGATGTAGGGGTTCTCCAACAGCGTGGAGGCCCAGGACGCCGGCGCGGTGACCATCTGGTCGTCGATCAGCGTCGGCGACAGCGCGGTCGTCATCGGGGAGCCGATCAACTGGGTTATCCCCAGGACGTCGGGGGCGACCTCGGCGTACAGCTGGACCGCGCGTTGGGTGTCGTAGCCGTGGTCCTTGATGATCAGCTCGATCTGCCGCCCGCAGATCCCGCCGTCGGCGTTGGCCTTGTCGTAGACCAGCTGGTTTCCCTGGACGATGGCCGTCGACAGGGCCGCGAACGGACCGGTCAGGTCGGTCAGGATGCCCAGGGTGATGGTGGTGTCCGTGACGCCGAAGTCGGTCGCCAGCTGACTGGGATCGGCTTCGCCTCCGCCGCCGCCGCCGCCGGAGCTGGTCGCTTTGGTGCTGCACGCCGCGGCCGTCAGCATGACGGCAAGTGCGAGCCCGGCGGCCCGCCTGCCCTGCTTGTTCATGGTCGCTGGTTCCCTTCGGTG
The DNA here is from genome assembly GCA_038200385.1 of Mycobacteriales bacterium. Classification (GTDB taxonomy): domain Bacteria; phylum Actinomycetota; class Actinomycetes; order Mycobacteriales; family Geodermatophilaceae; genus JBBPYA01. Next base: position 2,635 of record JBBPYA010000102.1, read on the forward strand.
GATGGGTCTGCGCCCCGGTCGGGGCCCTGCACACTGGTGTCGGCGGTGCCGGTGGCTGCGTTGGCAGCCGGCGATCCGCTCGTGTCGACCGATTCCTCGTCGGCGCCGCCGTCCTCGGTCGCGGCCTGCGCCCGTTGGCGTTGCTCCTGGGCCGAGCCGGTGATCCTGGCCAGCAACCGGCGGCCGATCGCGGCCACCCCGCCGGGCTCGAGTAGCAGGACCAGGACGACCGCGCCGCCGTACAGGAACTTGGCCAGGGTCCCGGAGTCGACTCCGCCGGAGCCCGGTCGGGACAGGAACGGCAGCAGGTCGGCGTAGCGGCTGAGCAGCAACGGGGTCGCGGCCACGAACGTCGCGCCCACGACGGAGCCGGCGACGGACCCGAGCCCCCCGATCACGATCATGGCGAGATAGGTGATCGACAGGGTCAGCCCGAAGCTGCCCGGGGTCGGGTTGCGCAGGACCTGGGCCAGCAGGACGCCCGCAGCACCGGCGTACATCGAGGACACGACAAAGGCCAGCGACTTGTAGCGGGCGACGTTGACGCCCATCACGGCGGCCGCGGTCTGCTTGTCCCGGATCATCTGCAGCGCCCGCCCCGAGCGGCCGCGCATCAGGTTGCGGGCGAAGAGGAAGCCGAGGACGAGGACGGCAAGGAACAGGTACCACAGCAGCTCGTTGCGCCGGAACGGGACGTTGAGCACGAACAGCTGCGTGCCGTCGGGTTGGGTGTTGGCGAACTCGAACCCGAACAGCGAAAAGGCGGGCACCGCCCGGCCGTTGGGGCCACCGGTGACGCTGTCCCAGTTGAAGAGCAGGTGCTGGCCGATGATCACCAACGACAGCGAGGCGACGCCGAGGTAGATGCCCGACAGCCGCCCGGAGATGGGGCTGAACGCAAGGCCGGCCAGCCCGGCGAGGACGACGGCCATCGCGGCCCCCAGCAGCGGGGGCAGCTCCAAGCCGCCGTACGGGGTGGCCAGCCCACCAGGCGCTCCGGAGAAGTACGCGTAGCCGTACGTCCCGATGGCGATGAAGAACGCGTGCGCCAGCGAGAGCTGCCCGGTGGAGCCGCTGAGCAGGTTCAGCCCGATCGCCCCGACCGCGGCGGCCATCACCGCGAGCCCGGTCACGAGCAGGGCCTGGTCCAGATACAGCGGCAACACAAGCGCGAGCAGCAGCAGCACGATGCCGAGGACTCGGGTGATCCGGGACTCCAGGGTGCCCGCTGCTCGCCGCCGGGGTCGCCGTGGCGGGCTCGGCTCGGACTGCGGCGGCGCGTCGTCGGCAGCCCTGGTCGCGGGCACAGCTGTGGTGTCAGACACGGGACACGTCCCTGGTGCCGAACAGTCCGGACGGCCGGATGAGCAGCACGATGATCATGATCGCGTACGGCATCACCTCGGCGAAGCCGCGCCCGAGGACGGCCAGCTCCCCGCTGTAGCCGAGTGTGAGCTGCTCGGCGACGCCGACGATCAGACCGCCGACCAGTGCTCCGAGGGTGGAGTCCAACCCGCCGAGGATCGCCGCCGGGAACGCCTTGAGAGCCACCGGTACGACGCTGCCGTCCAGACCGGGGGTCGGGAAGGCCACCAGGAACACGACCGCGACGCAGGCCAGCAGCCCGGCGATGATCCAGGCCACCGCGGCGACCCGACCCCGGCGGATGCCCATCAGGGTGGCCGCCTCCGGGTCCTCGGCGGAGGCCCGCATGGCCACCCCCCAGCGGCTGTACTTGAACGCCACGAAGAACGCCGACAGCAGCACGATGGCCACCCCCAGCGCCCACAACCGGGTGACCGGGACGAGCACCCCGCCGAGGCTGACCCGCTGGGCACCCCACGGATCGACCAGGCTGCGCGGGTTCACCCCGATCCGGCGGACCAGCTCCGCGGTCAGCACCACGTCGAAACCGATTGTCATGATGGCCAGGGTGTTCTTGTCCGCCGAGCGGATCCGCAGTGACAGCACCCGCTCGATGAACAGCGCCCCCAGCGCGGTGATCGTCAGCCCGATCAGCAGCGCGTAGTAGAACCCCAGGTCGCGGGCGTACTCGCTGATCACGTAGCCGCCGAGCAGCAGCAACGACCCGTGCGCGAAGTTGACCACCTCGGTGGCCTTGAAGATGATCACGAAACCGAGCGCGATCAGCGCGTACACCGCGCCCGCGGACAACCCGTTGATCAGCAGCTCCAGGAAGAACTTCACCGGGTACTCGCCTCGTCCCGGGCGGCCTCGACGTCGGCCGCCGAGCCGAGGTACGCGCGGATGACCTCCGGGTCGTTCTGCACCGCCGACGGCGGGCCGTCGGCGATCCGGGCCCCGAAGTCGAGCACGGTCACCTGGTCGGCGATGGCCATCACCAGTCCCATGTCGTGCTCGACGAGGAGCACCGAGATCCCCATCCCCTCCCGGATGTCCCGGATCGTCTCGCCCATCCGGTCGGTCTCGTCGGAGTTCATGCCGGCGACCGGCTCGTCGAGCAGCAGGATCCGGGGCTCGACGCACAGCGCCCGGGCCATGTCCACCCGCTTCTGCTCGCCGTAGGCCAGCAGCCCGGCCGGCAGCTGCAGTCGAGGACCCAGACCCATGAAGTCGGCGATCTCCATGACCCGGGCCCGGTGCCGCTTCTCCTCACGGCGGGCGTGCGGCAACCGCGCCCCGGTGCTGAAGAAGCCGGCGCGGGTCAGGTGGTGCCGCCCGAGCATCATGTTCTCCAGCACGCTCTGGTGCGGGGACAGCGCGATGTTCTGGAAGGCGCGGGCCACCCCGAGCGCGGCGATCTTGTGCGGGGGCAGCCGGGTCAGCTCGGCCGCCCCGAAGCGCACACTGCCGGCGGTCGCGCGGTAGACGCCGGACAGCACGTTGAAACAGGTGGACTTACCGGCGCCGTTCGGACCGATCACGGCGTGGATCGCCCCGGGCGCGACGGTGAAGGACACGGAGTCCAACGCGGTCAGCCCGGCGAAGGTGACCGTCAGGTCGGTGACGACGAGTTCGGGGACCTCCGCCATCCGGTCCTGGTCCGCGGCTGAGGAGGCCTGCTCGGCCGGTACCGGATCCGTCGCCGTCGTCATCCGCTCCACCGGGACAGCCGGGCCACGTTGCGCCTCGGCGCCGTTCCGACCGCCACGGAATCCTCGGCGCCGTGCCCGAGGTACAGCTTCTGGACCTCGTCCGTGGCCGCGAGGTCCTCCGCGGTGCCGTGCAGCGAGACCTCCCCGACCTCCAGGACGTAGGCCAGATTCGCCACCCGCAGGGCCATCGAGGCGTTCTGCTCGACGAGCAGCACCGACGTCCCCTGCCGGTTGATCTCCAGGATGATCTCGCCGATCTGCTCCACGACCTGCGGGGCCAACCCCAGCGACGGCTCGTCGAGCAGCAGCAGCTTCGGCTCGGCCATCAACGCCCGCCCGATGGCGAGCATCTGCTGCTCCCCGCCGGACAGCAGGGCAGCGGCCTGCCCGCGGCGCTCGCGCAGCCGCGGGAAGAGGGTGAAGACGCGGTCCCGGCTGGCGGCCTGCCCGCGGCGGTTGCGGATCCCCATCCCACCGGCCCGGAGGTTCTCATCGACGGTGAGCCGGCCGAATATCCGCCGACCCTCGGGGACCTGCACGACTCCGCCGGCCACCGTGGCCGCCGGGTTGAGCTTGTCCAGCCGCTTGCCGGCGTAGCTGATCGAGCCGCCGGCGATCCGCCCCTTGTGCAGTTTGTGGGTGCCGGAGATCGCGCGCAACAGGGTGGACTTGCCCGCCCCGTTGCTGCCGAGGACCGCGACGACGGCCTCGTCGGGTACCTCGAGGCTGACCCGCTCCAGGGCCTGGACCGCGCCGTACCGCACCGAGAGGTCGGCAACGCTGAGCGTGGCCATCGGCGGTCCTTTCGGTGCGGACTGAGCGTCGACAGCGGTGTCGGTGGAGTGGATGTGGCGTACGCCACATCATGTCGTGATGGCTGCATAAGGTACTACGGCCGGACCTGGTGTCTTAGTAACGTTTCGGTCCCATAACGGGCATGGCCGGTCCAGCGCGCCCCTCGAAGGGCGAGCGGCACTGAGCTTGGCTCAGGTCGAGGGCGCCAACAGGTCGATGACCGCCTCCTCGACGTCCGGGCAGGCGGCGAGCTGGGCCAGGCTCAGCTCGGCCGGGGCCTGCAGGGTGACCCGGGCCAGGTCCCCGTCGTCGTACCGGTCGAGAACCCGGGGGTCGATGTAGGACTTGCGGCATACCGAGGGGGTGTTGCCCAGACAGCCGGCGACCTCCTTGACCGCCGCGCTGACGGTGCGCTTGCGACCGCTGACGGTCGTCGCGGCCTTGGCCCGGGACAGCGCGACGACGCACAGCACGGTGGCGTGCCAGGTACGGAAGTCCTTCGCGCTGACGTCCTCCCCGGCGATGTCGCGCAGGTAGCGGTTGATGTCGTCGCTGCGCACGTCGTGCCACGACCGGTCGGCCCAGTACGCCAGCAGCTCCGGACCCGGATCTTTGCGGGCCAGCAGGGCCCGGACGACGACCTGTACGTCGGTGTCGACGACGGCGTGGACCCGGTGCTGGCTGCCCTTGGCGTCGTAGTCGAACTCGATGCCCGCCCTGGTCACCGACACGTGCTCACGGCGCAACGTCGCCAGCCCGTACGTGCCGTTCTCCTCGGCGTATTCCTCCCCGCCGATTCGGAAGAAGCCGAGATCGAGCAGCCGGACGGCGCAGGCCAGGACGCGTTGCCGGGTCAGACCCCGCCCGGACAGATGCTCGAGCACGGTCTCGCGAGCGGCCGGCAGCCGGCGGGCCAGCTCCAGGACCCGCTCGTGCTTGGCCTGGTCGCGCTGGCGGCGCCACGCCTCGTGGTAGAGGTACTGCCGCCGCCCGGCGGCATCGGTCCCCACCACCTGGATGTGGTCGTTGCCGAACGGGCTGATCCAGACGTCCCGCCACGCCGGCGGGATGACGAGCTTCCGGATCCGGGTCAGGGTCGACTCTTCCCGGACCGGGGCGCCGTCCGGATCGGTGTAGCTGAAGCCCCGGCACAGCCGCCGCCGGCCGAAGCCGGTCTCTGTGAACCTGCTACGCCGCAGTTGCGGCATCCGACGTCTCGACGCGCACGGGACCTCCGGGTCGGGTAAGCATTCATCGGAGCCTACGAGCAGCGCCGCTGTTCCGCCCGGCGAGACGGGCGGCCCGGTTCGAGTTGGAGGTGCCATGGCCGCCAAGGACGACCTGCCGTCGACGGTGCAACGTTCCGGACGCAAGGCGCGGGAGACGTGGGGTGCCACCCACGATGCCGCGGTGGAGCAGTACGGCGAGGGCGAGCGCGCTCACCGCACGGCGTTCGCCTCGCTCAAGCACACCCACGAGAAGGTCGGCGACCACTGGGAACCCAAGGACGACTACGGCCCCTCGGACCAGCAGGCCGAGCAACGCGGCGCGACGGCGCGGGACCACCCGAGGCCGACACACGGCGGGGTGGACGCGAACGCGACCAAGAAGCACCTGCTGGAGCTTGCGCGGCGCCTGGACGTCCGGGGACGGAGCACGATGACCAAGGCGGAGCTGGTCGAGGCGCTGGACGCGGCGAACCAGCGGGCCACCGCGCGGGCCCGGCAGTCCTAGTCAGCTCACCGGGCGGGTGGTCACGAGCCAGCGGGCGGCTTCGCTGACCCGCATGTTGCCCTCGCGGGCAGTGCGCCGGAGTTCGGCGTACGCCTCGTCGGCGTCGCAGTTGCGCGCATGCATGAGGAAGCCCTTCGCCTGCTCGACGACCTCCCGGGCCGCGATCGCGGCGGTGAGGTTCATCGTCTCGCGACGGAGCCCGGCGTAGGCCTGCAGCTGGGACAGCACGATCCCGCCCTCGTGCAGCATCGCGGTGGCCAGCGACGTCGCGTAGCCGGGCAGCCCCCTGGGCCGCAGCGAGTAGACGGTGCCGGTGACCGGGTACCCGTCGCGCAGAATGACCGCGGAGGCCAGCGACCGCAGTCCGAGCCGCAGTGCCGTCGCGCAGAACTCGGGCCAGCGCTGGTCGACCAGGATGTCATCGACCCGGACCGGGAGCAACGTGTCCGCGGCCGTACGCATCGGGGAGTCGGTCAGCAGCCGGCTCGCACCGTGCAGCTGCCCGAGGTCGGGATGGGAGGTCAGCCGGGCGGTGGGGCGGCCGCCCCGCCAGACCTCGGTGCTCACCGCGCAACAGCCCGGAGTCCGACTGCGGGCCTGGTCGAGCAGGTCACGCATTCTGGCTTCCGGCGCGACATCGGGGGCGTCGGCAGTCACGACCCACGACCCTAGCCACCGGCCGGAGCGATTTCGACCATCGCCGGGGCGATCCGGCCGTCGCCGGAGTCACTGGTTCGCCAGCTATGTTGGGCTGGGACTTGTCGGGACTGCCCGCCTTCCGGTCTCGTTTCCCAACAGCGATCGGCAGGGGGTACCCACGGATGGCTGAGCGGGAGCGCACGCCGGACTTCGAGCGTGACCTGGCCAGCTTCCACGAACGGCTGCGCGGCCTGCGCCAGGACCAGCATCCACCCGGCAGCGGAGCCACCGATGCCTTTGCCCAACTCGAACTCGCCGCGGAGACCCTTCGGGCCATGCATGCGGAGTTCCGCGCCCGCGACAGCGAGCTGGCTGAACGGTACGCGGCCGGCGACCGGGATCGGCAGACGATGCGGTCGGTCTTCCGCGACCTGCCGGTGCCGGCCGTGTTGTTGGACGTCGACGGGCGGATCCGCCGGCTGAACCAGCGCTTCAGCGCCCTCCTCGGCGTCAGCGGCGACTACGCCACCGGCAAGGCGATCGCGGCCTTCCTCGACGTCTCGAACCGTTCGGCGGTTCGCTCCCTGATCTCCGACGTCGCCCGGGACGGGGTCCCGGCCTCGATCGACTCCCTCCTGATCAGGCCGGCCGCTCCGGCATTGACCCGGCTCTCATTCAGCCGGTTGCAGCTGGCCACCGACCCGGCCCCCCTCGTCGTGGCCGTGGCCGTGGCCCAGCCGCCGGAAGGCGCGCGGCCGGCCGTGTGCGCCGAGGAACGCGAGCCCGAACCGAAGACGGTCCACGCGCTTGCCCGGCGGGCAGATCTGATGCTGGAGTTCACCGCAATCCTGCTCGACGAACTGGGCGGCTCGGAGGCGGCGACCGTCCAGCGCGTGGGCCGGCTGCTGTGCTCCGCCGTCGCCGACTGGGTGCTGGTCGATCTGCGACGCGACGGCGCCACCACCCGGGCGTTGGTCTGCGGCCCCTCCGGCGAGCGGGCCGACCGGCTCGGCCAGGCGCTGGAGCGGGGCCCGGTGGACTCCTCGACAGTGCCCAACGCCGTCATCGAGTCCGGCTCGACGGTGCTGCACAGCTACCTGGACGACCCGGAACTGCTGGGCCGCGACGAGCGGAACGTCCCCTTCCTGACCGCGCTGGGCGCCAACTCGCTGCTCTCGGTTCCGATCACCGACGGCAGTTCCGTTCTTGGCGCAATCACGATGGTGCGGCGCACCACCCCGTTCGGCCTGACCGATCAAGCCACCCTCGAGGACATCGCCGGGCTGCTCGGACGCGGGCTGCTCAGCTACCGGCGTTGGGCGCCGCACCCGACGGCGGAGTCCACGTACGCCTACGGGTTTCTTCCCGGCTCCCTCCCCTCGGTCCCCGGTATCGACATCGCCTGGTTCCACCGCTCCGGCGACGACGGCGGGGAGCTCGCGCCCTACCTGGACCTGGTGAACAGGTGGAACGGTCTGGGCCTCTCATTGGGCAGCACGGTCGGCAGCAACGCCCCGGCCCGCGCGGGCACGGTGCGGCACTGGTCGCGGCTGCTGGCCTCCTCGACCGGAGATCCAGCCAGTGTGCTGCAACAGCTCGACGACGGGCTGCGCCGGCTGCACCCGGGCGAGCCTTCCATCGCCGCCGCGGTGCTGGAGCTACGGCCGACCGACGGCGGGCAGGCCGCCCGGCTGGCCAGCGCAGGTCACCGCTCGTCCATCACCGTGCGGGTCGACGGCCGCATCCAGCGCACCGACGGCGGCGGCACCCCGCTGAACGACGGAGTTCCCCCGACGGTGCACGAGGATGTCACCGTCCTGCAACCCGGTGACCTCCTGCTGCTGTACACCAACGAGCTTCCTGAGGTCACCAACTCCGCCGGGGAGACGTTCTACGGCTCCGGTGAGTTGTCCGACGTCCTCGCGCGGGTGGCCGGCCGCTCGGCGCGCGCTCAGATCGACGCCGTCACGGCAGCGTTGACGACCTTCGCCGACCAGGGCATTGCGCAGGACGTGCTTGCCGCCGCCATCCGGGTGGACCCACGGCGTCCGGCGGGCGAGCAGGCGGCGTCGGCATGAGCGAGCAAAAGCGTTGTTCTTGTGCCCCGCCTACAGAGCTGGTCACCGGCCGGAGGACTGTGCGGGCATGAGTACGGTGCGCCGATTCATCCGAGCCTCACCGCAACGGATCTGGACCGAGCTGTCCGAGGGCTGGAACTACGCGTCCTGGGTAGTGGGTGCCTCCCACATCCGGGACGTGGACGAGGCCTGGCCCGAGCCAGGCAGCCGGATCCATCACGCGGTCGGACCGTGGCCCCTGGTCATCCGGGACACCACAACGGTGTCCGAGTCCGACGCCGGTCGACGACTGCTGCTGCGGGCCCGGATGTGGCCGGTCGGGGAGGCCGCCATCGAGCTTCGGCTGGAGCCCGACGGCGAGGGGACGGCGGTGACGATGACCGAACGCCTGCTGGCCGGTCCCGGACGGTACATCGGCCTGCTCGTCGAGCCGCTGCTGGTGCTGCGCAACGCCGAGGCGCTGTCCCGCCTCGCCGCGCGGGTCGAGAACCGCTGAGTCTCAGCCCCGGTACAGCCGCCGGGTGACCCACCGGGTACCCGCTTTGACCACGACGCCCTGCGGTCGCCGCCGGCGGCGGATCGCCACCGTCGCGGCGTTGGAACCGGGGCCGCCGTGGACCCCGCCGCCCGGATGGGCCGAGGACCCGGCCAGGTAGAGGTTGGCGATCGGCGTCTCCGGCCGGCCCAGGCCGGGCGTGGGGCGGAACACCAGCTGCTGGTGCAGCGCCGATGTGCCGCCGCCGATCGCGCCGCCCACGAGCGCGGCGTCCCCGCGCTCGAGCTCGTCCGGACCGGCCACGTGGCGTCCGAGGACCAGGTCTGTGAAGCCGGGCGCGGCGGCCTCGACCACTGCTTCCATCCGCTGCACCTGGGCAAGCACGTCCTCGGCGCTCATCCCGGCCTGCCACGGCACGTGGGTGTAGCCCCACGCGACCTCGCGGCCCGGCGGGCAGCGGGTCGGGTCCGCCGCAGCCATCTGGCCGAACAGCAGGAACGGATGCTCGGGAACGGTGCGGGTCGCCAGGTCCGCGGCGTAGCGGGTCAGGCCGTCCACGTCGCCACCCAGGTGCACCGTGCCGGAGCCGGCAACCTGCGGCGCGGCCCACGGCACCGGCCCGGACAGCGCCCAGTCCACCTTGATGGTGCCGTTGTCCCACTGGAAGACGCGCAGGTCCTCCAGCAGCCGGTCCGGCAGAGCGCCGGCCTCGACCAGCCCGCCGTACAGCGTGGGGGCGGGTACGTCGGCCAGTACGGCGTACCGCGCGCGCAGCACCTGCCCGCCCGCGGTCCGGACCCCGACCGCCCGCCCGGAGCGGACGTCGATGCGCTCGACCGGGCAGCCACTGCGGATCTCGCCACCGAACGCAGTGAGCCGGGAGACCAGTGCGTCGATCAGCCGCTCCGCCCCGCCCTCCGGCACCGGGAAGCCGTGTTGCTGACCGAGCATGGCGAGCAACCAGCCGAAGACCCCGCTGATCGCGCTGTCCGGGCCGAGATCGGTGTGCAGGGCGTTGCCGGCCAGCAGGATCCGGGCGCCCTCACCGGCGAAGCGTTCCTCGGCCATCCGGCGTACCGGGAGCAGGAGGAACCGGACGAAGCGCAGCAGGTCGGCGGTGGAGCCCAGCGCGCGCAGCACCCCCACCGCCGGCCGCACCGGCGGGAACGGGTGGAACAGCGAGTCCAGCAGTGCCGGGCCGACCTCGAGCCACTGCCCGTATAGCTCCCGCCAGGCCGCCGCGTCCGCAGGAGCGAACTCGCCGACCGAGGCGGCGGTCTGCTCGACGTCGGAATGAAGGGTCACCGCGCGGCCGTCGGGCAGCACGTGGGACAGCACGCTGGGGCTACGCCGCCAGCGCAGCCCGTGGTCCTCCAACGCCAGCCGCCGCAGCACCGGGGAGGCGAACCCTAGCGGGTAGAAGGCGCTGTACACGTCGCTGTGGAAACCGGCCGCCGCGATGTCCTCGGTCCGGACGGCGCCTCCCGGGCGGTCCGCGGCCTCCAGCACGACCACGTCCCAGCCGACCGCCGCCAGCAGGTTCGCCGCGACCAGGCCGTTGTGCCCGGCGCCGACCACGATGGCATCGACGGTCTCGGTCATGACCTACCCCGCTCGTGCGCTACGCGCACCGCAGAACTCATTGCCCGCCCGCCTCCCGCACGCGGCCCAGTGTGCCTGGCCTTCAGGCCTCCTGCAGCATCCCCCTGCGCAGGAACGACAGGGAGCGGCTGAGCAGTCGCGAGACGTGCATCTGCGAGACGCCGATCTGCTCGGCGATCTGAGCCTGGCTCATGTTCCCGTAGAAGCGCATCGCGATGATCTTGCGTTCCCGCAGGGGAAGCGCGCGCAGCAGCGGTCGAAGCGTCGCGCGGTTCTCCACCGAGTCCAGCGCCTCGTCGGGCCGGCCGAGGACGTCGGCCCACGGCGTCGAGCCCTGGCGGCCCGTCGCGGGGACCGACAACGACGTCGGCGAATAGGCCCGCGCCGACAGGGCACACTCCCGGATGTCGGCCTCTGGGACGTCCAGATAGGCCGCGAGGTCAGCAGCCGTGGGGATCCGGCCGAGCTGCTGGGCCAGGGTGGCCTCCGCCTTGGACACCTCGAGCTTCAGGTCCTTGAGGCGCCGCGGGACCTGCACGGACCAGCCCTTGTCGCGGAAGTGCCGTTTCAGTTCCCCGAGGATGGTCGGGATCGCGTAGCTCGCGAACTTCACACCCCGCTCATCGTCGAAACCGTCGACGGCCTTGATCAGGCCGACCGTGGCGACCTGGACGAGGTCATCCAGCGACTCGCCCCGGTTGTTGAAGCGGCGGGCCAGGTGGTGGGCCAACGGCAAGTGGTTCTGCACCATCGTCTGACGCCGGTCCGAGGCGGAAACACCAGGGCGTGCGTCCTCAAGCAAAGTCATTCGAATCCTCAGGCATGTCACATGGATGGCCGCGCCACCGGAGTGGCAGCGGAACCCAGCCGCGTCATGGCCGAGGTGAGCGTCCAGGACACTCAGGATCCACACTTCCACGAAGCCCACCGCGCTGCAAGGACCGGAGGAAGTCTGAATGCAGCAGTCATCTACCGGCACGGGAGCCGTCGGCGCCACGGCGGTGCTGCGGCCCATGCTGGCCACGCCGGGTGCGCTGCCCGGCGACCGCGAGGATCCCCGTTGGGGCTACGAGTTCAAGTGGGACGGGGTCCGGGCGCTGGGGTTCCTCCGGTCAGGGCAGCTGATGCTTCGCAGCCGCAACGACCGTGACATCACCGGGTCCTATCCGGAGGTGCAGGGGTTGGCCGGTCAGCTCGGCGGCGGCGAGCACGTCCTCGACGGGGAGCTGGTAGCCCTCGACTCCCACGGCAGGCCGAGCTTCTCCGCGCTGCAGAGCCGGATACACGTCTCCGCCGAGCGAGCCGTCCGCACCCTCGTCGAGACGGTCCCCGTCACGTTCTTCGTCTTCGACGTCCTCGTCCTGGGCGGCCGCCGGGTGCTCGACGTCCACTACGCCGAACGCCGCGCCCTGCTCGCCGACCTCGGGCTGTCCGGGCCCTCGTGGCAGAGTCCGGCGCACTACGAGGGCGGCGGGCGGGAGATCCTCGCGGCCAGCGTGAGCACCGGTCTGGAGGGGGTGCTGGCCAAGCGGCTGGACTCGACGTACCGGCCGGGACAACGCTCCCCCCACTGGCGGAAGGTCAAGAATCTGCGGATGCAGGAGATCGTGGTGGGCGGCTGGAAGCCCGGACAGGGCCGCCGGGACGGGTTGCTGGGCGCCCTGCTGATGGGCATCCCCGAAGGTCCGGCCCTGCGCTACGTCGGCAACGTGGGGACCGGCTTCAGCGACGAGGCACTGCGCCGGCTCGGCGGGCAGCTCGCGGCCGTGGCCTGGGCCTCGTCGCCATTCCACGACGTGCCGCCCCAGCAGGCGCGCGATGCCCGGTGGGTTCGCCCCGAGCTGGTCGGAGAGGTTGCCTTCGGGGAATGGACCACCGACGGCCGGCTGCGGCATCCGACCTGGCGCGGCCTGCGCCCGGACCTGTCGGCCGCGGAGGTGAGCCGTGTCGGGACCCGGTGAGAAGGTCTCCGTCTCCGTCGAGGGGCGGCGGCTGCAGCTGTCCAACATGGGCAAGGTGCTCTACGCCGAGACCGGCTTCACCAAAGGCCAGGTCATCGACTACTACGCAAGGGTCGGCGAGATCCTGCTCCCGCACCTGGCCGGCCGCCCGCTCACCGTCAAGCGCTACCCCGACGGGGTGGCCGGCAAGTCCTTCTTCGAGAAGAACATCCCCTCGCACGCCCCGAGCTGGGTCCGCTCGGTCGAGCTGCCGACACCGGGCAGCACCCGGCAGCGGGAGACCATCCGGTACGTCGTCGTCGACGGCCTGCCCACGCTCGTCTGGCTGGCGAACCTGGCCGCCCTCGAACTGCACATCCCGCAGTGGACCGTGGGCCCGCGCGGCGGCGTGCGCGGGGCGAACCTGATGGTCTTCGACCTGGACCCGGGGCCGCCGGCCACCGTCGTCGACTGCGCCCGGGTCGCATCGTGGGTCCAGGAGGTACTCGCCGAGGACGGGCTGCAGGCGTGGCCCAAGACCAGCGGGTCCAAGGGCATGCAGCTCTACGTCCCATTGCGCGAGGTGGACCCGACCAGGCCGTGGGACTACGCGCGGGCGCTGGCCAAGCGGATCAGCGCGGAGCACCCCGACCGGGTGGTCTGGCAGATGACCAAGGCGTTGCGCGCGGGCAAGGTACTCATCGACTGGAGCCAGAACAACGGCGCGAAGACGACGATCGCGCCGTACTCGCTGCGGGCCCGGCCGCTGCCGACGGTGTCGACGCCGCTGACCTGGGACGAGGTGACGGACTGCCGGACCGAGACCGACCTGCGCTTCACCGCGGAGGACGTCCTCGGCCGCATCGAGCGGGTCGGCGACCTGGCCGCTGAGCTGTTGCAGGTGCGTCAGCCGCTGCCCGGCTGAGGCCGCCGGTGGCTCAGTAGGCCTCGGGCTCGACCTCGAAGCCGGCCCGGTCGACGCGGCGGTGGAAGCGCATCCCGGTCAGGCCGCCCATGATCGCTCCGACCAGGGTGACTCCGAGGACGATCCCGATGGCGATCCAGCTCGTCGTCGTGAAGTTCCCTGACGCCAGCGGTGCGTTGGGCAGGTTGAGCTGGCCGGCGATGTCGCTGCCGCCATTGGTGAGCAGGCCGATCCCGGCGATGGCCGCCGCGATCAGCACCGACCACAGCCAGACCGCGATCCCCTGCCGGACCCCGTTGAACCGCGCCATCCGCCCCGCGACGTAACCCCCGCAGAAGTAGGCCACGAGCAGCACGGCGAGGATCGTGATGATGGTCGCGACACCGAGGCTGCGCACGTCCTGGGCCGCGGTCTGTCCGTTGATCACGGTGCCGAGGTTCAACGCCGTGACGACGGCTGCGACGAGCGCGACCAGCACCACCGTGGCGCCGACCGCGGTCAGCCAGCCGAAGAACGCCGAGCCGATCTTGACACCGCCGAAGGCATCCCGCTCGCGGGCCCGCACGCTGTCGTAGTCCAGGTCTGCCGCGGCCGGTGCCACATCGTGGCCGCCGGCGACCGGGGTCCACCGCTGGTCGGTCGAGGTCTGGTGGCCCTCCTGCCCGTAACCGCCCTGCTGGTAGCCCTGGGTACCGGACTCACCGCTCCGGTAGGACTGGTTTGCCGAGTCGGCCGGCGGGTAGGGCTGGGACATCGCCTCGGTGGGCTGGTGCCCCTCCGCGGAGTACCCCGTCCGTTGCTCGGCGGTCGGGGTCCACTCGGCGGTCGCGTCCGGGTCGGTTGCGGGCCGGGAGGTGTCTCGCTGGGGGTCATACGCACTGGACATGTGTGCACTCTGCCCTGTCCGGGGCCGTTGTTAACCCTTCTTGGGGGGTGCGTCGCCGAACTAACCGGCACGCCGAGCAACTCAGACGAGCAGTTCGTCCAGCTGCCGGAAGATCCTCCGTTCGGACACCGGCCCCGCGGTACCCAGCGGTTGGGCGAACAGACTGATCCGCAACTCCTCGAGCTGCCAACGGATCCGGCGTACGTCCGGGTCGTCCGGGCGTTGCGCGGCCAGCTCGTCGTACTCGGCGCGGACGGCGTGCACCCGGGTCATCGCCAGCTCGTCCCGGGCGGTGTTGCCGGGAAGCTTGTCCAGCCGATGCTGCATCCCCCGCAGGTAGCGCGGAAGCTCCCCGAGCTGGACCCGGCCGGTGTCCCGGACAAAGCCGGGGTGGATCAGGCCGATCAGCTGATCGCGCAGGTCCGCCGCCGCGGCAGCGGGCAGCCCGCGGGTCGCTGCGAGCCGCTGCTCGACCGCGCGACCCGCGGCCAGCACCGGCTCCACCCGGGTCACGACGTCCGTGGTCAGTCCGGCAAGACGGTCCCGGGCAGCGGCCTGCAGGGCAGCGAACCCTGCCGCCTCCCCCGGCGGTCCCCCGGCGTCGGCGATCAGCTCGTCCAGGGCAGTGGCCACGCAGTCGGCCAACAGAGCGGGCACGTCGCCGTACGGGTTGATCTGCAGTCCGAGCTTGACCGCGGACGGCAAGGCCCGCACGACGGCGCGGAGCGGGGACGGCACGGTGAGCTGGAGCAGCCGGCGTACGCCGGACCACATCTGGCGGCGCTGTTCCTGAGCGGTCGGGACGGCCCTGATGCCGACCGTGGCACCCTCGTCGACCAGTGTCGGGTACACCGTCATGGTCCGACCCGCCGGGGCGATCTGGATGGACGCGGGCAGCGGCCCGTCCGGCCACGCGGTGAGCCCGGTCCGCTCCACGGTGGCACTGGCCCTGGACACCGCCGCGGCGAGCACCGGCGCGAGCCGCGTTCTCAACTCGGCCGGGTCCTTGCCCTCGGTCAGGGTGCGCCCGCTCTCGACGACGCGGAACGTCGGCCGCAGATGGTCCGGAACGCGATCTAGCCGCCATGCCTCCCGGGGGACCACGACCCCGGTGCGCCGTTCCAACTCCTCCTCCAGCGCGCCGAGCAGGGAGCCCTGGCCCAGACCCGGCAGGACGAGGTCGACGTAATCGGCGACGGGTACGAAGTTGCGGCGCACGTCCTTGCGCAGGGACCGCAGCAGTGCGGTGACGAGTTCGGTGCGCTGCCCGGGCGGGAGCCAGCTGAACCCGTCGCCGGGGAGGTCGGCGAGTTCGGCGAGCGGGACATCGATCGTGACGCCGTCGGATCGGGTCCCCGGCTGGAAGTGGTAGGACAGCGGCAGCCGCACGCCCTCCCGCTCCAGGACATCGGGGAACTGCCCGGCGTCGACGGCGGTCGCGGCCGCGGCGTTGGTGAGCATCCGGGCATCGAAGTTCAGCAGCTCCGGCTGGGTCCGCCGGGTCTGCTTCCACCAGCTGTCGAAGTGCCGCGCCGAGACGACGTCGGCCCCGACCCGCTCGGCGTACAGCTCGAACAACGTCTCGTCGTCGACCCTGATGTCGCGGCGCCGGACCCGGTCCTCCA
Source organism: Mycobacteriales bacterium (assembly GCA_038200385.1). Taxonomy (GTDB): domain Bacteria; phylum Actinomycetota; class Actinomycetes; order Mycobacteriales; family Geodermatophilaceae; genus JBBPYA01. The sequence goes on from JBBPYA010000102.1 coordinate 18,432, forward strand.
GCGAGGTGACCTCGGCCAGCGCGGCCCGGTTGTGCACCAGGAACGCGTGCGGCGACGCCCAGTCCCCCTCGACGAGGGCGTGCCGGATGAACAGCTCGCGGGACACTTCCGGGTCGATCGGGCCGTAGTTGACGCTGCGTCCGGCGACGAGCGGAACGCCGTACAGGCTGACCTTCTCGGTGGCCAGCACCGCACCGCGCCGCGCGTCCCAGCGCGGCTCGCTGTACACCCGCAGGAGCAGATGCCCGGCCAGCGCCTCGACATCGGTGGGATCGACGGCGGCCACGGTGCGTGCCCAGAGCCGGGAGGTCTCGACGAGTTCCGCGGCAACCACCCACCGCGGGGGCTTCTTGGCAAGGGCCGATCCCGGGAAGATCAGGAACCGCGCCCCGCGCGCGCCGAGGTAGTCGCGAACCCCTTCTCGTACACCGACATGGGAGAGCAGCCCGGCGATCAGGGATCGGTGGACGGCGTGACCGTCGTCGGGTGCGCTGCTCATGGTCAGTCCCAGACGCTTGGTGACCTGGCGGAGCTGGGTGTAGAGGTCCTGCCATTCCCGGACTCGCAGGTAGTGCAGGAACTCGGCCTTGCAGAGTCGGCGGAACCGGTTGCCCGACAGTTCCTGTTGCGCTTGCGTGAGGTACCGCCACAGCGCGAGGTAGCCCAGGAAGTCGGAGTCGGGGACGGCGAAGCGGGCATGGGTCTCGTCCGCCGCCTGCTGCTTGTCCGTCGGCCGCTCACGAGGGTCCACAATGGACAGTGCCGCGGCGATGACCAGGGTCTCGTGCAGGCAGCCGTTCCCGTCCGCGGCGAGGATCATCCGGGCCAGCCGGGGATCGACGGGCAGCTGGGCCAGCTGGCGGCCCAGCGCGGTGAGCCGCTTGGTCGGGTCCGGCTGCTGCGGATCGAGCGCTCCGAGTTCCTCGAGCAGCTGTACGCCGGCGGCAACGTTGCGCCGATCCGGGGGATCCACGAACGGAAACGCCGCGATCTCGCCGATCCCCAGCGCGGTCATCTGCAGGATGACGCTGGCCAGGTTCGTCCGCAGGATCTCCGGTTCGGTGAACTCCGGCCGGCTGGCGAAGTCCTGCTCGGCGTACAGCCGGATGCAGATGCCGTCCGAGGTGCGTCCACACCGTCCCTTGCGCTGGTTCGCCGAGGCCTGGCTGATGTCTTCGATGGGCAGCCGCTGCACCTTTGTGCGGTGGCTGTACCGCGAGATCCGGGCGGTTCCCGGGTCCACCACGTAATGGATACCCGGCACCGTGAGCGAGGTCTCCGCGACATTCGTCGCGAGCACGATCCGGCGTCCGCTGTGCGGTTGGAATACCCGGTGCTGCTCGGCCGTGGACAGCCGGGCGAACAGCGGCAATACCTCGGCGCCGGGCTGCGCACCTCCCGCCGGCGACACCAGACGGCCGCGCAGAGCCTCCGCTGTGTCCCGGATCTCGCGCTCGCCGGACAGGAACACCAGGATGTCGCCCGGCCCTTCGGCGGACAGCTCGTCGACGGCGTCCAGGATCGCCTCGGTCTGGTCGCGGTCCGGGTCGGCGGCCGGCGTACCGGGTGCCGCGTCCGGATCGACGACCGGCCGGTAGCGCACCTCGACGGGGTAGGTCCGCCCGGACACCTCGACGATCGGCGCCCCGCCGAAGTGGGCGGCGAATCGCGCCGGGTCGATCGTCGCCGACGTGACGACCACCTTCAGGTCGGGCCGCCGCGGCAGCAGCGCCTTGAGGTAGCCGAGCAGGAAGTCGACGTTCAGGCTGCGCTCGTGCGCTTCGTCGAGGATGAGCGTGTCGTACTGCAGCAACTGCCGGTCCTGCTGGATCTCGGCGAGCAGGATGCCGTCGGTCATCACCTTGACCAGGGTGTCGTCGGAGGACTGGTCGGTGAAGCGGACCTTCCAGCCGACCGCGGCACCCAGCGGCGTCCCCAGTTCCTCGGCGATCCGTTCGGCGACCGTGCGCGCCGCGATCCGGCGGGGTTGGGTGTGCCCGATCGTCCCGCGGATGCCCCGGCCGAGTTCCAGGCAGATCTTCGGCAGCTGCGTCGTCTTGCCCGAGCCGGTCTCCCCGGCCACCACGACGACCTGGTGTCCCCCGATGGCGGCCAGCAGCTCGTCCCTGGCCTGGCTGACCGGAAGCTGTGGCGGGTAGCTGATCGGGGGCAGCGCGGCCCGCCGCCGGGCCACCTTTTGGGCGGCGCGGTCGGCCTCGGTCTCCCAGGCGGCGCGGGCGGCTGCCTGCCGCTGTCGATCCCGCTGCCGGCGTATGCCGTCCAGCCGACGGCGCAGCCGCTGCTCGTCGCGCAGGGTCAGCGTCGCCAGCCGCGCCGCCAGGTCATCGGACACCGGGGATCTGCCAAGTCGTCATGGGAAGGGGTACGCCCGTCGACTGTCGCACGCCGTCGCCGCGGCCGTCGGCGCGGGCCGGTCGCAGCACCGGGCCCGACTAGGGTCGGCAGGACACCGTCACACTCGATGTTGGAGGACCGCCATGGCCCGCTACGACCTGAGCAGCACCACGCTGGGCACCCTGCTCGACGATCCCGAGGTCGTGGCGATCATGGAGAAGCACAGCCCGGGCATCACGTCGAACCCGATGATCGGGATGGCGAAGAACATGCCCGCGTCCCAGGTCATGGGAATGGCCGGTGGCATGGTCGGGCAGGACGCCGTGCAGGCGATCCAGACCGAAGTCGCCGCGCTCTAGCCGGTTCGGGTGGACCTCGAGACCGTCACGGCGGAGCTGTACGCGCTCGAGCTGTCCGAGTTCACCGCATTTCGTACGGAACGGGAGAAGCAGGCCAGGGCCGGCGGCGACAAGGAGCTGGCCAGGCACATCCACGAGTTGCGCAAGCCGACGGTCACCGCCTGGCTGTCCAACCTGCTCGCCCGGGAGCGGCCGGACTCGCTCCGGCCGCTGGCCGAACTCGGCGCGCAACTGCAGGCGGCGCAGCAGAGTCTGCAGGGCAGCGAGCTGCGCGAGTTGTCCAAGCAGCGCAGCCGGGTCGTGTACGCACTGGCGCGGGAGGCCAGGGAGCTGGCCGGTCAGCACGGGCAGCAGGTCAGCGAGCAGGTCGCCCGGGAGCTGGAGCAGACCCTGGAGGCGACGCTGGCCGACCCCACCATCGCCGACACGGTGCTGGCCGGGCGATTGACCACGGCGGTGCAGCACGCCGGCTTCGGTCCCGGCGGGGTGGTCTCCCGAGCGGCCCGGATCGCCCCGGCCGGCGCCGGTGGGGCGGCCGGCCGCTCGTCGTCCGCCTCCGGTCGGACCGGGCCGGCAGGAACGCAGGCCGCCCGTCGCGGAGCCGCGGCGGGCGCAGCGGGGACGGACGGCCCGAGGGGTGCGGGGGGCGCAAGGAGTGCGGCGGGCGCGGGGGACTCGAGGGGTACGGGGGACTCGAAGAGTGCGGCGGGCGCGAGGGCCTCGAAGGGTGCGGGGGAATCGGAGACGGCCGGCACCGACGAACTCGCCGAGCGGCGCCGGATCGCCCGCCGGGCCAACGCCGAGCGGGATGTCGCCGATGCCGAGTGGGCTGTCCGCGAGGCCACCGACGCGGCCGAGCAGGCCCGTCGTGAGGTCGAGGATCTCGACCGCCGACAGGCGGAACTCCTGCGGCGGATCGACGAACTGACGGAGGCGCTCCGGCTGGCCGAAGAGGAGCTGCCGGCAACACGTCGGGACGGTCGACGGGCCGCCCGGGACAGCGCCAAGGCCGAGCAGGCCCGCGACCGCGCCGAGCGGATGCTCCAGCGCACTCGCGACGTCTTGGCCACGCTGGACTAGCCGCTTCTCACAACGCTGAGCGCAGCCGGTCGGCCGGCTGCTGGAACGCTACGACGACTCAGACACGCGCGACACCGGCTCCGGCGAGGGCGGCAACTGGGTGTCGACGTAGCGCAGGATCTCGGCGAGAACGGCCACCACCGGAACGGCGAAGAACGCGCCCGCGATGCCGTACAGGCTCCCGCCGGCGGTGACCCCCAGCAGGATCACGGCCTGGTGCAGATTCAGCGTCTTGCCCTGCAGGATCGGCTGCAGGATGTTGCCCTCGATCTGCTGCACTCCGATCACGATCGCCAGCACGATGAGCGCCTGGGTCACCCCCAGGCTGACCAGTGCGACCAGCACCGCCAGCGCCCCTGCGACGAACGCACCGATGATCGGCACGAAGCCACCGAGGAAGGTCAGGACGGCCAGCGGGATCGCCAGCGGGACGCCGACGATGAGCAGTCCGACGCCGATCAGGATGCCGTCGATGAAGCCCACTGCTGCCTGCGACCTGACGAAGCTGCCGACGGTGTCCCAGGCCCGCTCCAGGACCGCCTCGATGTGCACGCCGGCCCGGGCTCCAACCGAACGACGCAACCAGGGCAGGAACCTCGGGCCGTCCTTGAGGAAGAAGAAGACCAGGAAGAGCACGACGACAACCGTGACCAGCGCCGAGGTCACCGCGCTCACCCCGGTGACGATGCCGGCCGCGATCGAGGTGGCGCTGGACTGCAGCCGGTCGGTGATCGACTGGACGCCGGAGTTGATCTGGGTCTCGGACAGGTTCAGCGGCGGCCCGGTCAGCCATTCCTGAACCCTTGTGAGCCCGTCGCTCGCACTGGTCGCGATGTCGTCGACCTGCCCGACCAGCGGCGGCACGACCACGATGACCGCCCCGGCGAGGACGAGCAGTGCGGACAGCACCACC
>JBBPYA010000103.1:0-6453 GCA_038200385.1 Mycobacteriales bacterium
ACGGGCACCCGGCCGCCCGGGGCCGTTGCGACCCCGAGCGCTGACGTCCTCGTGGCCGGCCGCACCCTGGGCGCCGGTCACCGGCTCGCCGCCACTGATGTCACGACGTCCTCCTGGCCGCTGGCGTTGGTCCCGGTGGCTGCCCTCGGCCCCGCCGACGACGTCGTCGGGCGGATCGTCACCGGCGCGGTCGCTGCCGGCGAGCCGATCACCGCACTCCGACTGCTCGGGGACGGGTTGGTGCAGGCCCTCGCGCCGGGGACGACCGCCGTTCCGATCCGGCTCGCCGATGCCGACGTCGGTGCGCTGCTCCGGCCGGGCGATCACATCGACCTGTACGCGGTGCCCGCTGGTGCGGCGCGCGAGCCGGCCCCGGTCCGGCTGCTTGCCTCCCGGGCAGTGGTCATGGCGGTCCCGGAGCAGCCCGACGGGGTCGTCCCCGAAGGCAGCATCGTCGTGGTCGCGGTACCGGACTCCGCCACGTCCGGACTCGTCCAGGCCGCCTACACCGGATCTATCGCCGCTACGATGGCGCCGCCGTGACGGGCAGACCGGCCCGTTCAGTCAACCGTGGGGGCACAATGCTGAAGGGCTTCAAGGACTTCCTGCTGCGCGGGAACGTCGTCGACCTCGCCGTCGCTGTCGTGATCGGTGTGGCGTTCGCGGCACTAGTCACGAGCTTCACCGAGTCGTTCATCAATCCCCTGATCGGTCTCATCGGGGGCGGCGGCGTCGACGGCGGAATCGTGACGGTGAACGGCCAGCCGTTCACGTGGGGCGCGTTCATCAACGCCGTGATCACGTTCGTGCTGACCGCGGCGGTCGTCTACTTCGTGATCGTGGTCCCGATGAAGACGATCCAGGAGCGTCGGCAGCGGGGTGAGGAGCCGGGTCAGGCAGCTCCGACCGACATCGAACTGCTCGCCGAGATCCGGGACCTGTTGGCCGCCCAGCACGGTGCCGCACCGCAAGCGGACACCAAGACGATCTAGCTGCCGCGGCCCCGACCACGGACGCGGCACGCCGCGCGGGTCCCTGACTCCCACCGCCTGTGGGCGTCAGTTCCTTCGGCTGCCAGTCGGGGTCAGCAGGGAGTCAGCCCTCGTGGTGTGGCGGGCGTTCCCGGAGGAAGCGCTCGTCGTCGTCGACCTCCTCCGCGCGGTCACCCCAGCCCGGTTCCGATTCGTCCTTGGTGAGGGCGGGTAGCACCGGCTGATCGTCGGGCCGGGGGCGCCTCGGGGGCTGCGTCGGCGTGGCCGCGGGTGCCGTCGGGTGCTCTGCCATACCGCCATCATCCCGGCCGGCCCGCGGTGATAGGACGGGGTGTGCCCCGACACTGGCCCAGGAACATCTCTGACCGGATCACCGAGCCACTGCCGGGACCGGTGGACTTCCTCCGGCTGGCCCGCGAGGGCGGGTTCCGGGGAGACGCGCGGCCTGACCGGGAACTGCCCGATGTCCCGGTGGTCGAGCAGCCCCTCCCACGGTTGGCCGACGGCCAGAGCTCACTGACCTGGATCGGGCACGCCAGCTACCTCGTCCGCACCGGCGGTGCCACGATCCTGATCGACCCGCTGTGGTCGGACCAGATCCCCGGCCGGATCCGTCGGCTGACCCCGCCAGGGATCCGGTGGGAGGACCTGCCGCCCGTCGACGCGGTCCTGATCAGCCACAACCACTACGACCACCTCGACACCCCGACGGTCCGACGGCTGCCCCGGTCCACCCCCATCCTGTGCCCGGCGGCGCTGGGCCCGTGGTTCGCCCGGCGGCAGTTCACCCGGGTCACCGAGCTGGACTGGTGGGAGCACACGAGCATCGCAGGCGCCCGATTCGAGTTCGTCCCGGCGAACCACTGGACCCGCCGCGGCGTGTTCGACCTGAACCGCACGCTCTGGGGCGGCTGGATCATGCAGGCCGGCAACGGCCCGGTGATCTACCACGCCGGCGACTCGGCGTACGGGTCGCGCTTCGCCGAGATCGGGGCGCGGCACGCACCGATCGACGTGGTGATGATGCCGATCGGCGCCTACGCGCCCCGCTGGTTCATGTCCAGTGCGCACCAGGATCCGGCCGCGGCGGTGCAGGCCACCCTCGACGTCGGAGCCCGAAGGATGGCCTGGATGCACTGGGGCACGTTCGTGCTGAGCCAGGAGCCGATGGCCGAACCGGCCCGGCTCACCCGTCAGGCCTGGCGGGCCGCCGGCCTGGCGGAGCCGGACCTGTGGGACCTGGCGATCGGCGAGACCCGGATCCTCTGAACCCGAGGACGGGACGACTGCCCGACCCGGCACGGCCGCCTGTTTCGCCGCAGCCATCTCAACTCAGGGGTGCGCCCGGTCGTACGCCGTCACGATCTCCTGGCGCAGCCGTCCACGATCGGACACCGATAGTCCCTCGGCCGGGGCCCGGGTCTCGCAGAAGACGATCGGAACGTTCGGCCAGCGCTACCTGCACCTCGGCCAACCCGTCGGCGACGACCGCGGGCCGCACCCGTTCCAGGCCGAATACCCGCGAGTAGCGGTCCTCCACGACGACGGCCGCTCGCGGCAAGGTGGCCACTCGGCGAGCGCGTAGCCGAGCCGGCCCGAGAGCAGGCTGCTGACCAGGTCCGGCAGGCTCTTGCGCTCGACGCTGGCAGCCACGGCCCCGTCCAGCTCGATCGCATAGTCGCCCGCGGCCAGCCGACGTACGACGGTGTCCGCCTGCTGTCGGCCGAACTTGTACGCGTAGCGCTCGCCGGAGTCCACCAGGATGGTCGGCCGGGCCAGTCCCTGCGCCCGGGCGTTGGGGACCGCGACCCGCGGGCGGGCCTGCCTGGTGGTCCGCGCGGACTGCCAGAACACCGCCTCGCGGCCGCCCTTGAGCACGGTGAACACCAGCTGGAAGCGGCTCTCCCGGGCCCGGTCGAGCACCAGGTCGATCGCCGGACCCCGGCGTACGCACGAGCGGGTCGGCACCCGCTCGATGATCTCGGCGTCGCCGGGCCAGCCCTCGGCGCGGTGGCAGTAGACCTCGCTGGTCCGAGGCCACGTCTCACGCGCCCTGAGTACCACCCCGCGCGGCCCCAGCGGGATCCGCAACAGGTAGGGCAGGGACGAGTCGCCGTCGGGGTTGCGGGCGATCACGAAGTCGTCGAGGCCGCCATGGGCGTCCGGCACGGGCCCCATTCTGCCGCTCCGACGGAGCTCCGGCAGCTACCGGCAGCACCGGGGCTCCGGGAACGTTTCGCCGTCCCCACCGGGCGAGGCAGCGGGGCCGGGACGACCGGCCGCCCTGCAGTGGTTCGATGTCGACATGCCCACCGTCGTCGTTGGTCTGGCCGCGCTGTCGGCGGCCGACGTCGTGGCGGTGGCCCGGGACGGTGCACCGGTCCGGCTCAGCGACGGTGCGGTGGCCGCGATGACGGCCAGCCGGGCACACATCGAGGCGTTGGCCGACGACCCGCGACCGGCGTACGGCATCTCGACCGGGTTCGGAGCGCTGGCTACCCGGCACATCCCGGCCCCGATGCGGGCCCAGCTGCAACGCTCGCTGATCCGCTCGCACGCCGCCAGCTCCGGCCCGCCGATCGAGCGGGAGGTGGTCCGTGCCCTCATGGTGCTGCGGTTGCGCACCCTGGCCACCGGCCGCACCGGCGTACAGCCGGCCACCGCCGCCACCCTCGCCGCCCTGCTCAACGCCGCGATCACCCCGGTGATCGGCGAGTTCGGTTCGCTGGGCTGCTCCGGCGACCTCGCGCCGCTGTCCCACGTGGCGCTGGCGCTGATGGGGGAGGGCGAGGTAGGCGACGCCCGGGATCGACTCCGGCCGGCCGCCGATGCGCTGGCCGAGGCCGGCATCGCGCCGATCGAGCTGGCAGCCAAGGAAGGCCTGGCCCTCATCAACGGCACGGACGGCATGCTCGGGATGCTGGTGCTGGCCTGCCACGACCTCGACGCCATGCTCCGCGCCGCCGACCTGGCCGCGGCCATGAGCGTCGAGGCGCTGCTCGGCACCGATCGGGTCTTCGCCGCGGATCTGCAGGCGCTCCGCCCACAACCGGGGCAGCAGGAGGCCGCCGCCAACATGCGGGCCCTGCTGGCTGACTCGCCGATCATGGCCAGCCACCGCGGCCCGGACTGCCCCCTCGTCCAGGACGCCTACTCGTTGCGCTGCGCCCCCCAGGTCGCCGGGGCGGCCCGCGACACCCTCCGGCACGCCCGCGCGATAGCGGCGTACGAGCTAGACAGCATCATCGACAACCCGGTCGTGCTGGCCGACGGCCGGGTCGAGTCCAACGGCAACTTCCACGGCGCTCCGGTCGGCTACGTGCTGGACTTCCTCGCGATCGCCGCCGCCGACGTGGCCGGCATGTCCGAACGGCGCACCGACCGGATGCTCGACGTGCACCGCTCGAACGGGCTGCCGCCGTTCCTGGCCGCCGATCCCGGCGTCGACTCCGGCCACATGATCGCGCAGTACACGCAGGCCGCTATCGTCAGCGAACTCAAGCGGCTGGCCGTCCCCGCCTCGGTCGACTCGATTCCCACCAGCGCCATGCAGGAGGACCACGTCTCGATGGGCTGGTCGGCGGCGCGCAAGCTGCGGCGGGCCGTCGACGGGCTGCGCCGGGTCCTCGCCGTGGAGATCCTCACCGCAGCCCGGGCACTGGACCTGCGGGCGCCCCTGAGTCCGGGTCCGGCCACCGCCGCCGCGGTGGCCTCCCTACGCACCGTCGTACCCACCGTCGGGCCAGATCGCTGGCTCGCCCCCGAGATCGAAGCCACGGTGCAAGCCCTGCAGGACGGGTCGCTGCTGGCCGCCGCCGAGTCCGTCACCGGACCGCTGGCCTGAGGAGGATGCCATGAGTGAGGCCCGTCCGGTCCGCGCCGACCGGGGCACCGAACTGAGCTGTCGCGGCTGGCCGCAGGAAGGTGCGCTGCGGATGCTGCAGAACAACCTCGACCCCGACGTGGCTGAGCGCCCCGACGACCTCGTCGTGTACGGCGGCACCGGGCGTGCGGCGCGCAGCTGGAGCGCGTTCGACGCCATCCTCGGCTCGCTGCGCACGCTGGCCGACGACGAGACGCTGCTCGTCCAGTCCGGCAAGCCGGTCGGGGTCCTGCGCACCCACGAGTGGGCGCCGCGGGTGCTCATCGCCAATTCCAACCTGGTGCCGGACTGGGCGAACTGGCCGGAGTTCCGCCGGCTGGAGCATCTCGGGCTGACGATGTACGGGCAGATGACCGCCGGCTCCTGGATCTACATCGGCACCCAGGGGATCCTGCAGGGGACGTACGAGACGTTCGCCGCGGTGGCGGCCAAACGGTTCGGCGGGACCCTGGCCGGCACGCTGACCCTGACTGCCGGGTGCGGGGGGATGGGCGGGGCGCAGCCGCTGGCGGTCACGATGAACGGCGGCGCGGTGATCGTGATCGACATCGACCCGGTGCGGTTGCGCCGCCGGGTCGAGACCCGCTACCTCGACACCGTCGCCGACGACCTGGACGACGCCGTCGCGCAGGCAGTGGCAGCCAAGCAGGAACGCCGCGCGCTGTCGGTCGGCGTGGTCGGCAACGCTGCGGTGCTCGTGCCGCGGCTGCTCCGGATGGGCGTGCCCATCGACATCGTCACCGACCAGACGTCGGCGCACGACCCGCTGTCCTACATCCCGGAGGACATCGACCTGCCCGACGCCGATGACTACGCGGCCAAGAAACCCGAGGAGTTCACCGACCGGGCCCGGGCATCGATGGCCAGGCACGTCGAGGCAATGGTCGGCTTCCAGGACGCGGGCGCGGAGGTCTTCGACTACGGCAACTCGATCCGCGGCGAGGCCCGGCTCGGCGGCTACGACCGGGCGTTCAGCTTCCCCGGCTTCGTCCCGGCCTACATCCGGCCGCTGTTCTGCGAGGGCAAGGGGCCCTTCCGCTGGGTTGCGCTGTCCGGCGACCCGGCGGACATTGCCGCGACCGACCGGGCGATCCTGGAGCTGTTCCCGGACAACGAGTCACTGCACCGGTGGATCACGCTGGCCCGCGAGCGGGTCGCATTCCAGGGGCTGCCGGCGCGGATCTGCTGGCTGGGGTACGGCGAACGCGACCTGGCAGGGGTCCGCTTCAACGACATGGTCGCCTCCGGTGAGCTGTCCGCGCCGGTCGTCATCGGCCGCGACCACCTGGACTGCGGCTCGGTGGCCTCGCCGTACCGCGAGACCGAGGGGATGGCCGACGGCTCGGACGCGATCGCGGACTGGCCGCTGCTCAACGCGATGGTCAACGTGGCCAGTGGCGCGTCCTGGGTGTCGATCCACCACGGCGGCGGCGTCGGCATCGGCCGCTCCATCCACGCCGGGCAGGTCTGCGTCGCCGACGGCACGCCGCTGGCCGGGCAGAAGATCGAGCGGGTCCTGACCAACGACCCGGGCATGGGCGTCATCCGGCACGTCGACGCCGGGTACGACCGGGCCGA
>JBBPYA010000104.1:0-7905 GCA_038200385.1 Mycobacteriales bacterium
GATCCCGCTGCTGCTGACCGGCAGCGACCTGATGGGGCAGGCGGCGACGGGGACCGGCAAGACCGCGGCGTTCGCGCTACCGATCCTGCAGGGGCTACCCGAGGGCCCGCGCGGCCGCACCCCGCACGCGCTGGTCCTGGTGCCGACCCGGGAGCTGGCCATGCAGGTCTCCGAAGCGGTGCACCGCTACGGTCGCGGCCTCGGCGCCCGGGTGCTCCCGCTGTACGGCGGGCAGCCCATCTTCCGCCAGCTCCGCGCGCTGACCAGCGGGGTCGACGTCGTCGTGGGTACGCCGGGGCGGGTGCTCGACCACCTGAACCGGGGCAGCCTGGAGACCGGGCAGCTGCAGACGGTGGTGCTGGACGAGGCCGACGAGATGTTGGACCTGGGCTTCGCCGACGACCTGGACGCGATCATGGCGGCCACCCCCGAGCAGCGGCAGACGCTGCTGTTCTCCGCGACGCTGCCGGCCCGGGTCGCCAGGCTGGCTCGGCGCTACCTGCGCGACCCGGTGTCGGTCCAGGTCGGCCGGGACGCCGACGGATCCGGCGGTACCCCGCTGGTGCGCCAGACCGCCTACGTCGTGGCCCGCGCGCACAAGCCGGCGACGCTGGGCCGGATCCTGGACGTGGAAGCGCCCACCGCTGCCATCGTGTTCTGCCGGACCCGCGACGAGGTGGACCGGCTGACCGAGACCCTGAACGGGCGGGGGTACCGCGCCGAGGCGCTGCACGGCGGCATGAACCAGGACCAGCGCGACCGGGTCATGGGACGGCTGCGGTCAGGTACGGCGGAACTGTTGGTCGCCACCGACGTCGCCGCCCGCGGCCTGGACATCGACCAGCTCACGCACGTCGTGAACTACGACGTACCCACCGATCCCGAGTCCTACGTGCACCGGATCGGGCGGGTGGGGCGAGCCGGGCGCTCCGGCGTCGCGATCACGCTGGCCGAGCCGCGCGAGCACCGGATGCTCAAGGCGATCGAGAGGTTTACCGGCCAGCGGATGCACCTGGAGACCGTGCCGACCGTGGCCGACCTGCGAGCCCGCCGGCTGGAGAGCACCCGCGCGGCGATCCACGAGAACCTGCTCGCCGGCGACCTCGACGGCTTCCGCGTCGTGGTCGAGACCCTCGCCTCGGAGTTCGACGTCCTGGAGGTGGCGCTGGCCGCGGTTCAGCTCGCCCACGAATCCCTGGCCGGCCCGACGGCTGAGGAGGAGCAGGACATCCCGACGGCCACCGCGCCTCCGGCCGGCGGGCCGCGCGAGTCGACCGCGCCGATGGCCCGGCTGTTCGTCGGAGCCGGCCGCAGCGCCGGGGTCCGACCCCAGGACCTGGTCGGGGCGATCGCCAACGAATCCAGGCTGACCGGCCGGGATGTCGGCTCGATCGAGATCTCCGACCGGTTCTCCCTGGTCGAGGTCCCCGAGGCCGCCGTCGACGAGGTGATCCAGGCGCTGCGGGCGAGCACGATCAAGGGCCGCAAGGCGGTGGTGCGCCGGGACCGCACGCAGGCCAAGCGTTCCCGCCCCCGGAAGCCGTGACACCGAGCCGGCTGCCCGGCTGGGTCAGTCCGGCTGCGGGCGGGTGGGACCGGGAGCGCCGCCGGGGCCGGGGGTCCGGCCGGCGGCCGGGGTCGACTGCTCGGCCGGATGCTCCACCAGGGCCAGCACCCGGCTGGCCATGAACCGTGCGGTGCGCACCGGCGTACCGCCCCGGGTCACCTCGGTGACCTCCACCAGGGTGCGGCCGGTCGTGATCTCGACGCGGCGCCCGGCCCGGGTCGCGGTGATCTCGTAGCTGCGCGCGGCATCGCCGGCGTCGATCACGATCTCCACCCGGTCGCCCCTCACGAGTGCATCCAAGCTCAGAACCGGCCGCACCTCCACTGCACGCGGGTCCGCGCCGTGACTCAGTTCAGGTGGGCCCGCATCGAGCGGGCAGCCTGGCTCAGCGGCCCGGCATGCTGCGGCCAGTTATCCGCCCAGGCCTGGAGTTGGACCGCGGCCTCCAGCCAGCGGCCCTGCCGCCCGATCGCCTCGCCGAGCTCGAGCAGCTCTGCGGCCCCGACGCCGGGCAGCGCCAGCCGCATCCGCAGCACCCACTCCAGGTCCGCCGGCCGGCCGGCCCGGTAGATGTGGCGCAGGTTCTCCAGGATCCGGATCAGGATCGCCGGCGGCGTCGCGGTCGGCATCAGGTGTTCGCCGAAGGGAATGCTGGCCCCGGTCGAGCCCCGAAATCGGCGCTCGCAACCGGCCAGGTCGAGCAGCTCGCCGCCACCGAAGGCGTCTACGTACTCCCCGGTCCCGGTCCGGCGGACCAGGAAGTGCCCGGGCATCGCGACCCCCTCCAGCCGCACGCCGGCCCGCCGGCCGACTTCGATGCACACCAGGCACAGCGTGATCGGCAGCCCGAGCCTTCGGTGCAGTACGTCGGGCAGCAGGGAGTTGCGCGGGTCGTAGTAACGCTGCCCGTTGCCGGCGAAGCCCTCCTCGACGAACAGTCGGCGGCGCAGCGACTCGAAGGAGTCGACACCCTCGGCCAGCCGGTCGAGCTCGGCGAGCCAGTAGCCGGGCTCCAGCCGCGGATCGGAGCCGGCCGCGATGGCCAGCGCAGCCTCGTCCAGCCGCCAGTCCGCCCGGCCGAGCAGCTCGCGGAAGCCGTCGATCGCGTCCACCGGCCGAGCCTATCGACGCTCGACCGTCCCAGCTTGCTGCGCTAACGCCGGGAGCGGGCCAGGAACCCGACCAGCTCCGGGTGCTCGTCCTCGCCGCGCAGCATCGTCCGGGCCATCGCAGCGGCCATCAGCAACCCGCAGCCGCCGAGCACGATCGCCGAACCGATCAGCGCTATTCCGATCACCGCGGAGGGCACGTCGAAGAGGACCAGCAGCGGGACGCCGACCAGCAGCAGCACCGGAAGCAGGAACGAGCCCGACCCGTCCAGCGGAAGGGTCCAGCGCAGCGCCGAACGGTGCGCGATGTCGCCACCCCCTTCTTGGTGATGCCACCACCATGCCGCAACGTCGGCCGACCGTCGATGACCTCACAGGTCATACCGCGGACGGGTCGGCGGCAGCGTGACCTCCTCAGTCGCGAAGGGGACTGGTCAGATCCGGCAGGGACAGCTCCGCATAGCGGCACAGTGCGTTGACCCTGCGCAGTTGCTCGGGGGAGTGCACGGCGGCGTCGAGCAGCCGCGGGCTGGCCACGATCACCGCCATCGCCTGGGCCCGGGACACCGCGACGTTGAGCCGGTGCGGGTCGTACACGAACTCCACCCCGCGCGGTGCGTCCTCGGCGGACGAGCTGGCCGTCGAGTACACGACGACCGGCGCCTCCTGGCCCTGGAACTTGTCGACCGTCCCGACCCGTACACCCTGCGGCAGGCCGCGGCGCAGCCGGCCGACCTGGTTGTTGTACGGCGCCACCACCAGGATCTGCGCCAGGCCCAAGGGACGCAGCACGCCATGCAGGTCGGTCCAGTGCCCCCGGACGAGGTCGTCGACCAGCGCGGCCACGACGGCCACCTCCTCGTCGGAACCGGCGGCGTTGCCCGCGTGCTCCACCGGGACGAAGCGCAGCCCGCTGCCGCGGAGCAATCCCGGCGCGTCGATCGCCTGCGCCTCCCGCCCCGGCGCGGCCTTCAACCGGCCCTCGTAGGCCAGCTCGGAGACGAACCCGGTGATCGCCGGATGCATCCGCCACGAGGTGTCCAGGAAGATGCCGCGGTCGGGCGGGATGGTGTCGTCCCCATCGAGCAGGTACCCGAGCGCGGAGGCGTCCGCGCCGTCGGGGTGCTGCGCCTGCGTCGGCTGGGTGAGCTGCTGCGGGTCACCCAGCAGCACCAGGGACGCCGCGGCCTGCGCCACCGCGACGGCGTTGGCCAACGAGAACTGCCCGGCCTCGTCGACCACCAGGACGTCGACTGCGGCCCGCAGGTCGGCCCTGGCCCACAGCCACGCCGTACCACCGACGAGGGTGGCAGCGCCGGAGTCCAGCGCCCCGACCACCGCGTCGTTGCTCGTGGTGTGCGCGACATCGGCGCTGCCGCAGTGCTGCGTCGGTTCGCACTTCTGCAGTCCCGGTCGACCTACCGCCTGCAGCAGGTTGCCGATCACCTTGTGGGACAGCGCGGTGACACCTACCCGTTTGCCGTCGTCGAGCAGCGCGCGGATCAGCTCGGCGGCCGCGGTCGTCTTGCCGCTGCCCGGCGGGCCCTGGACGGCGAGCACCTGCCCGGACAGGGCCCGACCGACCCGCAGCACGGCCTGCCGCGGGGTCTCGCCCGGGAGCACCGTCGTGCCGGCGGGGACGACGCGGTCGAGCAACCGCAGGCCGGGGCCGCCACACCCGTCCAGCGCCAGGTGGCCGACCCTGGCGATCGACTCCCGCATGGCGCCGTCGTTGGGCGGCCCGGTCGGGGCGAACCCCCGCGGTCGGGGCGCCGTCTTGCCGGGCCCGACCTTGAGAACGAGCCAGCCGTCGGTGACGTCGCTGTCGTGCACGGACCCGAGGCCGTCCGCGGTGTCGACGTCCAACACCGCGTCGCCCACCTTGGTGTCCTGCGGCGGGAACGTGTAGCGCCACAGGGTGCTGCGCTTGTCCGCCCCGACCGGCCCGGGCGTGGACAGGCCGCCGAGCGCCGAGCTGTCGCCGATCAACTCGTCGTCGGTGAGGTCGCTGAGCCGGAAGATGTCCCACCACTGCGGGCGTCCTTCCCGCCGGTGCCACTGCACCAGTCCGGCCAGCAGCGGCCGGCCGGCCGCGCGCAGCCGCTCGGCCAGCTCGGCCTCCTCGCGCTCGGCGTCGCCGATCGGGACCGGCCCGAACCGGACGTCGCCCGGGCGGGGCAACTCGCCGTTGCACCCGGCCGCCTCGACGCGGCGATCCTCCAGCCACCGGTGCAGCACGGCCGTGGACTCGACGTCCTCGCGGTTGTAGTCCTCGATCCGGCGCAGGATCTCCGGGTCACGATCGGCGAGCCACCGCTCGTACGCCACGACGCTGTCCATCGCGCCGGCAACCTCACCGCCGCCGCCGGGATCTGCACCAGCCCGGTCGGCGCCGCGGACCGCGCCCCAGTAGAACGCCTCTAGGTACTTGATCGAGTACGACGGCTTGCTGATCCGCAGGCCCTGGCGCACCACGGCGTACAGGTCGACGAACCGCTCGCCGCGCAGCAACTGGTCCAGCTCGGCCTCCCGCACGGCGTACCGGCCCGTGAGCCGCTTGATGGCCGAGGTCTCGTACGGCGCGTAGTGGTAGACGTGCATCCCCGGGAACTCGCGCCAGCGCTGCAGGAGCTGGTCGACCAGGTCGGCGGTCAGTGCCCGCTCCTCGTCCCCGCTGTGCGCCCACAGCGCCTGGAACCCGCCGTCACGGTCACCGATTCCGGCGAGGTACTCCCGTCCGGCGCCGTCCGCGGCGTACGGATCGCCCTCGAAGTCCAGGTAGACGTCGCCGGCGTCGGGCTCGGGCAGCCGGCACAGCCCGAGGTCGGCGATGGGGGGAAGCAACTCATACTGCGGCGCGCCTGTCCTGCGTTCGGCGATCTGCAGCCGGGCCTGCTCGACCAGCCGGTGCGATGCACCACTCCCCACCGGCAGCAGGTCGGGGTCGGCGGCGGCCAGGGCGGCCACGGTGCCGATCCCGGCGCGGCGTAAAGCCACCCGGTGGTCGGCCCGCATGAGCGCGACCAGGGACAGGTCGTCGGCGTCCTGCCACGACCGGACGCAGTCGGGCTGCCAGCGGCACTGCGAGCAGTGCGCCACCGGCACTGCCTCGGTCGCCGGTCCGGACTGCACCGCCGCGCGCAGCCGGGCCCGGGCCCGCCGCGCGTAGGAGGCGACGTCGACCAGTCGCCAGGACCGGAGCTCGCCGTCGCCGGTGATGACGTACACGTGCTCGGCCTCGGCGCCCTGCAGCACGGCGAGCCGCTCGGCGTATGTCGCCATCTGCAGCAGCGCCGGGACCTGCAGGCTGCGGGCCATCTTCGTGTCGGCCACCTCGTAGGACCAGGCGCCGAGCGCAGAGGGCCGCTCGACGCGGAGCAGGAAGTCGGCCTGCCCGCCCCAGAGCCGGTCGAAGAAGGTGGCCTGGTAGATCACTTCGGCGCCGCTATGCATCGCTTCGAGGGTGCGGCGCTCGGCCTCGCGGCGGCCGTCGGCGGCGTACCCGCCCTCGATCTGCACCACCGTCCGGCCGGCCACGAGCAGGCCGTCGAGGTAGCGGCGTTCGTGCGCGATGCCCCGATCGAGAATGAGTTGCAACGCGTCGTCGGGGGTGGCAGCGCTCGCCGGCCGGTCCACCGCCTGCAGGTCCAGGGTAGTGATGTGCGGGCAGGCAAGGTGCTTGGTCAGGTCGGTCGGGCTGAGCACCAACCGTCCGTCGAGGCGCTGCACGATGGCACCTCCCCGTGGGCTGAACGGCAATTACGGGCGGATAACGCAAGCCCGACGCTACCGATCCGCACCGACCGTCCACGTAGGGTCGGCCAGATGTTGCGATCCGTCTGCGCCGGCCTCTTCGGCCTCCTTGTCCTGACCGGGTGTTCCGGCTCGACCTCTAGCGAGCCGGCGCAGGGGGCGGGACAGAGCACCGAGCAGAGCTCGGGGCAGGGCGCGGGCAACTCCGACCAGATGTTCCCCGACGTCATGGACGTCGCCGTCACCCGATCCGACGACGGCAGCTACACCTTCGACGTCACGATGTCCTCGCCCTACGACACCCCGGAGCGCTACGCCGACGGCTGGCGGGTCATGAACGAGGACGGCACGGTGTACGGCGAGATGACGCTGGGCCACGACCACGCCTCGGAGCAGCCGTTCACCCGCACCCAGACCGGCGTGCAGATCCCCGAGGCCGTGACGACCGTCGTGGTCGAGGGCCGGGACCAGGCCAACGGCTACGGCGGGCAGACCAAGTCCGTGGACCTGCCCTCCGGCTGAGGCCGCAAACCCTGGTTCCTCGCAGTGGATCCCGTCTCCTGAGGGTCCGGCGTGGCTTACGGCTGGTGACGCAGCCGGTACCAGGTCGGTGCGGCCCGCCGCAGGGGCTTGGGCATCCCGTCGGTGGTGGCGGCTTCGGAGTCGATGATCTGCCACTGGGGGAAGGCGCGCTCGAGGTCGGCGGTGTCGGCGCCGCGGGGAAGCGGACGTGGGGTGGCGCCGGCCTTGAAGGCGAGCAGCAGGGTGGCGGCTGGTCCCGCGAGCGCCGTGACCGACCGGCCCATGGCTGTGCGCTGCGGGTCGGACAATCCGTGGAAGCAACCGACATCGAGGAAGAAGTCGAACCCGCTGCCGAGTTGGGCGGGATCCAGGGTGGTCACGTCGGCCTGAACGAACTCAGCGGTGACCTGCCGGCTCCGGGCTCGCTGTCGGGCTCGGCGGAGGGCTGCGCCGACCTGGTCGACGCCGGTCGCCTTCCATCCCCGGGCGGCCAGCGCGACGGTGTGCGCTCCTGACCCGCAGCCCAGGTCGAGTATCCGGCCAGGTCCTGCGTGGTCGGCTTCCTCGCGGTCGTAGAACCGGTCCAGGCCCGGCGCGTCGGCTTCGGCGGCCCGCTCCCATGGGGTGATCCCGGTGGCGTAGGCGAGCATGTATCCCAGCGACATGACGTGCTCCCATTCCGATCGGGTGACACCTGAATGAACCTGGCCTAGAGTCCTCGCCGTGGCGCAAGGTGTCAAGAGGAGGTCGTACGACTCTTCTGGGCGGCGGGAAGCCGCCCGGGAGCGGCGCCAGCGGAGCCTCCGCGCCGCTGGTGAGTTGTTCCTGGCCAACGGCTACCCACGCACGACCGTCGCCGCGATCGCCCAGCGGGCCGGGGTTTCCGAGGATCTGATCTTCCAGCTGTTCACCAGCAAGCGTGGCGTGCTCAAGGAGGTCATGGACGTTGCGATC
>JBBPYA010000105.1:0-4261 GCA_038200385.1 Mycobacteriales bacterium
CGCACAGCTGCGGTGGACGGTGCGGGGGGCGCGGCATGCCCGCAGGCTCCCGCAGTACGACGACCCAGCGCGTCCGTTGTCCACAGCCGCGGTCATGGCGGGGTTGTCCACGCTACGACGGCGATTGAGACGTGGAGATCCCCGCCATCAGCCGCCGACGAAGATCGGCGACCACGTGCCGGCCGCGATGCTCACGGCGGTGGCCAGCCCGCACACCGTCAGGACGGCGCCGAGGTACAGCCAGTCCCGCCGGTACAGGTGCGAGCCGCGGGCGTTCGTCCGCCGTACGCCGGAGTCGAAGCCGCGCGCGTCCATCGCGGTGGCCAGCCGGGAGCCCCGCCGGATCGCGCCGACGAGCAGGGTGAAGACCGCGCCGGCGAACAGCCGCGCCCCGACCAGCGGGTTGCGACCACCACCCATCCCGCGGGTACGCCGGGCCAGCCGGATGGTGCCCAGCTCGGTGAGCAGCAGCGGGACCAGCCGCAGACCCGCCAGTGCGCCGTAGCCGAACCGGGTGGAAAGCCGCCAATGGGTGGTGAGCGCGTCGGCCATCCGCACCGGGTCGGTGGAGGCGACCAGGAGGACGCCCGGCAGGGCCAGGCCGATCACCCGCAGCGCCAGCCCGAGGCCGAGCAGCGGTCCGGTGCCAGCGCCGATGACGACGTTGACCAGACCGACCATGCTCGCGCCGAGCAGTAGCGGCCAGGTGCGGCGCAGCAGCTCCGCCGGGGTCCGGATGCCGGCCGCAGGGACGAGCAGCAGCTCCGCGGCCACCACGATCGCCGGCGTCACCAGGTCCAGCGTGGTCAGTAGCGTCAGGCTCACCAACGCCAACCCGGTGAGCTGGGCCACCGGGTTGATCGTCGACAGCGGCACCGCCCCCGCCGGGCGCAGCGCGAATCCCGCGCTCACACCGGTTGCCCGGCCCGGTCCAGCGCCAGTTCCTCGTCGGCCAGCACGCTCACGAGGTCGCGGTCGTGGGTGATCAGGCACAGCGCCCGCCCGGCGGTGCGCAGCTCCGCGAGCAGCCACACGACCTCGCGCCAGGTCCCCGCGTCCTGGCCAAACGTCGGCTCGTCCAGCACCAGCACCCGCGGTGCCGTGGCCAGCGCGGTCGCCACCGAAAGCCGGCGCTGCTGGCCGCCGGACAGCGTGAACGGGTTCGCGTCGGCGTACGCCGTGAGTCCCAGCCGCTCCAGCAACCCGAACGCCACCGCCCGCGCCTGGTCGGCCAGCGACCCCGACCGCAGCGGCCCCAGCGCCAGCTCGTCGCGTAACCGGCCGGTCAGGAACTGGTGCTCGGGGTTCTGGAACACCGTCCCGATCCGGGTCACCAGCTCGGCGGCGGTCCACCGGTAGGGCTCGGCCCGGTCCCGCCGTACCCCGGCGGCCAGCGCGGCGCAGGCCCGGACCTGCCCGGAGGTCGGTGGACGCAGCCCGGCGAGCAGCAGTCCCAAGGTGGACTTGCCGCTGCCGTTCGGTCCGGTCACAGCCGTCGTACGCCCGGCGGCCAGCTCCACCGAGGTGGGCGGCAGCGCCGCCACGGGCGACCCCGGATAGCGGAAGCCGGCCTGCACCGCAGCCAACAGCGCCGGTCCCGACGCGGAACCGCCGGCCACCGACAGCCCGGCGGTGCGCTCCGCCGGCCGCCAGCCGGGCGGGTGCTCGACCAGGCCGCCGTCGGCCAGCACCTCCACCACCCGGTCGACGAGCGGCAGCCACGGCACGGCGTCGTGGTCGACCAGCAGCACGGTGGTCGACCGGTCGGCCACTGCCGCGGCAACCGCGGACCGGACGAGATCGGCGCCCTCGGGGTCCAGTTGCGAGGTGGGCTCGTCCAGCAGCAGCAGGCCGGGGTCGCGGACCAGCGCGCCGGCCAGCACCAGCCGCTGCTTCTCCCCGCCGGACAGCTCGTGGGTCGTGCGGTCCCGCCGGTAACCGAACCCGACCCGGTCCAGGGCCGCGTCCACCCGCGGCCAGATCCGCTCGGCGGGTACGCCGGCGTTCTCCAGCCCGAACGCGACGTCGTCCCCGCACCGGGTCATGACGAGCTGGCTGTCCGGGTCCTGCGCCACCAACCCGAGCCGGTCCCGCGCTCGCTCAGGGCGGGCACCGGCGACGGTCAGCTCGCCGGTGCGTTCCACGGCGTCGGTGTCGAGCAGCCCGCCGACGGCGTACAGCAGGGTGGACTTGCCCGCTCCCGAGGCGCCGGTGAGCAGTACCCGCTCGCCCGGCTCGACGACGAGGTCGACGCCGGACAGCGCCCACGCCCGGCGGGTGGCGTACCGCAGGCCGAACCCGCGCGCGACCAGGCCGGCCGGTCCGGGCATCGGGACCGTCAGACCCGCTGCTGGCGGCCGACCGCGAACGACGACAGCGCGCCGCTCGCGGCCAGTGCGCGCACCAGCGCCCAGCCGCCGAGGCCGGCCAGCAGCATGCTGGACAACACGGTGAGGGCGGCGTACGACGCGATCCAGGTCCCCGGCCAGGTCGGGTAGTACAGCGTGACGTCCATAATCGTCGTCGACAGCCCCGCCGTGGCGGCGGCCAGCAGTGCCACCGGCAGCCCGAAGCGGCGGTAGCGGGTCAGCGCGAAGCCGACCTCGGCCCCGAGGCCCTGGACCAGGCCGTAGACGATGATGATCCCGCCGAACGGCGAGCCGAGCAGCAGCGAGACCGCTGCCGCCAGCGTCGAGGCGAAGATGCCGGCGCCCGGCTTTCGGACGACGAGCACGGCAAGCACCCCCGGGATCAGGTAGACCCCATTGAGGATCCCCTGCACCGGCGCGAAGAAGGCCAGTGCCGGCCCGACGACGGTGAAGAGTAGGTTCCAGGCCCAGAAGACGGCTCCCAGGGCGACGCCGATGACGGCCGTGACGATGATGTCGACGGTGCGCCATTCGGTCAGCCGCCGGCCGTACGTGGTACCGGTGGACATTGCGGACCTCCCAGTCCTCTTCGGACGGGGCGAGACGTGCAGCGATTCCCGACTCCCTGCGCTGGCATTACCCAGATCAGGTTCGAGGGTCTGCGGTTTCCCGCACTCTCAGCGCTGTGCGCTCCCCTGTCGTGCTGGAGTTACGTGGCCGACGGTAACAGCACCGCCGCACCCCCTGCCCGATGATCATGGGAATCCGCCGGTCTGGACCGGCAGAATCCCATGATCACGAGTGGTGGGCGAGGTCGGCGAGGTCAGCGGGGTCAGCGGGGGGCGCGGGCGCCTCGGGAGGCCAGCGCCGCCCAGGGCGCCACCGGGATCAGCCGGGCCAGCTTCATCAGCGCCATCATCGGCAGCGGGAAGACGACCTCGGCCTTGCCCTTCTCCATCCCGTCGGCGATCGCGGTTGCCGCCTGCTCCGCGGTGATGATGAACGGCATCGGGAAGCTGTTGCTCTCGGTCAGGTCGGTCTTGACGAACCCCGGGCAGACGGTCTGGACCAGCACCCCTCGCTTGCGCAGGTCGGTGCGCAGCGACTCGAGCATGTTGATCTGGGCCGCCTTGGTGGCGCCGTACGCCTCGGAGTTGGGCAGTCCCCGGTACCCGGCGACCGAGGCAATCCCGACGATCATCCCGGACTTCGCCGCGAGCATCGGCGGCAGGACGGCCTCGACACCGTGTACCAGGCCCATCAGGTTGACGTCGAAGTGCTTGCGGAACACCTCGGAGTCCCAGTTGTCGACCTTGACCTGGTCCCAGGCTCCGGCGTTCAGGACGACGGCGTCGATGCCGCCCAGTGCCGTCCGGATGGACTCCGCCGCGGCCAGCATCGCGTCCTTATCGGTGACGTCCACCGGCTCGACGTGCATCCGGCCGTCGGCGACCTCGTCGAGCTTGTCCTTGCGGCGGGCGGAAACGGCGACCTGGCCGCCACGTCGCTCCAACTCGCGGGCCAGCGCGGCCCCGATCCCACTCGACGCGCCCGTGACCCAGATCCGACTGCCCGCGATTCTCATGGCTCCAGCATGCCCGAGTCGGCGGATGTGGCGGCCGGGCGCTGGACCGGCTCCGACGCTGATCATGGGGATCCGCCGGTCAGGGGCGGCGAATCCCCATGATCACGGCGGTAGAGCAGATGGGTCAGAAGCGGCTGCGGGCCAGGGACAGCTGGCTGACGCCGAGGTAGCGCACCCGGAAGCCGGCCTCGCAGTACCCGAGGTAGAACTCCCACATCCGGCGGAACGTCTCGTCGAAGCCCAGCCGCTCCACCTCGGCCCAGTTGGCCAGGAAGCGGGCCCGCCACTGCCGCAGCGTCTCGGCGTA
>JBBPYA010000106.1:0-4049 GCA_038200385.1 Mycobacteriales bacterium
GAGTCGCTGCTGCAGCGCGAAGGCGCCACCCGGCGCCGCTCGCTGGCCCTGGAGTCCCTGCAGCAGCTGCGGGTCGGCGACCTGATCAGGATCCCGAGCGGTCGCCGGCAGGGGCTGGCGGTGGTCCTGGATCCCGGCCTGTCCGTCCCCGGCGAGCCCCGGCCGCTGGTCCTCACCGAGGCGCGCTGGTCCGGCCGGCTGGCCCCGGTGGACTTCCCGGTGCCGGTGGACCGGATCGGCCGGATCCCGGTCCCGAAGCACTTCAACCACCGATCACCGCAGGCCCGGCGCGATCTGGCCGCGACCTTGCGCAACGCCCGCGTCGACGGCGACCTCGGACCCCGCAAGAAGTCACGCCGCGCCGCCGCGGACGACGCCGCGCTGGCCCGGCTGCGGGCGGCGCTGCGCGCGCATCCCTGCCACGACTGCCCGGACCGGGAGGCGCATGCCCGGTGGGGCGAGCGGGTGGCCCGGCTGGAGCGGGAGACCGACGCCCTGCGGCAGCGGGTCCAGGGCCGCACCCACTCGATCAGCCGGGGTTTCGACCGGGTCTGCGCCGTGCTCGACGAGCGGGGCTACCTCGACGGCGGCCAGGTCACCGACGCCGGGCGGGCGCTGGCCCGGATCTGGTCGGACAGCGACCTGCTGGTCGCCGAGTGCCTGCGGACGGGGGTGTGGACCGGCCTGGACCCGGCCACCCTCGCCGCCGTCGTCTCCGCCGTACTGTTCGAGTCCCGGCACACCGAGGGACAGTCGGTCCGGGTGCCCGGGCCCGCCAGGGACGCGCTGGCCGCGACCGTCACCCGGTGGGCCGACCTGACCGAAGCCGAGGCCCGGCACTCGGTGTCCCTGATGCGGGAGCCGGACCCGGGTTTCTGTACCGCGGCCTACCGGTGGGCCGCGGGCGAGTCCCTCGGCGCGGTCCTCGACGGCCAGGTGGAGGCCGGCTCGCTGCTCGCCGCGGGGGATTTCGTGCGGTGGTGCCGACAGTTGCTGGACCTGCTCGACCAGATCGCCAAGACCCCCGAGGCCGGCGAGGTGGCCGTGACGGCCCGCGCGGCGGTCGCTGCCGTACGACGAGGGGTGGTAGCCAACACCGGCGTCGGGTGAGGCATCAGCGGACCGGACTCGCGGGTCCTGCGCCGGGGCCTCTGGCACAATGCACACGCTGCGCGTCTGCGGGCGGCGGGGCCTGGAACACCACAGCTGGCCACATCGAGCACGGGAGCACCGAGATGAGCACACCTTCGAGCGGCGGCGAGGGCAGCAGCGCCTACGGTCAGCAGCCCGGTCAGCACGGCGGCGAGGAGTCGGCGCCACCCCCCTACCCGTACCGATCCCAGGACGGCTACCAGGCCGGTCGTCAAGAGGACGGCTCCCAGGGCGACGGTGCCCAGGGCGGCACCCAACAGGGCGATGGTCACCAGGGCGGCGGTCAGCCGAACCCCTACGCGGGGCAGTCCGGCTACGGCGGACAGTCCGGTCAGCCCGGCCAGCCCGGCTACGGCGGACAGTCCAGCCAGTCCAGCCAATCCGGCCAGCCCGGCTACGGCGGACAGTCCAGCCAGCCTGGCCAATCCGGCCAGCCCGGCTACGGCGGACAGTCCAGCCAGCCTGGCCAATCCGGCCAGCCCGGCTACGGCGGACAGTCCGGCCAACCGAGCTACGGCAGCCAATCCAGCCAGCCCAGCTACGGTCAGCCCAACCAGCCCGGCTACGGTGGACAGCCCAACCAGCCCGGCTACGGCGGTCAGCCCAACCAACCCAACCAGCCCGGCTACGGCGGGTCCGGCCAGCCCGGCTACGGCGGCCAGCAGCCGCCGGCCAGCGGCAGCAGCAGCTACGGCAGCCAGCCCACCCAGCAGTTCGCCAGCCCTGCCTACGGCCAGCAGGCGCCGCCGGCGTACGGCCAGCCCGGCTACGGTCAGCCGGGGTATCAACAGCCCGGGTACGGCCAGCCCGGGTACGGCCAGCCCGGCTACGGCCAGCCCGGCTACGGACAGCCCGGCTGGTCGGGTCCGACGACGCCCCCCAAGAAGAGCAGGACGCCGCTGATCGCCGGCATCGTGGCGCTGGTGGTGGTGGTGGTGGTGGTGGCGCTGCTGCTGATCCTGCCGACGCCGATCGGGCTCGGGAAGACGCTGTTCGACAACCAGGCGATGGCCGCGGACATCGCGACCCAGTACCAGAACGAGTTCGGGATCGGGATCGACGTCACCTGCCCCGCGGGGGAGGAGGTCAGCGCCGGATCGTCGTTCTCGTGCACCGGCAAGACCGCAGACGGGGATGACGTCACGCTGGCCATCAAGGTGACGAACGGCTCCGGCGACTACACCTGGTCCGAGCAGTAGGTCGGCTCAGCCGACCGCAGTCCGGGCGGCCCGCAGGACCCGGCCGATGCTGCTGTCCAGCCCCCACCGGTCGGACAGCTCCACGAGCCGCTCGGGATCGGCCGGCTCGAGCGGGATGGCGCAGTGCAGGTCCCTCGGCACGTCTGCGTCGCGGCGTACCTGCGTCACGGTCGGGGCGACATCGAGATAGTCCCGCGCTGCGCGCAGTTTGGTCCGTACCGACGGCGAGACCCCGGCCAGAGTGCGGTTCGGCTCGGTGGAGTCCAGTTGCGCCAGGAGTTCGGCCAGGCTGCCGAACGTCGTGATCAGCGCGGCGGCGGTCTTGTCCCCGACTCCGGGGACACCGGGCAGCCCGTCACTGGGATCGCCGCGCAGCGCCGCATAGTCGGCGTACGCGGCACCCGGGATGCCGTACTTCGCCGCGACCTCGGCAACTCCCAGCACCTCGAGTTTGGCCACCGAGCGGGCGATGTAGAGCACCCGCACCGGCGGCTCGTCCCGTACGAGCTGGAACAGGTCCCGGTCGCCGGTGACCACCTCGACTGGATCGCCGGCCCGCTCGGTCAGCGTCCCGATCACGTCGTCGGCTTCGCAGCCCTCCGCGCCGGCGGTGGCGATCCCGAGCGCGCCGAGCACGTCGAGCAGGATCGGTACCTGCGGGGCGAGGGTCTCGGGGGTCTCCTCCCGGATCGTGGAGCCCGGAGCGAGCCGGTGCTGCTTGTACGACGGGATCGCCTGGACGCGGAACGCCGGTCGCCAGTCCAGGTCCAGGCAGGCCACCAGGTGCGTGGGGGTCCGGCTGCCGACCAGCCGCGCGGTCATGTCGAGGAATCCGCGCACGGCATTCACCGGCGTCCCGTCCGGCGCGGTCACGCTCTCCGGCACGCCGAAGTAGGCCCGGAAGTACATGCTCGCCGCGTCCAGCAGCATCAGCGTCGGCGCACCGGTCATGGTCACGACCTTGCCATGCCTGGGGCGTGGTGATGGCTACGCTGCAGGCATGGGAGCGCTGTTTCCGGCCGACCGGCTCGGTCAGGCACAGCAGGCCGCCGGGCGGGCCGGCATCGATGCGGTGCTCGTCACGCCGGGCGCCGAGCTGCGCTACCTCACCGGCTACCACGCGCACGCCACCGAGCGGCTGACCTGCCTGGTGCTGCCCGCGGTCGGAGACCCGCTGCTCGTCGTGCCGGTGCTGGAGCGCCGGATGGTCGAGGTGAGCCCGGCCGGGGAGTCAGGGCTGGCCGTCACCGGGTGGGCCGAGACCGAGGACCCGTACGCCGTCGTCGCCGCGCACCTGGCGGCGGGCTCGGGCGCCCACCGGGTCGCCGTCGGCAACCGGATGTGGGCCGAGCAGGTACTGCGGTTGCGCGACGCGCTGCCCGGTGCCGAGCTGAGCCTGGCCGGGGCGGTCCTGCGCGAGCTGCGGATGCGCAAGTCCGACGCCGAGGTCGAGGCGCTGCGCCGGGCCGGGCAGGCGATCGACCGGGTGCACGCCCGGATGGGGGAGTGGCTGGTCCCGGGACGGACCGAGCGGGAGGTGGGCCGGGACATCGCCGCGGCGATCCTGACCGAGGGCCACGTCAGCGCCGACTTCACCATCGTCGGCTCCGGACCCAACGGCGCGAGCCCGCACCACGAGCTGTCCGACCGGGTCATCGAGCGCGGGGACGTGGTGGTCGTCGACATCGGCGGGACGAC
>JBBPYA010000107.1:0-6908 GCA_038200385.1 Mycobacteriales bacterium
AAGCGGCAGATCTACGTCGCCATCGAGCCGGGCTGGGCACCGTTCTTCGACGACTCGGCGGAAGTGGACTGGCGTCAGGTGGCGTGGGGCGGCGTGCTGCGGGACACCATTCCGGCCCTCACTGATCCCGAGACGGTGGCCCGAACTGGCGGCCGGCAACCCGGTCATGCAGCCCGGCGTCGAGATCCGGCTCGACGCCGGCGGGCTCGCGGCCCGTCGCACCGATGGGCCCCGATCTCCCGGCGAGTCAGAGTTTCTGGTTCGCCTGGAGCCAGTTCCATCCGGGCACCCTGCGGTGGCGCACCCCCTGACCGGGATCGGGGCAGCGCATCAGGCCAGGCTGGACGAGCGCGGGTACTTGTCCTCGGGGTCGGTGAGCACGTTCACCAGGTACGGGACGCCGGCCTCGAACGCGCGCCCCAGCGCCGGGGCGATGTCCGCGGCGTCGGTCACGGTCTCCCCGGCCCCGCCGAGGGCCCGGACGACGTCGTCGTAGCGCAGGCCCGGCTGCAGGTCGGCGGCCACGTCGTACCCGTACATGTCCCGCATCGGATGCTTCTCCAGGCCCCAGATGCCGTTGTTGCCCATCACCATCACCACCGGCAGCCGGTGCCGGACGAGGCTGTCCACGTCCATCAGCGAGAAGCCCGCCGCCCCGTCCCCGAGCAGCAGGCACACCTGCGAGTCCGGGCGGGTCAGCCGGGCGGCCATCGCGTAGCCCTGCCCGGTGCCGAGGCAGCCGTACGGGCCGGGGTCAAGCCAGCAGCCCGGCGTGTACGAGTCGAGGTACTTCCCGGCGTAGGACACGAAGTCCCCCCCGTCGCAGACGACCACCGCGTCGCGGGCCAGTACCCGGCGCAGCTCGCCGTACACCCGGCTCGGCTTGATCGGCGCCGCAGTGGAGTCCAGGGCGTCCTCCTCGGCCGCCCGCGCCGCGTCCTCGGCGGCTCGTAGGTCGGCCAGCCAGGGCTCGTGGTCGGTCCGGTCGCCGGTGTGGGCGGCCAGCCCCGACAGGGCCACCCCCAGATCCCCGGCCGGGCTGCACGCGACCTTGACGTGGCCGGCGCGCTGTTCTGGGCTGTCGACCAGGTGTACGACGCGGGCCGCCCCGAACTCGCCGAAGGACAGCCGGAAGTCCAGCGGCGTCCCGACGACCACGACC
Organism: Mycobacteriales bacterium; assembly: GCA_038200385.1. Classification (GTDB taxonomy): domain Bacteria; phylum Actinomycetota; class Actinomycetes; order Mycobacteriales; family Geodermatophilaceae; genus JBBPYA01. The sequence continues at coordinate 1,163 of JBBPYA010000107.1, forward strand.
AGGTCGGCGCCCTTGGTGGCCACCCGGCGGGCCCGCCCAAAGGACAGCTCGTGATCGGCCGGCAGGCAGCCGCGGCCCATCCCGTTGGCGAACACCGGGACCCGCAGGTGCTCCGCGGCCGCGGCGAGTTCGGCCCACGCCCCGTCGGCGTACACGTCGCTGCCGGCGATCACGACCGGCCGCTCGGCGGAGGCGATCAGCGCGGCGGCCGTCGCCACTTCCGACGGATCGGGTTCCGGGCGCGCCGTCGGCTCCGGCTCGGCCACCGGGGCGTCGGCGGCGGCGAAGATCGCGTCGATCGGGAAATCGAGGAACGCCGGGCCGCGGTGGCCGGACAGCGCCGCCCGGGCCGCCCGGCCGACCTCGGCCGGGATCTGCGGTGCGGAGGTTGCGGTGGCCGCACGCTTGGTGATCGGGGCGAGCAACGGCACGTGGTCTATCTCCTGCAAGGAACCGGAGCCCCAGCGCCAGTTCGGCGCCCGGCCTCCGAACACGAGCACGGGTGAGCCGTTGAAGTGGGCGGTCGTCACGGCGCTGATCCCGTTCGTCACGCCCGGGCCGGCGGTGAGGACGGCCAGTCCGAGCCGGCGGCCGAGCTTGGCCACCCCCTCCGCGGCGAAGACGGCGGTCTGCTCGTGCCGGACGTCGTAGATCGGCAGCCCCACGGCCGTCGCGGCGTCGTAGAGGGGGAACACGTGTCCCCCGGACAGGGTGAACATCTCGGTCACGCCGTAGGCCCGCGCCATCTCCAGGGCGAGGTGCCCGCCGTGCCGGGTCCCGGTCTGCTGTGCGGCCATGACCCGAGGCTACTGACCGCCCCCGGCGGGCGGGTCGCGCCGGATCGGCGGCCGGGCACCGGCGCGCGGCCCCTCCAAGGGAGGTTGTGCCGGCCGCGGGCGGCTGCTGGGCTCAGGGCATGGGTGCTGGGGCTGGTCGGGCGGTGCTCCGGGCCGGGCTCGGGGGTGCGGGATGGGCGTGACCGGGTGGGTGGTCGTCGTCGTGGTGCTGGCCACCGGGCTGCTCGTCGCGCGGCGCTGGTTGCCCGACCGCGACACGGTGGCCGACACCGCCTACGACGCCTTCCGGGCGCTCGTCCCGGCGCCGCGCCCGACGGTCCGGGCGGTCACCCGTCGGCTCGCCAGGGTCTGCCGACGACAGCGGGTCGTGCTGCCCTTCGGGCAGCGGGCGGTCCTGCCGCGGGCCTTCCTGGTCGTCGTGAGCCCCGCCGAGTTCGAGGTCGTGGAGGCACTGCTGGACACCGTGCAGGACGCCGTCTCTGCGAGCCTGGTGCGGACCGCCCGCGAGAAGCAGTGGCTGCACGCCGGCGTACCCCGGGTTCTCATCCAGGCCAGCGAGACCGTCGCCGAAGGCCGACCCCAGGTCGTGTCAACCACGTTGCCGGCACCCGGTCCCACCCGCGATCCGCTGCCGCGGGAGTCGACGGTGTCGTTGCAGGGCGGCGCCGGGCCGTCCGGCTCCCGCCCCCTCGCGGCGGAGGCTTCGTCCCGCGCCGCGACCCACGCGACTTCCGCCGAGCCGGCGTACGCCGAGCCGACGTACGCCGAGCCGACGTGCGCCGAGCTGCCACCCTCCCGCCGATACCGGCTGCGCAGCGACAGCGGAGAGCCGGACATCCTGGTCGGCGACCAGCCGGTCGTGGCCGGGAGGGGCGCGGACTGCGGCGTAGTCCTGCTCTACCCGTCGGCGTCCAGGCGGCACCTGCAGCTCACCGCGACCACGGCGGGCTGCCGGCTGGAGGATCTGGGCAGCCGGCACGGCACCCGGGTGAACGGGAGTCCGGTCCGGCAGCCCATCCTGTTGCGGCCCCGCGACACGGTCCAGCTCGGCTCGATGGGACCCTGCTGGACGGTGGACCCGTCGTACGGTGTCGTGGACCAGCCGGCGTCCGGGCCGGTCCGCCCCACCCTGCGCGAGGTCCGATGACTGCTGCCTGCCCCGCCAGCGAGGCGACCTGGCGGGCCGGCGCGTACAGCCAGCTGGGCAGCGCCCGGACGGTGAACATGGACGCGCTGATGGTGTGCGACCGGTGCGGATTCTGCGTGCTCGCCGACGGGATGGGCGGCACGCCGCGCGGCGGGGAAGCCGCTGCGGCCGCCGTCACCGGCTTCGCCGACCGGATCGTGGCCGGCCCCCGGGACGAGGACGCCGTACACGCCGCCGTTGCCGCCGCGCAGCAGGCCGTCCTCGGCAACTTCCTGGTCGGCGGCCGGCTCACCGGCGGCAGCACCCTCTGCGCCCTCGTGGAGGTGCCCGGGCCGATCGTGTACGCCGTCAACGTCGGCGACTCTCGCGCGTACCTCCTGCGCGAAGGCCGGCTGCGCCGGCTCACGACCGACCACACGGTGGCCGAGCACCTGGTCAGCGCCGGCGTCGCCGAACCGGGCTCCCCGCTGGCCCGGCGGACGACCCACCACCTGCGTCGCTATCTGGGCAACAGGGCAGGAACCGTCGCCGACGTGGTCGCCGTCGAGCTGCGCGCCGGCGACGAGTTCCTGCTCAGCACCGACGGCCTGCACGGGCCGCTCGCCGACGACGAGCTGGCCGCGATCCTGCGGTCGTCCTCGGAGGACTGCGACGGTCCGGCCGAGACCGCCCGCCGGCTCGTGCTCGCGGCCGTCCGGGCCGGCGGCGACGACGACTCGACCGCCGTCGTGATCCGGCCGGGCCGCCCGGAGCGCACGTGAACCGGGTCGTCGTCAGCTCCCCCGACGGGCAGCGGCATGCGCTCACCGGCGGCCAGTCGCTGATCTTCGGGCGCCCGGGCGGGGGTGCGGACCTGCTGCTGGCCGGCGACGTGCACCTGTCCCGGCACCACGGGCTGGTCCAGGCCCTGGACCGCGGCTGGGTGCTCACCAACGTCTCGGAGGTCAACGCGCTGTACGTCGACATGCTGGACGGGCTGCTCATCCCGCTGCGGCCGGGCAGCCGGTGGAACTCCGACCGGGCCATGGTGGCGGTCGGGACGGCGACGATGGTCCACCAGGAGCGCCCGGTAACCGTGGCCTGCACGGTGTTGCCCGAACCGGAGGCCGCCGTGCGTCACGAGCTGCCGGCCGTCACCGGCGAACCCACCATGCCCGGTGCCGGCGTGGTCTTCGCCGAGGACGCGCAGTACTTCCTGACCGCCGCGCTGCTGTGCAGCCCCTGGTTGCGCGACCCGATGCGGCTGCGCCGGCTCCCGTCGGCCGCGGAGATCGGGGCGGAGGTGGCCGCGCTGACCGGCGTACCGCCCGGTCCCGGCCTGCTCGAGGAGTTGAACGGTACGTCGTGACGGACCTGAAGACGCTGAAGCAGAAGATGCTGGACGCCCGGGTGTTCACCGAACGGCCGGTCAGCCTCGGCATGGTGGCCGCGGCGCTGATCGGGCACGGGCTGGTCACCCCGGGACACCTGCGTCGCATCACCGAGCAGGCCCGCGAGTGGCGTTACCGTTGGGGTGCCCGGCTGACCGTTGGTGACGGAGGGAGCAAGGCGCAGCGGTGAACACCGAACGCGGCTACGCGAAAGCCCCGACGCAGCCGGGTGGCCGCGCGCCCCGGCCGGCCTCCCGTGGCTGGTTCGGGCGGGGCCCGCGAATGGCCCCGCGGGCGGCCGGAACGGGACGTGCAGACCCGGCGGCGGCCGCGCCGGTGACCCGCCCGCCGCCACAGACCGCTCCACCGCCGACGTCCCGGTCCGCGCCTCCGGTCCCCTCCCGGTACGCGCCGCCGTCGGCCTACCAGTCCGGACCGCCGCCCACGGTCCGGTCCGGGTCCACAGCCGCTGCCCACTCCCCGGCGGACTGCCGCCCGGCGCCGACGGCGACCGAGGCCTTCGGCTCGGCCACGACACCCGAGCACTCCGTAGGCGGCTTCGCCCTTGCCGAGGGCGACGTGCTGCAGATCTGGACCATCACCGCGCGGGTCAACGCCGGCATCAACGCGCACGTGTACCGGGCCCGTGACCCCGACGCAGTGTCCGGCCGGGACGTGGCGCTGAAGGTGTTGCTGCCGCAGACCGCGTACGGCCGGCAGGACCAGGTGGTACACGAGGTCGCGGCGATGAGTTCGCTGACCCTCGGGCATCCCCACCTGATGTCGTCGACGATCGCCCGGCGGATCAACGCCGGACCGTACGCCGGCGGGGTCCTCATCGTCATGCCGTGGGCGTCGTTGAATCTGCGCGAGTACGTGCAGGCGCTGCGCCGCGGCGATCCCCTTCCCGACGGCGCCCGGTGGGGCAGGCCCACCGCGATGTGCGAGGCGCTGGCGGGGATTGCCGACGGGCTGGCACAGCTGCACGGCCTGCAGACCGCGCACGGGGACGTCAAGCCGGACAACATCATGCTTGTCGACGGGGTCTGGAAGCTCGGGGACTTCGGCCTGACCCGGCCGATGGAGGGTTCCTACGTGCTGTCGGCTCCCGGCACGCTGAGCTACACCGCGCCGGAGGAGGCGCGGGCGCAGCACGCCGACCCGGCCGTCCAGATCAAGCGTCGCCCGGCCGGGGACGTGTGGGCGCTCGGCGTGACCCTGCATTTCGCCGTCACCGGCGGCCGGTTCCCGATGCCCGGCATCAACGGCGACGAGCGGCTGGCCGCGGTGCGGCAGGGCGACATCCGGCTCTCCTCGGAGGTACAGCTCCCCGCACTGCGGACGCTGCTCCTGGCGGGTCTGCTGGTGGACGACGTCCAGCGCGGCGAGATGTCCTACGAGCGTCGGATCAGCGCCGCGCAGGCCGGGGACGCGCTGCGCCGGATAGCGGCCACCGAGCAGCTGCCCACGAGGCGGATCTGGGTGGACTACGCCGGCGACGACGACGCCGTCGTGCACTACCGCGGGCAGTGCGAACGGGTTGCCGACCAGACCGTCGAGCAGTGGCGACACCTCGGTCCGTGGGACCGGATCCACGCGGCGACGACCACCCGCTCCCGCGGGGTACTGCGAACCATGCTGACCAACCAGCTCAGCGACCTGCCCCCGCCACCGGAACTGCGGCTGCGCAAGAGCGTCCTGGCTCGCACTCTGGGTCTGCGGGCGCCGTACGAGACCTGCCGCGACGCCGCCCGGGAGAACGCGATCTCCCGCTACGCGCCGCCGCTGGAGGACAGCGGTCGGGTCGCGCGACGGATCGTCGCCGCGACTGCCGCGGGTGCGGGCCTGCCCGCGCTCGCCGCCGCGGTCGCGCAGCGTGGCGGAGCTGCCGCGCTGGCCGCGGCACTGATGGTCGCTGTCACCCTGCTGCTGGCCGGGGTCTCCCTGGGCGCGCGGTTCCCGGAACCGGCATTCGTCGCCGGCTCGCGGAGCGGTCCGTTCATCGGCTGGCTCACCGGAGCCGGCCTGGGTCTGGCGGCCCTGGCGCTGCTGCGGACCGTGTCGGCCAGGACCGTGGGGCCGCCTGGCGGCTCGGCCGGTCTGTCCCGGGTCGCCGTGGTGTACGAGCTGCTCAGCGTGCTGCCGGCGGTGGCCGCGGTCGCGCTGCTGGGCTGGTACGCCGCCGGCTGCCTGGCCACCCGCCAAGCCATCGTCAAGCAGCACCGCAGCGCGAATCCGGTGCCTCCCGACGGAGCTGGGTCGACCGGACCGAGCTGAGCGGCCCGCGCCGCCGGGAACTCCAGCGCGGGCTGGTGGCGCAGACCGCCGCGACCACCACCGGGACCGTCGTCGGCGCGGGCCCAGTGCCGAACAAGCCCGACTCGCCGTCACCGGGCTCGGCAAGGACCTTACGAATGCCTAATGCCACTGCG
>JBBPYA010000108.1:0-5327 GCA_038200385.1 Mycobacteriales bacterium
CCGGTGGACCTCGCCGCCCACGATCCACTGGCCACGCCCCTGGCGCCCGGCAAGAAGAAGAAGACCCGCAAGGCGCTGTCCGATCAGGGCGACGAGCTGTCGGAACTGCAACGCCGGCTGTACGCCGGGACCCCCGGGGAGCGTCGCGTGCTCGTGGTGTTGCAGGGGATGGACACCTCCGGCAAGGGCGGGGTCATCCGGCACGTCATCGGGATGCTCGACCCGCAGGGCTGCCAGGTCGCGGCGTTCAAGCGCCCCACCGAGCAGGAACTGCGCCACCACTTCCTCTGGCGGGTCCGCCGCCAGCTGCCGCGGGCCGGGCAGGTCGGTGTCTTCGACCGGTCGCACTACGAGGACGTGCTGATCGGCCGGGTCCGCGAGCTGGCCGCCGCCGACGTCATCGAGGGGCGGTACGCCGAGATCGTCCGGTTCGAGCGGCAGGCGGCCCGCGAGGGCGCCGTCATCGTCAAGTGCTTCCTGCACATCTCCCCGGACCGGCAGCGCGAGCGCCTGCTCGCCCGGCTGGACGAGCCCACCAAACGGTGGAAATTCAACCCGAACGACGTGGTGGAGCGCCGGCTGTGGCCGGCGTACCGACGCGCCTACGAGATCGCGCTGGAGAGGTGCGACAGCGACGAGGCGCCCTGGTACATCGTGCCCAGCGACCGCAAGTGGTACCGCAACTGGGCCGTCGGCCGGCTCCTGCTGGAGGCGTTGGCCAACCTGGACCCGCAGTACCCCCCGATCGACTACGACCCGGGCGAGCAGCGCTGCCTGGTCCAATCCAGCTGATCCGCGGCGGGTCTTGGCCGGCCCGGTCCGAAGGGTCCACACTGCGCCCGACCGGATTGGCGGAGGTCAGGGATGGAGCAGCGGTCGGATCCAGGACCGACGTGGGTGGAGCTGCGCGTCCACGGGGTCAGCGGTACTCCTCCGCAGGACCTGCTCGACAGCGCGCATGTGGTCCAGGTGGGCGGCGACGAGTTCAGCCGGTTCTTCCGGCCCGCCGACGCCCAGCGCCGCGAACGCGTGCCGGAGTCCGGTCACCTGCTCGAGGGCTACCACTGGGGCAAGTACACGTCGGGGTCGTGGCGGCAGGGCCTCTGGCTGGCGATCCTGCCGTTCGGGATCGTCAACGCCTCGCAGTTCATGTTGCCCCGCCCCGGCAAGGGCAGCCGCCTCGCGCACGCCGTGTGCGGCGCCATGTTGCGGCTGCTGGGACTCGGACTGACCGCGATGCTGCTGCTCGGTGTCGCGGTGGTCGCGATGGATCTCACCGCGTGGCAGTGGGCTCCGCTGCACGACCTCCCGGCGTGGGACCGGTTCCCCGGATGGCCGCTTTCCCTGGCGATGCTGGTCTGCACCGCCGTGCTCACGCTGCTGTACTCCTTCGGCCGCCGCTTCGCCGGGACGGCCGCCCGCCGCCGGTCCGCGGCCGCCGGGACCGCCGAGCAGCCGGCCCGCCCGGACGGGCGTAGCCCGGCCGCGTGCTGGCCCGACGCAGGGGCGCCCGGGCCGGGGCCGGCGGTCCCTGGGGCTCCCGGGCGGGCCCCCACCGAACTGGGCAAGGAGGAGTTCTTCACCGGCGACACCGACGCACCGTCGCTGCGCTGGCTGCACCTGGCTATGGGTCTGGCGCTGGTGGCCGAACTCGGCGCGACCGCGGCGGGCGGGGGCAAGTCCGACGACGTCGTGCGGTGGGGCGGTTGGTTCCTGCTGCTCCTGGTCACCGCGATCGTGGCGTTCCTGGGGGACCCGGAGGAGTCGGTGACCGTGGCTACCGGCTACCGGAAGGTGGACACGGCCCGGGACCGGTGGCACGCGCTGATCCGGTGGACGGCCCCCTGGGTCGCGGTGGCGAGTGTGGCCCTGCTCGGCGGGTCGTTGTGGCTCGCCGGTCGGCGGCCGGTCGCGCCCGACCCGCCCGGCAGTGCACTGCCCGGGATCGACGGGATGGCCGGGGCGGTGATGATCCTCTGCGTCGGCGCCCTGATCGGGCTGTGGGTCGTGAACGACCTGCTGGCCCGCCGGACCGACCCTGGAGCCGGTCCGGCGACCGGGCAGTTCCGGCGATTCGCCGGCGGCCGCGCCGCGACCCTGGCCGCCTCGGTGGGCACGTTCCTCGGCGTGGGGTACGCCGCGGCCTTCGGCTTCGGCTGGGCCTGGCTGCTCGGGCGGTGGACCGGTGGGCACTACGAGATCTCCCCGCTGCTGCAGCGCATCGCCTACGCCTGGGGGCTGACGCTGTTCCTGATCCTGGCGCTCCTGCTCGGCGCGCTCGTCGCGCGGCAGGTCCGGCGGAAGGCCTTCGTGCACGCGGCGGAGCAGGCCTTCACGTTCGGGTCGCGTCCCGAGGTCCGGATCTCACCGTCGTGGATCGGCGCGGTCGCCGCATCGATGTGGAAGGCGCGGCTGAAGAACCAGCTCGAGATGTCGATGAAGACATTCGCCGTGACCGGCATCGTGATGTCCATCCTCGCGGCGGTCGAGTTCTTCCAGTTCACCGGCGGTCGTCGGGTCGCCCGGGACCTGCCATGGTGGCTCGGGGGATGGGTGAGCGAGGACCCCTCGACCCGGCACGGCAGGGTGCTCATCGCCCTCGGCACGCTGGTCCTGCTGGGTCTGGCGACCGGGCTGGTCCTGCTCGGGCGCGGTGCGATCCAGCGGGAGTCGTTGCGCCGCGGCGTCAACGTGGCCTGGGACGTGATCTCCTTCTGGCCGCGCGCGGTCCACCCGTTCGTGCCGCCGCCGTACTCCCAGCGCGCCGTCGTCGACCTGCGGGACCGGATCAGCTGGCATCTCAGCGGCGACCCGGCGCCGGTGGCCACTCCGGACCGACCGCGTGCCGCGGCGGACAGCGTCGTGGTGGCGGCGCACAGCCAGGGCAGCCTGATCGCCTTCGCCGCGCTGCTCTGGCTGCCTGCCGCGCAGCGGGCGCGGGTGGGGCTGCTCACGTTCGGCTCGCAGCTGCAGGTCCAGTTCCCCAGGGGCTTCCCCGCCTACGTCAACGTCGACGTGATCGACTGGCTGCTCGCCCGGCTCGACCACCGTTGGCTCAACCTGTACCGGGACACCGACGCCATCGCCGGGCCGGTCCTGAGCTGGGACCACCACGCGGTGGTCGGCGTCCCGACGCCACAGTCCCGGCGGATCGACTCCTGGGAGATACCACGACTCGACGTCATCGATGAAGTCACCGGGGCCCGGCGCTGCGGGTACGAGTGGCGGCTGCTCGACCCGACGCCGTACGACGTGGCGCTGCAGGACGGTCCGATCGCCGGCATCCACGGCCATGGGGCCTACTGGCGGGACCGGGACTGGGCCCGGGCCCTCGACGCCGTCCGTCCGCCGATGACCGTCGCCCTGCCGCATCCCGGGGTCCCCGGTGTATCAGGGCCGTCGGAAGATCCGCCAGCACCGGCGCGTCCCGGTCAGTCGGCGAGGAGCAGCGCGACCGGGTAGCGGTGCAGGACCTGGTCGACCCGCCGCCGGCCGCCGGTGTACCGGACCCCGGTGATGGCGTCCACCCAGTCCCTCTCGGGCAGCTCGACGGTGGTGTCCAGCCAGCCACCGCCCGCGGCGAGTCCGACCGGCAGCCTGGTGGCCAGCGCCAGCACCCCGCCACGGTCGAAGCCGACGAGGTGTTCGGCGGCCATACCGGAGGCGTACACCGGCGTGTACCCGTCGAGCGGCCGGGCCGCCCGGACCCGCAGGGCCCGGGACACGACGAGCAGCTTGGCCGCGCCGGTGGCGTCCACCGGCGGCTGCCAGCCCTCCTCGTCCAGCCGGGCGAGCAACTCGCGCCGCCGGTCGTAGTCCACCGGCCGGCGGTTGTCCGGGTCCACCAGCGACAGGTCCCACAGCTCGCTGCCCTGGTACACGTCCGGCACGCCGGGCAGCATCAGCTGCAGCAGCTTCGCGCCGAGGGCGTTGGACCAGCCGGGTGCCTGGAGCCGGTCGACGACGGCGGCCACGCCGAGTTCGGGGCGGTCGTACGCCCCGTCGATGAGCCCGTGCAGCCGGCGTTCGAACTCCTGGTCCGGGTCCGACCAGCGGGTCGACGTGCCGGCCTCGCGGGAGGCCTTCTCGGCGTAGGCATGCGCCCGCTCCCGCGACAGCGGCCAGGCACCGACGATGTTCTGCCACATCAGGTGGGCCAGCGGCCGGTCCGGCAGCGGAACCAGCTCGTTCCACCGGCGTACGGCGGCGGCCCACTCCGCCGGGACTTCGGCGAGCACCGCGAGCCGGGCCCGGACGTCCTCGCTGCGCTTGGTGTCGTGGGTGGACAGCGTCGTCATCCCTTGCGGGGAGCGCTCCAACCGGACCGCGTTCGCCAGGTGGAAGCGCTCCGGGGTGGCTCCGAACACCAGCGGGTCGCCGCCGACCTCGTTGAGCGCGACCAGCCGTGCCCACCGGTAGTACGCGGTGTCCTCGACACCCTTGGCCATCACCATGCCGCTGGTCTGCTGGAAGCGCACGGCCAGCTCGGTGTCGGCCCGCAGCAGCCGCTCATGCAGCGTCGTGAGCGGCCCGGCCAGGTCGCCGCGCCGGCTGCGGGCCCGCTCGACGGCCTCCTGCAGGTGCTCGGCACCGTCGGGCAGGTAGGAGCGGTACACCGGGAAGCAGGCCAGCAGTTCGGCGAGCGAGTCCTCGGCGTCGGGGACGTCGGGGACCAGCCGGGCCAGCCGGCGGACCTCGGAATGCAGGATCCCGTCGGCGATCGCCCGTTTGCAGTCGTGCACCATGGCCGGGAAGTCGACCGGACCCCCGGCCAGCTCGGTGTCCAGCGCGGTCAGGGGCGCCTCCCCGCCAGGATCGACGAACACCGCGCCGACGTCGTTGAGCGCGTCGTAGCCGGTGGTCCCGGCGACCGGCCACGAGGTCGGCAGCGCCTCGCCGGTCTCCAGGATCTTCTCGACGACGAGCCAGTTCCCGGGGGCCCGGCCGGCCAGGTCGTCCAGGTAGCCGCCGGGGTCGGCCAGGCCGTCCGGGTGGTCGATGCGCAGCCCGTCCACGACCCCTTCGGCGACCCAGCGCAGCGGAAGGGCGTGCACCGCGGCGAATGTCCCGGGCAGCTCGACCCGGACCGCGGCCAGGTCGTTGACCGCGAAGAAGCGCCGGTAGTTCAGGTCCTCGTCGGCCCGCCGCCAGTTGATCAGCTCGTAGTGCTGGCGGTCGTGGACCTCCCGCGGACCCGCGCCGTCCTCGGCGGTCCCGTCGGCGAGCGGGAAGCGGTGGTCGAAATAGCGCAGCTCGCCGTCGACGACCGTCAGCTCGTCCAACGCCTCCGGCGAGTCACCCAGCACCGGGATCCGCAACCGTCCGGC
>JBBPYA010000109.1:0-6001 GCA_038200385.1 Mycobacteriales bacterium
GGCATCGAGCTGGCCACGCTGCTGCGCGCGCCGGACGCCGAGCAGGCGGCCTGAGATGGGGGCGCTGCTCGGGCTGCTGACCGGGATCGGCCTGCTGCTGATCTGGCGGAGTCTGGCCGGCACGGAGCGCTCCCCGGGTCCGCGGCCTGGCTGGTCCGGCCGGCGGCTGACCTTCCTCCGGCAGGCCGGCATCACGACCGTGGGGCCGGGTCAACTCCTCGGCGCCCAGGTGGCCGCGGCGGTCGTGACCTTCACCCTCGTGCTGCTGGCGACCGCGGCGGTGTCCATCTCCTTGTGCTTCGCGGCGTTCGGATTCGCCGCTCCGGTCGCCCTGGTGGCCCGCCTGCGTCGCCGGCGTACGACGGAGCTGCGCGAGGTCTGGCCCGAGGTGGTGGACAACCTCACCAGCGCCGTGCGGGCCGGGCTGTCCCTGCCGGAGGCCCTCGGGTCGATCGGGGTGCGCGGGCCGCAGGCGCTGCGCCCGGCGTTCGAACGCTTCGCGGCGGCGTACCGCAGCAACGGTCGGTTCATGCCGTGCCTGGATCAGCTCAAGGACGAGCTGGCCGATCCGGTCGCGGACCGGATCTGCGAGACGCTGCGGGTCGCCCGGGAGGTCGGTGGCACCGACCTGGGCCGGGTGCTGCGCCCGCTGTCGTCGTTCCTTCGTGAGGACGCCCGTACCCGCGCCGAGCTGGAGACCCGGCAGGGCTGGGTGGTCAACGCCGCCCGGTTGGCCGTCGCCGCGCCGTGGGCGGTGCTGCTTCTGCTGGCGACCCAGCAGACGACGCTGGACGCCTACGACTCGCCCACCGGGGTGGGGCTGCTGGTCGGCGGCGGCGTGGTCTGCGTGCTCGCCTACCGGGTCATGGTGCGGATCGGGCGGCTGCCGCAGGACGTCCGGGTGCTGACGTGAGTCCGGCCGTGACGGGGATGGCCCTCGGGCTGATCGCCGCCGTGGGGCTCCTGCTGTTCCTGTCCGCCGCGCCGCCCCTTCGACCGATCCGGTTGCAGGACCGGTTGGCGCCCTACGTCACTGATGCGCCGCCGCGCTCGCGGCTGCTCGGCGCGGCACCGCGGGTCGGCCCGGCCGGGGTCCTGGGCGTGCTGCTGCAACCGGTGCTGGGTGACGCGGTCCGGCTGGTGGACCGCGTCGTCGGCGGCCGCAGCTCGGTCCGGCGTCGGCTCGACGCGCTGGACGGGACGTTGACGCTGGAGAACTTCCGAGTCGAGCAGGTGGTGTGGGGCGGCCTGGGACTGGCGGCCGGCGCGATCGCAGGCACCCTGTTCGCCGCGTCCACTGCCGGGTTCAACCCGCTGTCGATCCTGCTGTTCGCCGTCGGCGGGCTGACCGCGGGCGTCCTGGGCCGGGACTGGTGGCTGTCCCAGGAGGTGGGCCGCCGGGAGGCCGCGATGCTCGCGGAGTTCCCGGTGATCGCCGAGATGCTGGCGCTGGCGGTCACCGCGGGGGAGGGGCCGGTCGGGGCCATCGACCGGGTCTGCCGGCTGGCCGGCGGCGAGCTGTCGCGGGAGCTGTCGGGGACCCTGGCCAGGGCACGCTCCGGCGTACCCATGGTCGAGGCCCTGCAGGCGCTGGCCGACCGGACGTCGCTGGACGCGCTGTCCCGGTTCGTGGACGGCATCGTCGTAGCCACCGAGCGCGGCACCCCGCTGGCCGATGTCCTCCGCGCCCAGGCCGCGGACGTCCGGGAGGGCGGAAAGCGGCGGCTGCTCGAGGCAGGCGGGCGCAAGGAGATCGCGATGATGGTTCCGGTGGTGTTCCTCGTGCTGCCGGTCACCGTCATCTTCGCGCTGTACCCGGGCCTGGTCAGCATCGTGCAGCTGACCCGGTGACGGACCACGCAGTACGGCCGGCCCGGCAGGCGCCGGCCGGATAGCCCGTGTGAAGGAGGGGGAATGACACCACAGCAGCTGACCCTGCATGCGCTGGCGGCACTGACCGGAGCCCTGCGGCAGCTCACCGATCGGGGGAGGGACCGGGGCGACGTGCCCGGGTGGGTGATGATCACTGTGATGACCGCGGCGCTCGTACTGGCCATCCTGATCCCGTTCCGGGAGGCCATCGTCAGCGCGATCGACGACGCGCTGAGCAGCGTCACCGGCGCCTCGTCGGGGTAGTGGACGCCCGCCTCGCCCCGGACCGGGGTTCGGCCGTCGTCGAGTTCGTCCTGGTGTCCGCGCTGGTGATGGGACTGCTGCTGGCCGTCCTGCAACTTGCGGTCTACGTGCACGTGCGCAACGTGGTCGCGGCCAGCGCGCAGGAGGGTGCCCGCTACGGCGCCAACGCCGACGTCGACTCCCTCGCCGCGGGGCAGCGCACCCGGGACCTAGTGGGCCAGGCGCTGTCCCAACGGACCGCGGACGGGCTGGCCTGCACGGCGGCCGAAGAAGCCGGTCAGGCCGGCGCCGTCCTCGTCGTGGTGCGCTGCCGCGGGGCGGTGCCCAGCCTGTTCGCCGGGCTGGGCGACGTGCTGGCAGTCAACGCCACCGGACGAGCCGTCAAGGAGGGCCGGTGAGCGCCCGACGACTCCGCCTCGGTGACGATCGTGGCTCGGCGATCGTGGAGTTCGTGTTCCTCGCGGTGATCGTCATCCTGCCCCTGATGTACCTCGTGATCGGCTTCTCCGCGGTGCAGCGCGGCACGTTCGCGGCCACCGCGGGGGCCCGGGAAGCCGGCCGGATGCTGTCGGGCACCAACGACCCCGCGGTCGGGACGGCCCGCGCGGAGTACGCCGCGCAGGTCGCGGTCGAGGACCAGGCGATCCACCCGGAGGACCTGACGGTGGCGTACGCGCCAGCCGGGGCGGATTGCAGCTCGGCAGGCAGCTACCAGCCGAACCTCACGCCGGGCGAGCGGTTCCTGGTCTGCGTCACCGTGGTGATCCGGGTCCCCGGCCTGCCCGACTTCATCGACACCAACACCGCGACCGGCGTGTACGTCGTACAGCGGGACCGGTTCCAGAACTAGCCGGACCCACCGCACCGCACCGCACCGCACCGCGCCGCCGTCGCTTCCACCGCATCGAATCGCATCGCACCGCCGCCGTTGCCACCACGACGAGGCGCGGCAGACGGCACCGACCACGGGCACGGGTGTCGAATCCGGTACCCGACATGGCAGGGTTTGCCCGTGCCCGTCGCGCCGACACCCAGGTCCTGTCCGCCGCCGACCCAGCGGTCCGGACCGAGCGGGCTGCGAGGCGGCTGCGCGGTACACCGGTGAACCTCAACAGCACGTCGGCGGCGCTGCTCGGCCTGCTGCACGACGGCCCGATGACCGGTGGTCAGCTGGTCGCCGCCGCGCAGGTCCGGCTCGGTGCGTCGTGGACGCTGACCCGCTCGCAGGTCTACCGCGAGCTGCCGTCGCTGGCCGCCGGCGGCTACCTCAAGGCCGGCAAGCAGGGCGCCCGCTCGGCCCAGCCCTACTCGCTGACCGCGGCCGGCCGGCGGGCGTTCGCCGGCTGGCTGTCCCAGCCGCCGGAGCCCGACCAGTCGCGCAACCCGGTGCTGCTGCGGCTCGGATTCGGCTCCCGGCACAGCGCCGAGCAGCTGCACTCCCTCGTCCAAGCCGCCCGCGGGAGCCACGAACAGGCGCTGGCCGAGCACCGCGACAGCCTGGCCCAGTTGCGGCGGGACGGCGGCGACGCCTTCGCGGTGGCCAACGCGGAGTTCGGCGTGGCCTACGAGCGAGCTGTCCTCAAATGGTTGGAATCCGTTCCACTGGGCTGAGCGGCGTAGGCTCGCCGGTCGTGGCCGACCTCCCCGAACTCAAGGAACTGGATGCGACGCTGACGTCGATCGAGGCGGTCCTGGACGTCGACGCGATGCGCCGGGACGCCGCCGAGCTGGAGCAGGCCTCCGCCGCCCCCGACCTGTGGAACGACCCCGAGCAGGCCCAGCAGGTCACCAGCCGGCTGTCCTACCTGCAGGGCGACCTGCGCCGGATCGAGGCCCTGCGTCGCCGGGTCGACGACCTCGCGGTGCTGCACGAGCTGGCCGAGGAGGAGAACGACGCGGCCACCCGGGCCGAGGTCGAGCGGGAGCTGGCCGCCCTCAAGGTGCAGATCGACGAGCTCGAGGTCCGGACCCTGCTCAGCGGCGAGTACGACCAGCGGGAGGCCCTGGTCACGATCCGCTCCGAGGCCGGCGGGGTCGACGCCGCCGACTTCGCCGAGATGCTGCTGCGGATGTACCTGCGCTGGGCCGAGCGGCACAGCTACGCCACCGAGGTCTACGACACCTCCTACGCCGAGGAGGCCGGCATCAAGTCCGCGACGTTCGCGGTCAAGGTGCCCTACGCCTACGGGACGCTGTCGGTCGAGCAGGGCACCCACCGGCTGGTCCGGATCAGCCCGTATGACAACCAGGGCCGCCGGCAGACCTCCTTCGCCGGGGTCGAGGTGATGCCGGTGGTGGCCCAGGACGACCACGTGGACGTCCCGGACACCGACATCCGCGTCGACGTCTACCGCAGCTCGGGGCCGGGCGGGCAGAGCGTCAACACCACGGACTCCGCCGTACGCATCACCCACCTGCCGACCAACACGGTGGTGTCCTGCCAGAACGAGAAGTCCCAGCTTCAGAACCGTGCCGCGGCCATGCGGGTGCTGCAGTCAAGGCTGTTGGAACTGCGCCGTCAGGAGCAGCGCGCCGAGATGGATCTGCTGCGCGGCGACGGCTCGAACTCCTGGGGAAACCAGATGCGCAGCTACGTCCTGCACCCGTACCAGATGGTCAAGGACCTGCGCACGGAGTACGAGACGGGCAACACCGGCGCCGTCCTCGACGGGGACCTCGACGCCTTCCTGGAGGCCGGGATCCGGTGGAAGCGGACGGCGGAGACCGGCGGCCAGTCCGGCGCCTGACCTGGTTTCACCCCGCCGCACGTACACTTGCGCCTCGTGATCAGCCTGGAGCACGTCACGAAGCTGTATCCGGCCAGCACCCGGCCGGCGCTGGACGACGTGACTCTCGAGATCGAGAAGGGCGAGTTCGTCTTCGTCATCGGGGCCTCGGGGTCGGGAAAGTCGACGATGCTGAGGCTGCTGCTGAAGGAGGAGTCGCCGACGCGGGGCGACGTCCACGTCACCGGCAAGCACCTGAACAAGCTCAGCAAGTGGCAGGTGCCCAAGCTGCGGCGCACGATGGGCTGCGTCTTCCAGGACTTCCGGCTGCTGAAGAACAAGACGGTCAACGACAACGTCGCCTTCGCCCTGGAGGTCATCAACAAGCCCAAGCACACGATCAAGCGGGTCGTGCCGGAGGTGCTGCAGCTCGTCGGGCTCGAGGGCAAGTCCAACCGGCTGCCGCACGAGCTGTCCGGCGGTGAGCAGCAGCGGGTGGCGATCGCCCGCGCGTTCGTGAACCGGCCGCTGGTGCTGCTCGCCGACGAGCCGACCGGCAACCTCGACCCCGAGACCAGCCAGGACATCATGCTGCTGCTGGAGCGGATCAACCGGACCGGGACGACGGTCGTGATGGCCACCCACGACTCCAACGTCGTGGACTCGATGCGCCGCCGCGTCGTGGAGCTGACCCTCGGCAAGGTCACCCGCGACCAGGCGCGCGGCGTGTACGGCGTGGGGCGGTAGCCGGGTCGTGCGCGCGAACTTCATCGTCTCCGAGGTCGCCACCGGCCTGCGGAGAAACCTCACCATGACCGTCGCCATGATCATCACCACGGCGATCTCGCTGGGATTGCTCGGCGCCGGCCTGCTCATCGCCGGCCAGATCAGCGAGATGAAGAACATCTACTACGACCAGGTGCAGGTGTCGATCTTCCTGCGCGACGACGTGACCGACCCGCAGCGGGAAGACATCAAGGCCGGCCTGGCCGCCTCCTCGGAGGTCAAGACGTTCCTGTACGAGAGCAAGCAGGAGGCCTACCAGCGGTTCAAGCTGCAGTTCGCCGGGCAACCCGAACTGGTCAACAGCACCCCGCAGGACGCCCTGCCCGAATCCTTCCGGGTCCAGCTGGTCAACC
>JBBPYA010000110.1:0-2399 GCA_038200385.1 Mycobacteriales bacterium
GGCTACGCCGGCAGCTGGGAGCTGGTCGCCTTCGACGTGGTGTACCGGATGCCCAAGGGTCAGCTCACCGCCCCGCTGTACGCCGTGACCGCCGTCCCGGTGCCGATCCCGCTACCGGCGCTGCGGGTCTCGCCGCGACGCTTCCTCACCCGCGGGGGGACCGGCCTGCTCGTGCTGCCCACCGGGGACGACGCCTTCGAGGCGCGGTGGCGGGTCCTGGTCGAGACCGACACCCCCCAGGTGCGTGGTGTGGTGACCGAGCCGCTGCGCGCCGCGTTGCTCGCCGGCCCGGACATCGACGAGCTGTGGACCGCGGGCGGTCATCTGGCGGCCTCCCGCGCCGACGGGCACCACGACCAGCTCCTGACCGAGCATTCGGCGCTGCTGACCGCGGCGATGGCGGGACTACAACGCTCGCTGTGACGGTCGTCGCGGGTCAACTGACGAAGGCCAGCACCTGCCGGAAGACCCGCGGGTCGTTCTGCAGGTCCCCTGTGGTCCAGGCAGGCGGTCCGGACGTTGGTCGCGCCCTGGCGGCTCCAGCGGCCGGGAGGTTCGTGCTCAGGGCGAGGCGGCCTGCTTGACCTCGGCCGCGCTGGCCCGGGCCGGGTCGGCGTGCTCGCGGTCCAGCCGCTGGGCCGCGCGGGCGATGTTGCGGCTCATCCCCCCGAACACGATCCCGTGGAACGGCGCGACCGACCACCAGTAGAGCTGGCCGAGGAAGCCGTGCGGATGGAACAGCGCGCGCTGCCGGTACACCGTCGTGCCGCCCTCGACGTCCACACGCAACTCCAGCCAGGCCAGGCCCGGTAGCCGCATCTCCGCGCGCAGCCGCAGCAGGCTCGGCTCGTCGATCGCCTCGACCCGCCAGAAGTCCAGCGCCTCCCCGACGTAGAGGTCGAACGGGTCCCGCCGCCCCCGCCGCAGGCCGACGCCCCCGACCAGCCGGTCCAGCACGCCGCGCACCGACCAGGCCAGTGGGAAGGAGTACCAGCCGTGCTCGCCGCCGATCCCCTCGATCACCCGCCACAGCGCGGCCGGGCTGGCCGGCACCTCCCGGCACCGCTCGTCGACGAACAGGCTGCCGCCGGCCCAGTCCGGGTCGGTCGGCAGCGGGTCGCTCGGGGCGCCGCCCAGGGTGGCCGAGGACCAGCGGGTCGGTACGTCGTACTCCCGGATCCGGGTCAGGGCCAGCTCCACCGCTCCGTCGAAGCCGAGCAGGCCCTCCGGCGGGTCGGGGATGTGCTCGGCGATGTCGTGCTCGTTGCAGATCACGGTGTTGCGCAGGGACTCCACCAGGGGGCGGGCCAACGCGTTGGGGACCGGGGTGACCAGGCCGACCCAGTGGCTGGACCACCAGGGACTGAGCACCGGGACCGGCACGATCAGCCGGCGGGGCAGGCCGGCCACGGTGGCGTAGCGGCGCATCATCTGCCGGTAGGTCAGGACGTCCGGGCCGCCGATGTCGAAGGCGCGGTGCACCTCGGCGGGCAGCGTCGCCGCCCCGACCAGGTACCGCAGCACGTCGCGGACCGCGATCGGTTGGATCCGGGAGTTCACCCAGCGGGGGGTGATCATGGCCGGCAGCCGCTCGGTGAGGTAGCGCAGCATCTCGAACGACGCCGATCCGGACCCGATGATCACCGCGGCCCGGAGCACCACGGTCGGCACGCCCGAGTCGAGCAGGATCTCGGCGACCTCGGCCCGGGACCGCAGGTGCGCGGACAGCTTCTCGCCCTCGGGCAGCAGCCCGCCGAGGTAGACGATCCGGGAGATCCCGGCCTCGGCGGCGGCGCGGGCGACCGTCTGCGCCGTACGCCGGTCGGTCTGCTCGAAGTCCTTGCCCGAGCCGATGGCGTGGATCAGGTAGTAGACGACGTCGATGTCGTCGCAGGCCCGCAGGACGACGTCGTGGTCCCCGGCGTCCCCCTCGGCGACCTCCACCTGGTCGGCCCACGGGTAGTCCCGCAGCTTCTCCGGGGAGCGGCTGAGCACCCGGACCTCGAAGCCGGCGGCGAGCAGCTGGGGTACCAGCCGCCCACCGATGTACCCGGTGGCTCCGGTGACCAGGCAGCGCGCTCCAGCAGTGACCATGCGCCGAGTCTGCCTCGCCGCGACCTCCGGTGCCGCGGACCCGGGACGCCGGACGCCCTTACTTGGCCCCGGACATCGGCGTAGTGCGTAAATCACGCAAGCACACAGAGTCACATGTCCGGATACGGACAGCGCTGCCGCCAGCATCGGCCGCTGACGGCGCCGCGTGGGGGGACTCCGATCCGGGGGCTTGGCGCCTCCACGGCGATTCTGGCGGCTGCAAAGCCGGAAACAGTCCCCACGTCAGACTAGGGTGGACCTGAAACACCCACTTCCCGGCCGCTGAGCGGTCCTCTCGCGGCCGA
>JBBPYA010000111.1:0-12821 GCA_038200385.1 Mycobacteriales bacterium
GGCTTCGCACCCCGCCGTTACCAGCGACGCACGCCCGGGTGGGGACGGGCTGTTGAGCACTTACCCGGGCTACGTCATCGACGTCACCGCCGACCTCCACATCAACGCGCCGCTTGCGCAAGCGACTTCGTGTCGCACCACCCACCGGGTGCCTTCCTACTCGCGGACTCTGCGCCTTCGACAAGCAGCAGTTTCCCAAGCAGGACAGGCACTTCGGTGCTCTCAGAGTCGCGTGCCAACCACCAAGATCGGCCGCACGCGAAAGCCCGAGGTTAGCGGCATGGATCGCCCGATCCGGTTCCGCCACGGCCGGGACGCCATGATCGAGAGGCTGGCATGCACCGATTCGGGGGGATGCTGGCCGCACGATCACGCCGCGGGGGCGGTCTGTGCTACGCAGGTCGGCATGAGTGCGCGGGCCCGCTCCTTCGACCAGGCCGCCGAGCTGTACGCCGCCGCCCGTCCGGACTACCCGGAGGCGGCGCTCAGCTGGCTGCTGCCGCCGGGGGCTGCGCGGGTGCTCGATCTGGGTGCCGGCACCGGCAAGCTCACCCGCCAGCTGGTGGACCGGGGCCTGGAGGTCGTGGCCGTGGAGCCGTCGCCGGAGATGGGCGCGCAGCTGTCGGCGTACGTGCCGGAGGCCGACCTCTGCGAGGCCGGCGCGGAGCGGATCCCGCTGCCAGCCGGCGACGTCGACGCCGTCCTGGTCGGGCAGGCGTTCCACTGGTTCGACCAGGACCGGGCGGTGCCGGAGATGGCCCGGGTGCTGCGTGCCGGGGGCCGGCTGGGCCTGCTGTGGAACTTCGACGACGACAGCGTGCCGTGGGTCGGCGCGCTGGCCACCGCGACCGGCACGACCGCCCGGGCCAGCCTGCGGGAGCCGGCGATGACGGTGTCGGAGGCGTTCACCGACGTGACCGCGGCGGAGTTCTCGCACGGGCAGCGGCTAACCCGCGACGGGCTGCATGAGCTGTTCCAGACGCACAGCTTCTACCTGGTCCTGGACGATGCGGGGCGGGCCGCGCTCCGGCGGCAGATCGACGGGGTGCTGCAGGGCCACCCCGAGCTGTCCGGCGGATCGGAGTTCTTCATGCCGTATGTCACGCGCTGCTCGCGGGGCGTCCGGCGATGACCGGCGGCGGCCGATCCTTCGGCGCCGCTGCCGGCACGTACGCCGTGGCTCGGCCGGCGTACCCGCCGGCGGCGCTGGACTGGCTGGTGCCGCCGACCGCACGCCGGGTGCTGGACGTCGGCGCCGGGACCGGGAAGCTGCCCCGGCTGCTGGTCGACGCCGGGCTGGACGTGGCCGCGGTCGAGCCGTCGCCGCAGATGGCCGCGCAGCTGTCGGCGTACGTCCCGGAGGCGGACCTGCGGCTGGGCACCGCGGAGGACATTCCGCTGCCGGACGGGGACGTGGATGCGGTCCTCGCCGGCTCGGCGTTCCACTGGTTCGACGCCGGCCGGGCGGTGCCGGAGTTCGCGCGGGGTGCTCCGTCCCGGTGGCCGGCTGGGGCTGGCGTGGAACCAGCCGGACCCGGCCGTGGACTGGGTCCGGCGGATGGACGACATCAACATCACCGGGGCGGCCCGGCGGCGGCTCGACCGGAGCAAAGCCCGGCGGCCGGCGGGCCCTTCGGCTCCGTGCAGACCGCCAGCTTCCCGCACGCGTATGCGCTGACCCGGGCCTCCCTCGCCGCCCTGATCCAGACCTTCAGCTACTACCTGCTCCTGGACACCGCGCACCGGGCCGAGCTGCTGCGCCGGGTGGACGAGCTGGTCCGCGACCACCCCGACCTTGCCGGCCGGGACACGTTCGACCTGCCCTACCTGACGCGCTGCTGGCGCGCCCACCGTGGGTAGCCCGCCGCGGCGGGTGGCAGTCTCACGGCCATGACCGATGCCCGTGAGTTGCTACCCGTGGCCGCCGGCGAGTTCGGCCGCCGGGTCCACGCCGTCCGGCCCGGCGACTGGGCGAACCCCACGCCGGACACCGAGTGGGCGGTCCGCGACCTGGTCAACCACCTCGTCGCCGAGCACCTGTGGGCCCCGCCGCTGCTCGCCGGCCAGGGTGTGCACGACGTCGGGGACCGCTTCGACGGCGACGTGCTCGGCGCCGACCCCGTGGCCGCCTGGGACACGGCGACCGAGGCGTCCCTGCGGGCGTGGGCCGCCGCCGCGGACGAGGACACCGTCACGCTGTCGGTCGGCCCCGCCCCGGTGCGGCGCTACGCCGAGGAGATGCTGATGGATCTCACCGTGCACAGCTGGGACCTGGCCCGTGGGATCGGCGCCGACGACCGGATCGACCCGGCGTGCGTCGAGCACGTGCTGGCCTACGTCGAGGAGCACATCGAGGACCTGCAGGCCTACGGGCTGTTCGATCTGTCGGTGCCCACGGACGCCACCGACGCCCAGGACCGGCTGCTGGCCCGGCTCGGCCGCCACCCCTGAGCGGGCTAGACACGATTCAGTAGCGAATCGCCTTGATCGACGCCAAGCCGTCTCAACGTGTTGGCCGCGTCCTCTCCGGACAGGGGCAAGGCGGCGATCGGAATCGTCATCTGGCCCCACTCGAGCTCATGACCTCGGCGAATCTCGGCCGGCAGTGGGCCGAGAGAACACGGCAGCTCCGCAGGTCCGCCGCGGTGGCGGGCCAGCCCGACGGCCCACAGCCACTCCAGCAACGAGATGGCGATGACGGCGCAGGCCAGCAGACCCGGGACATCCACTGCGCGGCGGACACGAACCCACCGGCGCGCCTGCCGCCTGCCTCGGGTCTCGAGGGTCTCCAGCATCCGGCCGTCGATCATGGGGATCTCAACGGTCGGCTCGCCGGTGGTCTCGGGGTCGGTGTAAAAGGAGATACGGCCCCGCTGCGGTACGGCAGACAGGCCATGCTTGACCGCGTTGTAGCCGTTGGAGTGGTCGAGATGGAAGCTCGCGAAGTGCCGAACCCAGGCGGCGAGGTAGGCCTGCACGGCAGTCGCTTCCGCCTCGCCGACCGCCTCCATGACCTCGGCCCAGTGCGGCAAGAACACATGCGCCAGGATGGCGATCAGCTCCTCCTCGCCAGCGCTGGCGAGCCGACGACACTTGTCCCGGAACTCCTTGGGCTCTTGCAGGGCGGACAGCGCCAACCAGGGGCTTGAGCCCGCCTGCAAAACAGTCTGGAGCTGCGCGATCAGGTGCCTCAGCAATACTTCGCCGGCCTGGTGGGCCAGCGCGAAGGCTTCGACAGTTTCACTCGAGACCGCCTCCTCGGGATCTGTCCGGTCCTCCATCGCCCAGCCAGGCAACCGGCGCAGAACCTGATTCTGCAGTGAGTCGGGATTGTCATCGGGCCCCTGAGTCGCTAAGGGTCGGCGTATGACCGACGCCAGACGTGCTCGCAGATAGGCGGCCGGCTCAGTAAAGTAGAAGGCCTCATTGAGAGCCTGCAGCACGGGGTCTGCATGCGGCGGCTTCGGCTCGGGCGGCGTCACGTCCAGACGGTACGACAACGGGCAGACGGTGAGCCCCGCGTCGGCGGCGGCCGCGTGCCATCTCACCATTCGCGAACCAAACCCGGCCGGCCCGATCCTTACGGCCCAGCCCGTCGCTCATCGTTCTCCCCGACGTGTCCCCGGCGATGATCGTCAGTTCCGCGACACCGAAGAGTGGACGTGGTGGCCACGGCGAGGGCAAGCCAGTCGGCGTACAGCACGCCGATGACCATCAGCCAGACGCCCACCGCGACGCAGCCGACCGCGACGAACTGCAGCCCCACGGCAGCACGGCGAGCGCGGAGCTGCGCGTCACCGACAGGTCTGATCACACCGGCATAGTGCCGCTGCGCCGTCCACGGCCTCCTCAAGAGGCTGTTTCTGCCGTATCCCTTGACGGGCACAGTGTCGATCGAAAGGACGCACACGTGTCCACGCCACGGCGCGGTGCCAAGTGCCCAGGCCGGTCGACGGGGTCGACGTCATCCGGTCGACAGACCGGGCACGCCACTAACCCCGGTCATTCAGTAAGCCGCTGAACGCGGCTTGATGATCTTGGTCGGGAGTTGCCTGGCAGTGGAGTGAGTGTCGGGCAGGTTGGTGTCCCGGCGCTGTGGCCGGTGGCTCCGGTGGAGCGTCGGGGATGGTCGGCGGCGGGTGTTCAGGTGGGCAGCGGGATGAGCCGGAGCCGCTGGAATGCTCTTGCCAGGGCCAACGCCCACGGCCAGTTGCGGGCCAGGCGGAGGTAGATGCTTCGTTGTCCGCGGGTGATCCGGGCGGCGGTGTGCAGTAGCCGGTAGCGCAGCTTCTTCGGCTCGGCCTTGGCGAGTTCACCATCGAGGAGCATGGTCTGGGTCCAGCAAGCAGGTCCATCGCGGTCAGCGAGGCTTCCAGCCAGGCGGCGTTGATCGGCAGTTCGCGGGACGGGAAGCGGCCGATGCCGGTGTCCTTGCCGCAGCGGATCCGGTCCTCGACGCGGGCGTGCGCGCGGTGTCGGGCTTCCAGGAACTGGATCGTGCCGCGTGTGGTGTTGGTGCAGACGGCTTGGTAGCGGTAGCCGTCGGCCTCTTCGAAGGCGTCCAGTTGGGCGCCGGGGTGCGGGCGTTCGCGGCGCACGATCACCCGCATCCCGCCCGGCCAGCCGCCCAGGCTTAGCAGGTCGGTGATCTCGGCGATGTCGGCGCCGTCCCGGACCCCGCCGTCGGCGGTGATCGCCGGGCGCCACACGAAGGCCGGGATGATCCCGATCGCCTCGCGGACCGCGGCGGTGGTCGGGAACCCCACGGAGTAGTCCAGCCCGGCCGCGGCGAGGTGGTCGATCAGGGCGTGGGAGAACCCGGCGCCATCCACCCGCACCAGGATCGGCTTGCAACGGTGCGCGTCGGGCAGCTGCGCCAGCGCCAGATCGAGCACAGCGACGTGATCGACGGCGGTGTTGCTGCCGGAGTTGCCCGGGCGCAGGACCGCGGCCAGCGCCTCCCCGGTGTTGTCCAGCCAGGCCCCGATCGGATGAAACCCGAAGCCGCCCTTGAAGTTCCCGGCCGCGCCTTGCTTGTCCGAGTGGGCGGTGACCAGGGTCGCGTCGATGTCGATCACCGCGTAGTGAAGGGTCCGGCCGGCCGCCCGAGCCGGCGGCAGCTCGACGCCGGTCAGCTCACCGCGGGCCGCCCAGGCCCGTTCCCGGGCGACCGCCCGAGCCAGCCGAAGCTCATCCAGTAGGTCGGCGTCCACACCGTCCAATACTCGCCAGATCGTCGCCGTGGAGGCGACCTGGCCGTGCAGCCCGGGTTGATCGGCCAGCGTCTGCACGTCGCTGATCGTCTCCGCGCCGTCGGCGATCGCCACCGCCACATCGACCAGCACCCGCCCCGGATCATGCCCCGAGCGCCGCTGCCGCAGCGGATGCAGGACCTCAGAGAACGCCGCAGTCAACCCGACCCGATCGGCCACCTCCGACAGCAGCGCCGTCCCGGCATGCGACACCACACCGGTCCCATCGACGGTGACCACCGGGTACGACCTGCTCGTTGTAGCCTGCACTGGCGAGGTGCCTCTCCTGCTCGGTGATCCTGGACTCTCAGCAAGCCCAGAATCCCAAGCAGGACAGGCACTTCCGCGCTTTCACAGCCCGTGTCGGGCAACAAGATGAGCCGGCTACTGCAACACCGGGGCTAACACCTATCGTGGGTCAGCAGCGCTCTTCTGGGGAGCGGTGGGATGGTCGTGATCGCGGCCGTCGACGGCGACCGGCAGTAGTGCCGTGCACCGCGCTGCCGCCACAGCTGCTCCGCCCCGGCTCGTTCGGCCGCGGCATCTTGTCGAGGGCCTCGGGGCCGAAGGCGATCCAGCCCGATGACTCGGTCATTGCTGCCCACCTCCTCGACTGTTCAGCACTCGTCTGGCGTCTGTCCGCGTCGTCGAGGTCGACAACGGAGGGCCACCTTCGTGGGCTGCCATCCTTGTCGCTGCGCGGGCCTTGACGGTGTAGGCAATGTGACCCGCCCGCTCTAGCAGGGGGCGCCGTTGAGGCGGATCCGAGTGGTCTGAATGGGCTCGCTTGGCCGCTGGATCCGGAGAACCAGGCAGTGTTGCGGATCGGTGGCCAGTAGGCCGCCGAAGTATGTCGTATCCCTGTCCTGGCACCCATGAAACGTGACGGCGGAGGCCATCCACGGTCGGACGTCGACAGAGGATCCCCTCGTCCACACATGGGCTGGTACCCACACCAGCCACGTCGCGGAGGAGGAGCTAGCCAGCTCAACGGTGATCGGCGAAGCGCCCATTCGCAGGAAGGCCGGCGTCTTGAAGAAGAAGTACTGCTGGTCGCCTGGCGGTTTCCGCAGCCCCACATCTGTCGCTGGCGCCGCAGATCCTTCGCCGGACAAGCCGACTAGCGTCAGCCCGTCGAGAGTGAGGTTTGCGGTGCTGTCGGGTGCGCTGCCAGAACCGGCGTCGGCACAGGACAGCGCGATTGCCCGACCGGGTGACGATGTGGCGGCCGCAGACGGGGCAGCTGACGAGATCGATTGGGCGGGCGTGGTGCATCCGGCGACCAGCGTCCAGCAGGCCGCAGCGGCCAAGACCCATCTCCTCAGCGTCAATCTGCTCCGGCCGCCTCCGACCTTATCCGTCTCGGGGACGCAAGCACGCGCGACTGGGGGCCCCAATCCCTGCCGTGTGACCAACCGTAGTAGGAAGCTGAGGCGGCCGACAGGCGGATGGCCTGAACCCCCTTCTCTTGTCACCCACTCCCGCCGAGTAGGGCGAGCACGGCCCGGGCGGCGACCGGGTCGGCCAGCAGGTCCAGGTGTCGTCCGGGCAGCGACGCCATCCGCCACCCTCGTTGCCGGGCCGCCTGTGCGACGTCGTCGTACGCCGGGCTGAGCTGCAGGTAGCCGCAGACCGCCGGCTCCCAGCCGGCCGGCGCGGGGACGTCGACGTCGAAGAACGTCTCCGGCAGTTGCGGCGCCTCGGCGACGCGGTCGCTCGGATCCGGGACGAGTTCGCGCAGCGCATCCTCGCCCCACCACGAGGTCCACGGCGGCAGACGCCGTCGACGGCGAGTGCGCGGACCCCGGCACGCATCGACGGGGTGACGGCCGTGCGGCCGACGGCGGCCGGCAGTACCGCGCCGATCAGTACGACGGCCCGGGCGGCCGGCAGTACCGCGCCGATCGGTATGACGGCCCGGGCGGCGGGCAGCCCGTCGAGTACCACCCGTGCGAGCACCCGGCCCGGAGTGTGCGAGCACGGCGTCGGCGTCCGGATCTGCGGCCACGGCGGCATCGCGGGCCCGCCGCCACCAGCCCTCGGCGCCGGCCGGGCGGAGATCCGGCGCGGGGACCGAGTGACTAGGCCTGGAACGGACGCCTTTGGCCGCTCCGACGAAACTTGTCCCTCGTTTGGTGGAGCATGGCGGTGTGCGCTTCGACATGGATCGTTTGCCGACCGGGGCCGCTGGGTGGAATGCGCTCGTTGACCACGCCGTCGCGCTCGGTGACCTGTCTGAGGTCGGCTGGCTTGAGCTCAAGGGCGCCTTGTCCTTCGAGACGAAGACCGATCGGAAGCGTTCGGCGGCCGTCATGGCTCGAGCTGTTCTTGGCATGGCCAACCGGATGCCCGAGGCCGCGAGCAGGTACGCGGGCGGGCACGGTGTGGTGCTACTCGGGGTGCAGGGGCAGTCGGTGGTGGGTGCAGCGCGGGTGGATCCGGCCGTGTTGACCGAGATCATGCGGCCCTACCTTGGTGCCGACGGGCCTCGCTGGGACCACGTCTTCGTGAACCATCCAGACGGTCTGGTGCTGGCGATCATCGTGGATCCGCCGCAGTGGGGAGATCCCATCCACACCAACCGGAAAGAATTCCAGGACCTCACCACCAGGCTCAGCGTGCGCGACGGAGACATCTTTGTGCGTTACCCCGGACAGACCAGGCCCGCGAGCAGCCATGACCTTGCCGAGTTGCAGCGGCGTCGAGAGCGATCGCCGAGCGCCGGAGCGCGGATTGACGTCCAGTACGACGACAAGTTCGACCATGTCGACCTGGACTCTGTTCGAGAGCTGGCGTGCGGCGACGTGCATGCTCGAGCCGACGCACTGCTGGCAGGGCTTCCGGAGGGGCCGGTCGAACCTGATCGGTACCGGACGTTCGGAGGGCCCTTGGCCGGGGACCAGGACCGGCGCTCAGCGAGCGCTTTCCGGGCGGAGGTTGAGCAGTGGCGAAGTGCGTCGCTGAGACAGGCCGAGACGGTAGTCGCCGAGTTCCTCAGGCACCATCTGAGCCGTGGCCGGTTCGCGCTCCAGAACACGTCGAGCCGCTACTTCCAGGCCGTCCAAGTCCAGGTCCAGTTCCCGCCCGGCGTCCTCGTGCTCGTGGCATCCGACACCGCCTACTGTGACCACGGTGGCCCGTTCCGGTTTCTGTCCCTGCTGCCCGAGCCACCGGCGGAGTGGGGCAGCAGCACGTTTCAGCGGCTGATCCGCCCGCCACCTACTCAGTCCAATGTGCACAGCATTCGATCGAACGTGGACGTGGTAGACGGCGCAGATGGTGCTCTGCTGACGTGGGATGTGGGCGATCTTCGTCCCCGGAGTACGGAACGCGGTCAGGAGCTGCTTGCCCTGGTGACAGGCAAACACATCAACGCGATCACAGCGCCCTGGCGCGTGACCGCTCGGAAGGTTGACCACGTGTTCGAGGACACCCTCACAGTGTCGTGTGCCCAGGAGCCTGGTACGCATTTGTCTTGGTCGGACCGCGAACACCTCCAGCCATGACGTCGCGGCGCATACCGAGCAGACAATGGGCCTGACGACCAACACCGCCCTCGCCCCCGGGGCACCGGCCACGCGTGCGCGGTCTCTTGCCGAAGCGTGCCCAACGCGTCGACAGGCTCGTGGCGCCGTGATCGGGCTCTGGCCTGAGGTCTGCGCTGGCTCAGGGCTGGACATGCTGGCTGAGTCCCCACCGTCCGGGCCGTCACCCATGCAGCTGTGGGAGGGGCTCGACGCCAACTTGTTCCAGGCTCAACCCGGCGCGCTGCTCGCCCTACAGCCGCATTCAGACGACAAGTTCCAGCAGACTCGGTGCGACGCCAACAAGCAGCTACAGACCACGATCCGATCGTGGCAGGAGCTCTACTACCGAGTCTGGCTCACCGGCGTCTGTGGGGCCGCCGCGAAGCGACACGCCAGCCAGCTTCGCCCTGGCCCGGCCGCAGTTGCTCCGGGCGCCGGCCGCGGCCGCCGGATACGCCCTGCAACCCGCCAGTACCCAGTCGCGGACAGCGCAGGCCCTGCTGGACACGCTCAACCTGGCGACATTGCCGACCGTGGGGCACGTCGTTGCCGCCGATCTCGAGCAGGTCACCCTTGACCTATCGCTTGTCCCTCTGGACGAGGTGCTCGACTTCCGGCGCTAGTACGGCGCCCAGCACCGCGCCTACGCTCGCGACCTGCGGCGGTTCGTCCGTGACGCAGCGGCACTCGACCCGGAAACACGCGAGCGGGTCATCCTCGACCGTCGCGAGGCCCTTGCCGACACCGCCGATGAACTCCGACGGGTCGCTCGGAGTTCTTGGCGCCGCCCGCTGGCCACGTTTGGGCTGGGCATCGTCGGAAGCGCCGTCACCCTCGCCTACGGCAACCCGATCGGCGCCGGGCTGACCGCTACCGCAGCCCTACTCGGACTCCGTCGGCAGGCGGATGCCGCCAGCGCGTACACCTACCTGTTTCAGGCCCAGCGCCATCTTTCGACCAAGAACGACCGCTAACGGGTCCCCGGGCCCGTTGTTGGCGGGGGCCACACTGCCGCAGACCGAGGAGACTTGGGTGTGACCCAGTTGCGATGGCTCGCCGCCGGGTGTCTCCTGCTGGGTGTCTGGCTGATGGCCACCGTGCTGGTGTACGTCGACGTCCTGGGTTATGCGTGGCACTGCTGGCGCTACTGTTCGGAACGGTCTACGTCCGACCCCGGTGATGAACCGTCCTTGTTCTGTGGAGCCCGTCGCTGACAGCCGCGAGAGATTGTCGATCCGAGAGCTCGTACAGTAGGTCGCATGGGGACAGCGAAGTTCGACGAGGGTAAATCGTATCTCGTGCGCCGGTTACACATCCTCAACGCCGACGGGTCCCGTAAGACGGTTGAGGGCGCCGCCGTCGTGTTCACGCCTGGCTGGATGTTTGTCCAGGAAACCACTAGCGATGGCTATGTCGTGCCGCGAGAGCGGGTACTCCTTGTCGAGGGGGTTAAGAGGCCGCGATCTGACGATGAATCAGTTGCGATCCCGAGCACGGACTTTCCGCCGGTGCGGTAGCAGGCTGCAGCGGTTCGTTACAGCGCCTGCCCCGATGAAGAACCTGCCAGGCATGCCAGCCACTGCCTCAATCGCCCACGACCGCTGCGCGGTTGCCCGCATCGAGGCCCCCGCCGACGGGAGGGATGGCAGCGGGAACGGAGGGGCTCAGCGAGCGCGGCGAAACACCATGGGCTTCTTCCAGGAGGACTCGAACATGCAGGCGCCGCCGGTCTTGTGCCGGTCGGCGATGTGCAGCGCGAGCGTCTCGCGGAAGGTCTGTGGGAACGGGACTACCCGGTCCTTCGCGCCCTTGCCGAGGGTGATCCGGATTCGGCACGCGTCCAGGTCGACGACGTCGTCGATGCGGATGGCGACGAGTTCGGCGACGCGGACGCCGGGGTAGAGCAGGGTCTTGATCAGGACCATGTCGCCGCTGCGGCGGGCTTGCCAGACGGTCTGGTAGTAGCGGCGGATCTTGTCCTCGCTGGGCACGTAGGGCAACGTCTTCGGCTCGCGTTCGACCTGGACGTCGAGTTCGTCGCGCAGCGCCCGGAACACGGCCTTGAGGTGACGTCATCGCACCGGCGCTGGCTCGGCTGTCGGTGCCGACCCTGTTCCTCCAGGCCGAGCGGGGGATGCTCGACCAGCCTGGCGGGCTGTACCCGGCGGACCAGGTGGCAGCTGCTGCCGCCGAGATGGACCTCCTGCAGGCCACCACGGTCGCCGGGACCAACCACTACACGATCGTGCTCGGGAAGCCGGGCCCCCGCCCGGAGAGGGCGTCACACCAGAACGCGCAGTCCCATCCGGGTACCGCACGGTCCTTCCCCGGTGGCGGGCGACCGTCTCAGTGTCGGTCAGCGCGCGGGCCGGCACCTCCTGGCTGACCTGGGCGGGGGAGCACGCTCACTGCCTGGTGGCCTGTCCCGCTGCTGCCTGCACGTGCTGCGTGTCGCCGCCGGTGTCCCGGTCCGGTGGCCGGCACAGCCGCCGTACTTCGCTGACGGTCAGCTCGCACAGCTGGGCGGCTCGCAGCACGCTGACCCCTTCGGCCAACACCGCGCGCAACCCGACCGCCATCGCCTGCTCCGCGCGCGCGGCGGCCAGCCGGGCCTCACCGCGTTCGCTGATCGCCAGGTAGACCGACGTCGCGCCGGCCTCGATCCGCTCGTCTCGCGCTGCCCGGTCCTCGTCCAGCTTCGTCCTGCGCGCGCGAGCCCGCGCCCGGGCCTCCTGCTCGACCTTCGCTATCCGACCCACCCGACCGGCACCTCCCACGTCCAGCCAAATCTGGCACCGCACGTTCGTCGTTACGGATCCTCGCACGCCCTCGTGTCGCCTCCCCACAGATCCTCAGAGGTCTTAACGCCACTTCTAAGACCTACCGCTCGCCACACACCTCTTGCATCATCGGAGTCTGAACCGCACGCTGGTGGGGTGATGACGCTGCACAAACTGACCGCCGGGGACGGGTACACGTACCTGACCGGGCAGGTCGCGGCGTTGGACTCCACCGAGAAGGGGTTCACCGGGCTCGGGGACTACTACACGCAGCGCGGGGAGTCACCCGGGCGGTGGGGCGGGGCCGGCATGGCCGGGTTGGGCGGGTTGGACGCCGGGGAGGCGGTGTCCGAGACGCAGATGAGGGCGCTGTTCGGGGAGGGTCGGCACCCCGACGCCGACGCGATCGAACATGCCGCCTGCGCCGCCGGCGGCTCGGCCGGGGATGCCCGCGCCGCGACGCAGCTCGGGCATCCATTCAAGGTGTTTCCCGCGGTGAATGAGTTCCGGGTCGCGTGCGCGGCCCGGTTCGCCGACTACAACGCCGCGATCGGCTTCCCGCGGGACTGGCCGGTACCGGCCGGGGTGCGGGCGCGGATCCGCACCGACATCGGCCGGGAAGGCATCCAGGCCGCGTTCGGGCGGCCGCCGGCCGAGGACCGGGAGCTGGCCGGGTACATCGCCCGGGCGTCTCGGCAGGCGACCACCGCGGTGGCCGGCTACGACCTGACGTTCACCCCGGTGAAGAGCGTGTCCACGCTGTGGGCGGTCGCCCCCCGCGAGGTCGCCGAGCAGATCGAGGCCGGGCACGACGCCGCGGTCACCGACACCGTGGGCTGGCTGGAGCGGCAGGCCTCCTACACCAGGACCGGGCGTAACGGGGTCCGGCAGGTCGACGTGAGGGGGCTGATCGCGGCGGTGTTCATCCACCGCGATTCCCGCGACGGCGACCCGAACCTGCACACCCACGTCGCCATCAGCAACAAGGTGCAGACCCCCGACGGCCGGTGGCTGGCCCTGGACGGCCGGGTGGTCTACAAGGCCACCGTCGCCGCCTCCGAGCGGTACAACACCCGGCTGGAGGCGCAGCTGGTCGCCCGGCTCGGCGTGGCGTTCGCCGAACGGCCGCGGCCCGACGCCGGGAAACGGCCGATCCGGGAGATCGTCGGGGTCGACCCGAGGTTGAACGAGGCGTGGTCGAGCCGGCGGGCGGCGATCGAGGCCCGCCGCGGCGAGCTGGCCTCAGCGTTCCAACAAGATCA
>JBBPYA010000112.1:0-3178 GCA_038200385.1 Mycobacteriales bacterium
AGCCGGGGCTGACCGTAGAAGTCCGGGTCCGGCGTGGTGTCGTCGCGGCGGAAGAACCAGTCGGGGAACGGCTCGGGGCTGGCCACCGGCTCACTGTCCCCCGGCGGGCCCGGTCGCGCCGGTCGGGCCGCTAGCGTCGGGGCCGTGGCGACACTGCCGATCGCCGGGAGTACGGGCAACGTCGGCGGTCGGGTGTACGACCTGACCGGGCCGCAGGACCGCGGCCCGGCCGAGGCCGCCGCGGTGCTCGCCGAGCGCCGCAGCACGCCGGTCACCTACCGCGACGATACGGTCGAGGAGGCCCACGCCCGAACGTCGTACGGCGTCCTGGACTGGCAGCTCGACGCCTGTGTGTCGACGTGAACCTCGATCGGCGCCGGGGAGATGGCCGGGGTCACCGACCACCTGCCCCAGCTGACCGGTCACCCGGCCCGTTCCCTGCGGGACGTACTGAGTCGCTGACCGCAGTCAGCTGCAGCCGCTGGTCGACCCGCACCCCTCACAGACGTAGCAGGAACCGGCCGGGCGCATCTTGGTGCCGCACGTGAAGCACAGCGGCGCGTCCGCGGTGTTGCCCAGCACGGCCTCGGCGAGTTCCGTCGAGGACCCGATCCGGTGCACCGGAGCGGCCGATGACGGCTGCCCGGCCGGCGGGTCGACAGCGAGGTCGCTGCCCAGGTCGAGGTCGACGGTGTCGTCGGCCGCATCGGCGCCGTACGTGCCTGCCACCTGGGCCGCACGTTCCTGTGCGGTGAAGATGCCCAGGTCCGCCCGGCGCTCCAGCGGTAGGTGGTCCAGCGCCAGTCGCCGGAAGATGTAGTCCATCACCGACTGGGCGATGCGCACGTCCGGGTCGTCGGTCATGCCGGCCGGGTCGAAGCGCATGTTGGTGAACTTCGAGACGTAGGTCTCCAGCGGGACGCCGTACTGCAGTGCGATCGAGATCGCGATCGAAAACGCGTCCATGAGCCCGGCCAGGGTCGAGCCCTGCTTGCTCATCTTGAGGAAGACCTCGCCGAGCCCGTCGTCGGGGTAGCTCGACGCCGTCATGTAGCCCTCAGCGCCCGCGACCGAGAACGACGTGGTCACCGCCGGCCGTGACTTCGGAAGCCGCTTGCGGGTGGGTCGGTTGACCTCCACGACAGTTACCGTCGCCGCTGCCTCCTTCTTCTTCGCCGACAGCGGCTGCCCGACCTTGGAGTTGTTCCGGTAGATGGCCAGCGCCTTGAGGCCGAGCTTCCACCCCTGGGAGTAGACGTCCTCGATGTCCTCGACGGTGGCAGACTCCGGAACGTTCACGGTCTTCGAGATCGCCCCGCTGATCGCCGGCTGCACCGCCGCCATCATCCGCACGTGCCCCATCGGGGCGATCGAGCGCTCCCCCATCGCGCAGTCGAACACCGTGTAGTGCTCGGTGCGCAGGCCCGGCGCGTCGACGATGTGGCCGTGCTCGGCGATGTACTCCACGATCGCCTCGATGGACTCCTCCTGATACCCGAGCGCCTGCAATGCCCGCGGCACTGTCTGGTTGACGATCTGCATCGAGCCCCCGCCGACCAACTTCTTGAACTTGACCAGGGCCAGGTCCGGCTCCACCCCCGTGGTGTCGCAGTCCATCATCAAGCCGATGGTGTTGTGGCTGACGAAGCCGTTGGCCACGTAGGTAACGTTGGACGGCACCGACAGGTCGTACGTCGGCTGCACGCCACCATCGGTGTTCTCCGCGACCTCCTCGAACAGGTACGCCAGCGCCGAGCCCAGCCGCACATCGGGGTTGGCGGCGTACAGCCGCTCGGCCAGGTCCCGGCTGACTCCGCGGCCACGGGCCACGGACTGCTGGACCGCCGCACGCAGCGGGTGGCCGATCGGGGCCAGCTGCAGCCACACGGCGTCCGCGAGCTGGATCCGGTCGCGGTCCCCGCGCTGGGTCGACGGCTGGGCCTGCAGCGCCGCGGCCTTGCGCTCGGACAGGAACCCGACGAGGCGCTGGAAGCGCTGGGCGTGCCGCAGATTACGAATGCGTACCTGCGCGATGTCACCCCCCCAGTCGCTGGCGGTGGTCCGCGTGCTCGAGGGCAGCCCCAGGGCCAGCAGCACGGCGCGCAGCTCGGCGGCGAACCCCGTCGAGGCAGCGGACAGGCTCGGGACGCCGCCGGTCACGCTGCCGTCGGCCTCGAAGAGCCCGCGCAGGAAGGCCGCGTAGACCTCGTGGTCGTTGCTCTCCAGCACCGCCGAGGGCACCCGGGGAGTCCAGCCCTTGCCGACGTGGTCGTCGGAGGGCAGCGTCTTGGCGAACCCGGCGGCCTGCCACCACCGAGCCAGCCGCACCGACTGCAGGCTCACCTCGATGTAGCCCTGCTGCGGACTCGTCACCGGCTCCAAACCGAACAGGCCCTTGGCCAGGACGCTCAGCCGGCCCACGACGTCGAGGTCGGTGTCGGCCACGCACAGCCGGATTCCCTTGGCGTGCAAGCTGCCGTCGCCCATGAAGTAGCCCACCAGCTCGGCCAGGTCGGAGTCCATCGCGTCAGGAACGACCAGTGACCGATCGCCGGTGTAGTACGCCTGGTCGAGCACCGGCAGCGACACGCGACGGGCCGGCCCGACCTGGGTTCCCAGCTGCATGGGCAGCATGTCCCCGGGCCGCAGGTCGGACATCCGACGCCACACCCATTCGCCGGTCCGCGCCTGTACGACCTTCACGCGGTGGGCGTAGGTGCCTTGGATCGTGTAGCCGCCGGTGGTCGTGATGCGACGGGTCGGCTCCTCGCCGTTGACGAAGAACTTCGTGGCCGCCCGTGGACCCTCGTCGGTGGAGACGGTGGCGTCGAGGTCCTGCCACTGCTCGCCGTACACGTCGCCGAGCTCGGAGAGCCGGGTCAGCCCACGGTCAGTGGTCACCATCGTGTCCGCGGTCAGGCACCCGGTCGGGGCGAGTACCGAGGCCTGGGCGTTGCGCCAGCCGTGGGACTTGCCCGCCTCGAGGCACTGCTCCCAGGCCAGGTGCGCCTGCTTGAGGATCGCGCCGTCGTCGGTGCCCAGCGCCCGGATCGCGTCACTGGCCGCCGCGTGCTTGCGCATCACCCGGGTGTGGGCCGAGGCGTTGCGGGCGAAGCCGTCGTACGGGCCGACGATCCCGGCCAGCTCCGCGGACCTCTTGTACGCCGTCCCGGTCATC
>JBBPYA010000113.1:0-5020 GCA_038200385.1 Mycobacteriales bacterium
CTCGACACAACTTCACCGAACTACCCCGGATCCGCT
Organism: Mycobacteriales bacterium; assembly: GCA_038200385.1. Taxonomy (GTDB): domain Bacteria; phylum Actinomycetota; class Actinomycetes; order Mycobacteriales; family Geodermatophilaceae; genus JBBPYA01. The sequence continues at coordinate 37 of JBBPYA010000113.1, forward strand.
CCGAACGCCCCGCCTTCGACCTGCACTACCCCGAACTCCGCGAACGCCTCCACACCGAAGCCCACGCCGGACGCCGCACCACCGCCTACGCCAGCGAAATCCTCGGCGGCACCGGGGCCCGCGAGGGCAACCACGATCCCGACTTCACCTAGATGACCGCTGCAGGTCCGCCGGTACCCGTCGAGCGTCTCGACGTGGCGGCGTACACCATCCCGACCGACGCCCCGGAGTCCGACGGGACGATGTCCTGGGACTCCACCACCCTGGTGCTCGTGCACGCCGTCGCCGGCGGACGCACCGGGCTGGGTTACACCTACTCCGGCCCGGCCGCCGCCGAGGTGATCGAGGGCACGCTGGCCGGGGTGGTCTCCGGCCGCGACGCGCTGCGTCCCGCCGCGAGCTGGGCGGCGATGCAGCACGCCGTGCGCAACCTGGGCCTGCCCGGGCTCGTCGCGTGCGCGATCTCCGCGGTCGACGTCGCGCTGTGGGACCTCTACGCCCGGCTGCAGGAGCTGCCCCTGAGCGTGGCGATCGGCGCCGTGCACGAGGCGGCACCGATCTACGGCAGTGGCGGGTTCACCTCCTACGACGACGAGCAACTCGGCAGCCAGTTGGCCGGCTGGGTCGACGCCGGCATCCCGCGGGTCAAGATCAAGGTCGGCCGCGACCCGCAGGCCGACCAGCACCGGCTCCGGGTCGCCCGCGACGCCATCGGCGAGCGGACCGAGCTGTACGTCGACGCCAACGGGGCCTACGGGCGCAAGCAGGCCCTGCTGTGGGCGCACACGTTCGCCGAGCACGAGGTGCGCTGGCTCGAGGAGCCGGTCAGCTCCGACGATCTGGCGGGGCTGCGGCTGCTGCGCGACCAGTGCCCGGGCGGCCTGGACATCGCCGCCGGTGAGTACGGCTACCACCTGCCCTACTTCCAGCACATGCTCGACGCCGGGGCGGTGGACTGCCTGCAGGCCGACGTCACCCGCAGCCTCGGGATCTCCGGTGTGCTGCGCGTTGCCGCGCTCTGCGACGCCCGCAGCATGGACCTGTCCCTGCACTGCGCGCCCCAGATCGCGGCGCAGGTCGGCACTGCCATCTGGCACCTGCGGCACGTGGAGTACTTCCACGACCATGTCCGGATCGAACGGCTGGCCTTCGATGGCGTTCTGGAACCAGAGGGCGGCGGGCTGCTGCGCCCGGACCGGACCAGGGCGGGGTCGGGACTGGAGGTCCGCACCCAGGATCTCGAGCCCTACCGGGTGCGCTGAGCGGTATTTCCGTCGACCGCTGAGCGTGCGTTCGGGACAGTGGTCCGATGCCGTGGCAGTTCACCAGGGACGTCGAGGAGTTCGCCGCGCGCGCCGGCGAACTCCTCGCCGCGCAGCCGGTCGCGAACACCGTCGCGCTGGGCGCGCTCGGCAGTCTGCGCGCCGGGCGGCGCTGGTCCGCGGACCCGATGCTCTTCGGCTGGTACGACGACGGGCCGGCGGTCACGGCGGCGGTGCTGCGCACCCCGCCGTACGAATTGCATCTCGTGTCGGTGACGGAGACAGCGACGCCGGCGCTCGTCCGGGCGCTGCGACAGCATGGGGTGCAGTTGCCGGGCGTCACGGGCGAGGCCGCCGCCGTCGAGAGCTTCGCTGCGAACTGGAGCGAGCAGACCGGTCAGCGGCCCTACACCCGGATGCTGCAGCGGTTGTACCTGCTGGACCGGCTGCGCCCGCCCGACCCGGTCCCGCCTGGTCGGGCCCGGGCGGCCACGGCGTCAGACGTCGATCTCCTGGCGCGCTGGGTCGAGGCGTTCCAGCAGGAGGTCGGCACGCACCGGGTGGACGCCACCGAGGTGGTGACCATGCGCGTCGCCGCCGGCCTGCTGTGGGTCTGGCAGGACGCGGGCGGTCGGATCGTCTCGCTGGCCGGCAGGAATCCGGCCGCGGCCGGCGTGGCGCGGATTGGGCCGGTGTACACCGACCCGGAGCAGCGGCGGCACGGCTACGGTGCTGCGGTCACCGCGGCCTGCGCCTCGGCTGCGTTGCAACAGGACGCCGGCCAGGTCGTCCTGTTCACCGATCTGGCCAACCCGACGTCCAACGCGATCTACCGGCAGATCGGTTTTCGACCGCTGCACGACACCACCGTGGTGGGCTTCGAACCGGTGTGAGCCACCCGAGCGTCGACGGGCTGGACAGCGTACAAAGCAGTAGTGACCCGAGATGCCGCCGAGCAGCGTGAATCCGACGTCGACGACGACAACGCGCTGGCGCAGAGCCGCGCCACCGGCGGCGACCCGAGCAGCGACGAAGGCGACGCGGCTGCGACGACCGGGACCGGTGTCAACGGGGACTTCGTCGGCCGCACGGCCGGCCAGGACGAGGGCTACGCCGGCGAGACAGGCGCGGAGGCCCGCGCCAACCCGCCCCAGTAGGGGGCCGACGCCAGTGGGGGCCGGCCCCCAAGGCTCACGCTGACGAGCTGTCCGTTGCCGCAGCTGGTGGCCCGGGGCCGTCAGCTGACGGCGACAACGCCGAGCGGCGGCAAGCTGGTGCTGCTGGGCGCGACCTGTACGCGCTGCCCTGCTGATGTGGGCGAGCCCGGAACCCGTCGCCGGCCGACCGCCTGCATACGGTGGGGGGGTATGGTGTATCCATCACCCACTGCCCGGAGGGACCGCTGTGACGGAGCAAGGCGGCTCGTACGGATACCTGGACCACAAGGACGACTACCTGCGGCGGCTGCGCCGGATCGAGGGCCAGGCTCGCGGCCTGCAGCGGATGGTCGAGCAGGAGCAGTACTGCATCGACATCCTCACCCAGGTCTCGGCGATGACCAAAGCCCTGCAGTCGGTGGCATTGGGCCTGCTCGACGAACACCTGAGCCACTGCGTCGTCCAGGCCGCCGCGGCCGGCGGCCCCGAGGCCGACGCGAAGGTCAAGGAAGCCTCGGCGGCGATCGGCCGTCTGGTCCGCTCCTGACCGCGGGCAAGAACCGGCACATCCGGCTCACGAGGCCGGCCGACGAAAGGAGGGCCGCATGAGTAGCACTGAGATGACCACGACGTACACCGTGACCGGCATGACCTGCGGGCACTGCGTGGACGCCGTCACCGAGGAGGTCGGCCAGGTGGCTGGAGTCACCTCCGTCGACGTCGACCTCGAGACCGGGCGCGTTGTCGTCGGCAGCGAGGACACCCTGGACGACAGCGCCGTTCGTGCCGCCGTCGAAGAGGCCGGCTACGAGCTGGCCGGCTGATCCACCCACCGTCCGACACCCGGGGAGGTCCCGCATGACGAGCCCGTCCGCGCCCAGCCGCGCGAACACAGACACCAGCACCCGCGCCGGCAGCGAGCTGGAACTCGCGATCGAGGGAATGACGTGTGCCTCGTGCGCGGCCCGCATCGAGAAGCGGTTGAACAAGCTCGACGGCGTGAGCGCCACCGTGAACTACGCCACCGAAAAGGCGAAGGTCACCTTCGCCGACTCGGTGTTGCCGGACGACCTCGTCGCAGCGGTGGAAAAGGCCGGCTATGCCGCCCGCCTGCCGGAGCCGCCCGCCGCTGCAGGCGACCCGGCCGCCGGTGACGCCGGCAGCACCGAGGACGAGCCGGTACGCCGGCTGCGGGAGCGGCTGATCGTCTGCACCGTGCTGAGCCTGCCGGTGATCGTGCTGGCGATGGTCCCGTCGTTCCAGTTCACCTACTGGCAGTGGCTGTCGCTGACTCTGGCCGCGCCGGTCGTGGTCTGGGGGGCGCTGCCGTTTCACCGGGCGGCCTGGACGAACCTGAAGCACGGAACGTCCACGATGGACACCCTGATCTCGATCGGCACGCTGGCCGCGCTCGGCTGGTCGGTGTACGCGCTGTTCTTCGGCACGGCCGGTGTCCCGGGGATGCGCCACCCGTTCGAATTCACGATTGCCCGGATGGACGGCAGTGCCAACATCTACTTCGAGGCGGCCGCGGGCGTCACGACGTTCCTGCTCGCCGGGCGCTACTTCGAGGCGCGGTCCAAGCGGAGCGCCGGTGCGGCCCTGCGCGCGCTGCTCGAACTCGGCGCGAAGGAGGTCTCGGTACTCCGGGACGGCACCGAACGCCGGATCGCGGTGAGCGAGCTCGTCGTCGGTGACGAGTTCGTGGTGCGCCCCGGGGAGAAGCTGGCCACCGACGGGGTCGTGACGGAGGGGTCCTCCGCGGTGGACGCCTCCATGCTCACCGGGGAGTCCGTCCCGGTCGAGGTGCGCCCCGGCGACGACGTGGTCGGCGCCACGGTCAATGCCGGCGGCCGGATCGTGGTGCGGGCCACCAGGATCGGTGCGGACACCCAGCTAGCGCAGCTGGCCCGGCTGGTCGAGGACGCGCAGAACGGCAAGGCGCAGGTGCAGCGGCTCGCCGACCGGGTCTCCGGGGTGTTCGTCCCCGCTGTCATCGTGCTGGCGCTGGGGACGCTGGCGGTCTGGATCCTCATCGGCGGCGGGCTGACCGCAGCGTTCACCGCCGCGGTGGCCGTGCTCATCATCGCCTGCCCGTGCGCGCTCGGGCTGGCCACGCCGACCGCGCTCATGGTGGGGACCGGGCGCGGCGCGCAATTGGGCATCATCATCAAGGGCCCGGAGGTGCTCGAGGCCACCCGCGCCGTGGACACCGTCGTCCTGGACAAGACCGGGACGGTGACCACCGGCCGGATGTCTCTCGTGGACGTGGTTCCTGCCGAGGGTGAGGACCAGGCCGTCGTACGGCGGCTGGCCGGCGCCCTCGAGTCCGCCTCCGAGCACCCGATTGCGCGCGCGGTGGCCACCGGTGCGACCGAGGCCGAGGGCGGGTCGGGGTTGCCCGCGGTGAGTGACTTCGCCAACATCGAGGGTCTCGGCGTGCAGGGCACCGTCGACGGGCACGCGGTGCTCGTCGGACGCAGCCGGCTGCTCGCCGAGCGAGGTCAACCGTTGCCGGAGGCCCTGGAGCGGGCCCGGCACGAGGCCGAGGCCGACGGCCGGACC
>JBBPYA010000114.1:0-12914 GCA_038200385.1 Mycobacteriales bacterium
CAAGGACACCCACCGCGCCCAGCTCGCCGAACTGGGGATCGAAGCCTTCGAGCTCGTGGTGGTCAATCTCTACCCGTTCCAGCAGACCGTTGCCTCCGGCGCGGCCGAGGACGACGTGGTCGAGCAGATCGACATCGGCGGCCCGGCCATGGTGCGGGCCGCGGCGAAGAACCATCCCAGCGTGGCGGTCGTCGTCGACCCCGGCCGGTACTCCGACGTCATGGACAGCGTCCGTGGGGGCGGCTTCGACGCGGCCGCGCGCCGCGACCTGGCGGCGGCCGCCTTCGCGCACACCGCGGCGTACGACGCGGCGGTCGCCGAGTGGTTCACCGGCGCACTGGAGCCGGCCCACGAAGAGGACCTGCCGCCGTACCTCACGATCTCCCTGGAGCGGGCCGAAGTGCTGCGCTACGGCGAGAACCCGCACCAGCAAGCCGCGCTGTACGTCCGCGACGGGGTACCGCCAGGCCTCGCCAACGCCGAGCAGCTGCACGGGAAGGCCATGTCGTACAACAACTTCGTCGACGGTGACGTGGCACGGCGGGCGGCGTACGACCACGAACAGCCCTGCGTGGCGATCATCAAGCACGCCAATCCGTGCGGCATCGCCGTGGGTCCGGACATCGGCCACGCCTACCGCAAGGCGCACGGCTGCGACCCGGTGTCCGCCTTTGGCGGGGTGATCGCCACCAACCGGCCGGTGACGGTCGAGATGGCCGAGGCGCTGGCCGGCATCTTCACCGAGGTGCTCATCGCGCCCGGGTACGACGAGGCGGCGCTGGCCGCCCTCACCGGGCGGAGGAACCTGCGGCTGCTGCTCTGCCCGGCGCCGACGGACACTGTCGCTGAGTTCCGGCAGGTCACCGGCGGGGCCCTGCTGCAACAGCCGGACCTCCTCGACGCTCCCGGCGACGATCCGGCCGGCTGGACGCTGGCCACCGGGACGGCGGTCGACGACGCCGTGCTGTCCGATCTCCGGTTCGCCTGGCGGGCGATCCGGACGGTGCGCTCCAATGCCATCCTGCTCGCCGCCGACGGCGCCACGGTCGGCATCGGGATGGGCCAGGTCAACCGGGTCGACGCCGCGCGGCTCGCGGTCTCGCGGGCCGGCGAGCGCTCCCGAGGCGCGGTGGCCGCCGGGGACGCGTTCTTCCCGTTCCCCGACGGTCTGGAGGTGCTCATCGAGGCCGGGGTGCGCGCCGCGGTCCAGCCCGGCGGGTCGGTCCGCGACGAGGAAGTGCTGGCCGCGGCCGCGGCGGGCGGCCTGCCGGTGTACCTGACCGGCACCCGGCACTTCACGCACTGACCGCCCGGGCGGTCTGCGACACTCGGCGGCGTGACGGCGACGATTCTGGACGGGCGGGCGACCGCGGCGGCGATCAAGGACGAGCTGACCGGGCGGGTGGCCGCCCTGGTCGAGCGCGGGATCACCCCCGGGTTGGGGACGGTGCTGGTCGGCGAGGACCCGGGCAGCCACGCCTACGTCGCGGGCAAGCACGCCGACTGCGCGAAGGTCGGGATCGCGAGCCTGCAGCGCCAGCTGCCCGCCACCGCCACCCAGTCCGACGTCGAGGAGGTCGTCGACGAGCTGAACGCCGACCCGGCGTGCACCGGCTACATCGTGCAACTCCCGCTGCCCAAGGGCCTGGATGCCAATCTCGTTCTGGAGCGGATGGACCCGGACAAGGATGCCGACGGTCTGCACCCGACGAACCTCGGGCGGCTCGTGCTCGGTCAGGCCGGGCCGCTGCCGTGTACCCCGCGGGGCATCGTCGTGCTGTTGCAGCGCTACGGCGTGAGCCTGGACGGCGCGGAGGTCACCGTGGTCGGGCGCGGGGTGACCGTCGGGCGCCCGCTGGGCCTGCTGCTGACCCGCCGGGCGGAGAACTCCACGGTGACGCTGTGCCACACCGGCACCAAGGACGTGGCCGAGCACCTGCGTCGCGCCGACGTCATCGTGGCCGCCGCCGGTGTCCCCGGTCTGGTCACCCCCGAGCTGGTGCGCCCCGGCGCCGCCGTGCTCGACGTCGGTATCACCCGCACCGACAACGGGCTGGTCGGCGACGTGGCCGCCGGCGTCGCCGAGATCGCCGCGTTCCTCGCCCCGATGCCCGGCGGCGTCGGGCCGATGACCCGCGCCATGCTGCTGAGCAACGTCGTGGAGCGGGCCGAGGCGCAGGCGGACGCGGCGGGGTGAGCGCGCCCCGGTGACCAGGCAGCTGCCCTTCGCCGCGGTGTGGCTCGTCGTGCTGGCCGGGATGACGCTGATCGCCACCGAGTACTGGCGACGTGGCCTGACCATCGTTGCCTTCGCCGCGGTGCTCGCCGGGTTCCTCCGGTTGGTGCTCCCGGCCCGTCGAGCGGGTTGGCTCGCGGTGCGGACCCGTACGATCGACGTGCTGTGTTTCGGCGCCGTCGGGGTGGCCTTGGCCGCTGCCGCGATCGCCGTACCGGCGCCCTGAGACCGGCTCGGCACCGACCGGCCGCCTTCGATAGCCTCGATAACCATGGCTAACAAGGGCAAGGTGACCGTTGTCGGCGCGGGCTTCTACGGCTCGACGACGGCGCAGCGGCTGGCGGAGTACGACATCTTCGAGACCGTCGTGCTGACCGACATCCTGGAGGGCAAGCCCGAGGGGATCGCGCTGGACATCAACCAGTCGCGCCCGATCGAGGGATTCCAGACCAGGATGGTCGGTGTCGGAGGCGGCTCGTACGACGGTACCGAGGGCTCCGACGTGGTCGTCATCACCGCCGGGCTCCCGCGCAAGCCCGGCATGAGCCGGATGGATCTGCTGGAGACCAACGCCAAGATCGTCCGCGGGGTCGCCGAGACGGTGGCGGCCTCCTCGCCCGATGCCGTGCTGGTGGTGGTGAGCAATCCGCTGGACGAGATGACCGCGCTGGCCCAGTTGGCCTCGGGGTTCCCGAAGGCGCGGGTCATCGGTCAGGCCGGGATGCTGGACACCGCTCGGTTCATCAACAACGTGGCCGAGGCGGCCGGTGTCCCCATCTCCTCCGTCAGCTGCCTGACCCTGGGCTCGCACGGCGACACGATGGTGCCGGTGCCCTCCCGGTGCCAGGTCGACGGCCGGCCGCTGACCGAAGTGCTGGACGCGGCGACCGTCGAGGAGCTGGTGACCCGGACCCGCAACGGCGGCGCCGAGGTGGTGGCGCTGCTCAAGAGCGGCTCGGCGTACTACGCGCCGTCGGCCGCAGCGGCCCGGATGGTGCGCAGCATCCACGAGGACTCGGGGGAGCAACTGCCGGTGTGCGCCTGGGTGGACGGCGAGTACGGCATCTCCGGGGTGTACCTCGGGGTGGTCGCCGAGATCGGCGCCGGTGGGGTCAAGAAGGTCGTCGAGGTTCCGCTCACCGACTCCGAGCTGGCCGGGCTGCGCGAGGCGGCCGAGGCCGTACGCGCCAAGCAGGCCGACATCGCCGAGCTCTGAGCGTCGTAGCGCAGCGCTGAATCGAAGGGACACCGTGCCGAAGATCAAGGTTGACAACCCCGTCGTCGAACTCGACGGCGACGAGATGACCCGGATCATCTGGGCCTTCATCAAGGACCAGCTGATCCTGCCGTACCTCGACGTCGAGCTGGCCTACTTCGACCTCGGCATCGAGCACCGCGACGCCACCGACGACCAGGTCACGATCGACGCCGCCGAGGCGATCAAGCGGCACGGCGTCGGCGTCAAGTGCGCGACGATCACCCCGGACGAGGCGCGGGTCGAGGAGTTCGGCCTGAAGAAGATGTGGCGCTCGCCGAACGGGACGATCCGCAACATCCTGGGCGGGGTCATCTTCCGCGAGCCGATCGTCATCCAGAACATCCCCCGGCTGGTGCCCAGCTGGAGCAAGCCGATCGTCATCGGCCGGCACGCGTTCGGCGACCAGTACCGCGCCACCGACTTCGTCGTACCGGGCGCAGGCACGCTGACGATGACGTTCACGCCCACGGACGGGTCGGACCCGATCGAGCTGAACGTCTACGACTTCCCCGGCGGCGGTGTCGCGATGGCCATGTACAACCTGGACGATTCGATCCGTGACTTCGCGCGGGCCTCGATGCGCTACGGCCTGGACCGCGGCTGGCCGGTGTACCTGTCGACCAAGAACACGATCCTCAAGGCGTACGACGGCCGCTTCAAAGACCTCTTCGCCGAGGTCTTCGAGGCCGAGTTCAAGGCCGACTTCGAGGTCGCCGGGATCACCTACGAGCACCGGCTGATCGACGACATGGTGGCCGCCGCCCTGAAGTGGGAGGGCGGCTACGTGTGGGCCTGCAAGAACTACGACGGGGATGTGCAGTCCGACACCGTCGCGCAGGGTTTCGGCTCGCTCGGGCTGATGACCTCGGTGCTGCTGACTCCGGACGGTCGGACCGTCGAGGCCGAGGCGGCGCACGGGACGGTGACCCGGCACTTCCGGGAGCACCAGAAGGGCAACCCGACCTCCACCAACCCGATCGCCTCGATCTTCGCCTGGACCCGGGGGCTGGCACACCGCGGCAAGCTGGACGGCGCACCCGAGGTAACGGCGTTCGCGCAGACCCTCGAGCGGGTCTGCGTCGACACCGTCGAGGGCGGCCAGATGACCAAGGACCTCGCGCTGCTCGTCGGCCGGGACACCTCCTGGCTGAGCACGCAGGACTTCCTCGCCGCGATCGAGGAGAACCTGCGCACCGCGATGGCCTGACCGCGAGGACCGACGGGTTAGCGGGTCGCCCTGACCCGGGTGGACGGGGGGCAGTGCTGTAGCGCGGTCAGCCCTGCTGGAGCAGCCACTGCGCGCCGTCGGGGGTGTCGCGCACCTCCACCCCGGCACCGGCCAGCGCGTCGCGCACGGTGTCCGACGTGGCGAAGTCCTTCGCCGTCCGGGCGTGCGCGCGCAGTTGCAGCAGCGTCTCGACGAACGGTGCCACCAGCTCACGCGGGTCCCGGCCACCGGCCTCGGCCAGCCCGCCCAGCCGGACGATCATCGAGCGGAGCACGTCCCGCGCGTGGTCGCCCTCGTCGGAGGCCAGGGTGTCCGAGGACCAGTCGGTCAGGGCCTGCTCCAGCGCCAGGACGGCGGCGGTGCAGCCGTCCACGTCGCGTCGCTCCAGTGCGGCGGCGAAGGCCGTCTCCTGCGCGTCCGCGGCCCCGCGCAACGACGTCGGTACGCCGGTCGGTGAGCCGTCGCCGGGGCTGTCCGGCGCGGGTGCCCGCGCGGGAGCCGGCCGCGGTCCGTCGGCGGCCGCCAAGGAGTCGGGACCGTGGCCCGCCCCGGTGTCTGGGCCGGAGTCCGGGTCGGCCATCTCGTCGAAGGTGAGCACGCTGCCGCTCGGGAAGACCCGGCTCGCACCGGCCCGGCGCAGCGTCAGCACCCCGTTGCCGACGATGGTCGCGGTGCGGGCGGCGAGGTCGAGCACGCAGCCGGTGTGCTCGTCCACGCCCAGCACGAAGGCCTCGGCGGGCAGCTCGCGCTCCATCTGCGCCAGCCGGCGTTCCCCGAGGTAGCAGAACCGGGTGTCGTGGTGCCCGCCCTCGGCGTTGTCGTAGTGCGGGATCACGACGGCCGCCAACCCGGTCAGGTCCTTCACCAGGTCCAGACCGGGGCGCCACGCCTCGGGTTCGCCGGCCTTGTAGATCTCGTAGACCGGAATCGTGTGCGAGCCGAGGGTGAGCGCCGCGGCGCTGGCAAACACGACCGCCCCTCCCCGTCGAGCCACGTCGCAGATCAGTGCGGGCACGGCGCTGTCGCTCCACTGCCGCAGGGCGTACGTCGGGCTGCCGGGGCCGGCGAAGACCCAGCGGGCTGCGCGCAGCGCGGTCAGGGCGCGTTCCCGGTCCAGACCGGGACCGGGAGCGCGGCGCCAGCTCAGCACGTCCACCTCGGTGCCCACGCTGTCCCGGAAGTAGCGCTGGGCCTTGGCCGAGATGTCGTCGGCGTTCTCCTGGAAGCCGTACGGCGTGTCCAGGAGCAGGAGCGAACCGCTGCCGGCACCGGCGAACAGCTGGCGGTGCACCTTGACCATCGTCGGTGCCGTCTCACCCGACCCGAGCACCACGACCTTGCCCGGGCCGGTCGCGTCCGCTGCCGCAGCTGTCACAGCATAAACTCTAATCCTGGCCGGCCGTCCGGGTCCGGTCGGCAAACCAGGGTCGGCCTCTCCGACGGCGATACCCTCGGTGCGTGCCGGAGCCGACGACGAGGGCGCTGACCAGGATGCCGGGCCGCCCGCTGTCCGGCCCGACGATCCTCCCGCCCGCGGGGGGGCCGGCCGGCTCGCCCGGCGGCCGGCCCGTCCCGTGACCGGCACGCTGGCCGCGGCCGGATCGGGGACGCAGATCGCTTGGGACGTCGGGCTCGTCGCGGTGTTCATCCTGATCGGTGGCTTGTTCGTCGCGGCCGAGATCTCGCTGATCTCGCTGCGCGAGGGCCAGGTCCGTGCCCTGTCCGAGCGGGGCCGGCGCGGAGCCCGGCTGGCGCGGCTGATGGCCGATCCGAACCGGTTCCTCGGCGCCGGGCAGATCGGCGTCACACTGGCCGGCTTCCTGTCCGCCGCGTTCGGCGCCGCAACCCTGGCCGTGCCGTTCGGACGGTGGCTGGAGGGGCTGGGGCTGCGGACCGGAGCCGGCCAGCCGGTGGCGCTGGTCCTGATCACGCTGGTGATCACCTACGTCTCGCTGGTCTTCGGCGAGCTGGCCCCCAAGCGGATGGCGCTGCAGCGCAGCGAGGGGATCGCGGTCGTCGTCGCCGGACCGCTGGACCGGATCGCGACCCTGCTCCGTCCGGTGATCTGGTTGCTGTCCGCGTCCACCGACCTGGTGATCCGGCTTTTCCACGGCGACCCCCACACCCGGGGCGAGGCGATCACCCAGGAGGAACTGAGGGACCTGGTCGCCGCCCACGAGTCGCTGACCGCGGACGAGCGCACCCTGATCGACGATGTCTTCGCTGCCGGGCAGCGCCAGCTGTCCGAGGTGATGATCCCGCGGACCGAGGTCGAGTTCCTCGACGGCACGTTGACCGTGAGCCGCGCCGGCCGGCAGGTGGCCGACTCGCCGCACTCCCGCTACCCGGTGGTCGGTCGCAGCCACGACGACGTCACCGGATTCGTCCACCTGCGTGACCTGCTCAGCCCCAGCCACCCGGCCGGGCGGGCCGCGACGGTGGCCGACGTGGCCCGCGAGGTCACTCAGTTGCCGGGCTCGAAGAACGTGCTGGCGGCGCTGTCGGAGATGCGCCGCGGCGGGCATCACCTGGCGATCGTCGTGGACGAGTACGGCGGCACCGATGGCATCGTGACGCTGGAGGACCTGATCGAGGAGCTGATCGGGGAGATCAGGGACGAGTACGACGCCGCCGCCGACGAGCCCACCGTCTCGGCCACCGGCGAGATGGAGCTGGACGGCCTGCTCAACCTGGACGACTTCGCCGAGACCACCGGCTTGGTCCTCGACGACGGCCCGTACGAGACCGCCGCCGGCTACGTGCTGTCCCGTCTGGGTCGGCTGCCGCGGACCGGTGATGCCGTCCAGGTGGCCGAGCGCAGGCTCGAGGTGATCGAGCTGGACGGCCGCCGGATCGCCAGGCTCCGCCTCGGGCCGGAGGTCCGGACCCGGGACCCGGCCTCAGCCCCGGCCGCGGACGAAGTCCCAGGCGTCGGCCACCATCACGTCGAGCTCCGGTAGCGCCGGCTCCCACCCCAGCTCGGCCCGGATCCGCTCGCTGGAGGCGACGAGGGTCGCCGGGTCGCCGGCCCGGCGAGGCCCCACCTGCACCGGCACCGGATGCCCGGTGACCCGTCGGACGGCCTCGATGACCTGGGTCACCGAGAAGCCTGCCCCGTTGCCGAGGTTGTAGACGCGGTGCGCCCCTGGTTGGCAGCCGTCGAGGGCCAGCAGGTGCGCCCGGGCCAGATCGGCGACATGGATGTAGTCCCGGACGCAGGTGCCGTCCGGGGTAGGCCAGTCCTCGCCGTACACAGTGAGCCCAGCCCGGCTGCCGGCGGCGACCTGCAGCGCGATCGGGATCAGGTGCGTCTCCACGACGTGCCGCTCGCCGCGCCCGTCGGCGGCCCCGGCGACGTTGAAGTACCGCAGGCTGATCGCCCCCAGGCCGTGCGCGAGCGCCTCGCCGGCCAGCATCCGGTCGACGGCGAGCTTGGTGTGCCCGTACGTGTTCGTGGGGACGGCGGTCGCGGTCTCGTCGATCGGGTTGTGCTCGGGTTCGCCGTACGTCGCGGCGGTCGAGGAGAACACGATCCGCCGCACGCCGGCCGACCGCATCGCGTCGAGCAGGGCCAGCGAGCCGCCGACGTTGTTGCGCCAGTACAGCTCCGGCCGGTCCTGGGACTCTCCGACCAGTGACTTCGCGGCGAAATGCAGCACCGCGTCGAAACCGGCGTCCGGGGTCAGGACGCGCGCCGCGTCGGTGAGGTCGGCCTCGACGAACCCGGCCTGCTCGGGCACCGCGTCCCGGTGCCCGGTGGACAGGTTGTCCAGCACGGTCACGTCGTGCCCGGCGGCCAGCAGCTGCCCGGCGACCACGCTGCCGATGTAGCCGGCGCCGCCGGTGATGAGCAGTCTCACTCTCGCTCCTTTTGCCGCCGGGGCACCGGCTGCCGAGGGTGCCACATCCGGCGCCCCCGACCCGGCCGCCCCGCGGGTGCGATGATCGGGGACGGACCGATGCCGCGTCGTGGAGGTGTGCCGGTGAGTGTCAGCACGAGGCCGGACATCTCCGGCCTGCCGGCGTACAAGCCCGGCCGCAACCCGGCCGACCTGGCCCGCGAGCTGGGGCTCCCGGCCGCGGTGAAGCTGGCCAGCAACGAGGTCGCGTTCGGCCCGCTGCCCAGCGTGGTCGAGGCGGTCACCGCGGCGGCGGGCACGATGAACCGCTACCCGGACAACGGCGCGCAGCAGCTCACCGCCGCGCTCGCCGAACGCTTCGACGTCGAGCCGGACCGGATCGCGGTCGGCTGCGGCTCGGTGAGCCTGTGCCAGCAGGTGCTGCAGGCCTACGCCGCACCGGGCGACGACGTGATCTTCGCGTGGCGCTCCTTCGAGGCCTACCCGCTGCTGGTGACGGTGTCCGGGGCGCGCCCGGTCAAGGTGGCGCTGCGGGACGGCTACCACCACGACCTGGACGCGATGGCGGCGGCGATCACCGACGTGACCCGGGTCGTCTTCGTCTGCAACCCGAACAACCCGACCGGTACGGCGATCCGGCGCGACGCCCTGACCCGCTTCCTGGACGCCGTGCCGCCGCACGTGCTCGTCGTCCTCGACGAGGCCTACCGCGAGTTCGTCACCGATCCCGAGGTGCCCGACGCGCTGGGTATCGCCGCGGAGCGGGCCAACGTGTGCGTGCTGCGGACGTTCTCCAAGGCCTACGGCCTGGCCGGGCTGCGCGTCGGCTACCTGGTGGCCGGCGACCCCGCCATTGCCGAGGCGGCCCGCAAGACCTACGTCCCGTTCTCGGTGTCCACGGTGGCCCAGGCCGCGGCGATCGCCTCGCTGGCCGCCGAGGACGAACTACTCGCGCGCTGCCGGGAGATCGTCGTCGAACGCGACCGGGTCCTGGCGGCTCTCCGGCAGCTCGACGTCGAGGTGCCCGACTCCCAGACGAACTTCCTCTGGCTCCCGCTCGGCGAGCAGACCATGGACTTCGCGGGCCGGTGCGAGCGCAGCGGCATCATCGTCCGGCCCTTCCCCGGCGACGGCGCCCGGGTGACCATCGGCGCGCCGGCGGAGAACGACGCCTTCCTCGCCATCCTCGCCGAGCACGATCGGTAGCGGAATCGGGGCCGGTGGTGAGCGCACCGGCCGAATGCGGGGTATCCCGATCTTGCCCGGGCGGGGGCCGATACCGTGGCCTCCATGAGCACCATCGCGGGGGGTGCTGCCCGTCCTCGCGTGCTGTCAGGGATCCAGCCGACGGCGGACAGCTTCCACCTCGGCAACTACCTGGGCGCGCTGCGCCAGTGGGTGGCCCTCCAGGACACCCACGAAGCCTTCTACTGCGTCGTCGACCTGCATGCGATCACCCTGCCGCAGGACCCCGCCCGGCTGCGCCGGCAGACCCGGATCAGCGCGGCCCAGTTGATCGCGATGGGCATCGACACCGAGCGCAGCACCCTGTTCGTGCAGAGCCAGGTGCCCGAGCATGCGCAGCTGTGCTGGGTCCTGCAGTGCCTGACCGGCTACGGCGAGGCCAGCCGGATGACGCAGTTCAAGGACAAGTCCCAGCGCGGCGGGGCCGACCGGTCCAGTGTCGGGCTGTTCACCTACCCGATCCTGCAGGCCGCCGACATCCTGCTGTACGCCGCCGACCAGGTCCCGGTCGGTGAGGACCAGCGCCAGCACCTGGAGCTGACGCGGGATCTGGCGCAGCGGTTCAACGCCCGGTTCGGTCCCACCCTGACCGTGCCCGCGCCGTACATCGTCAAGGACACCGCCAAGATCACCGACCTGCAGGACCCCACCGCGAAGATGAGCAAGTCCTCCTCGTCGGCGGCCGGAATCGTGGACCTGCTCGACGACCCGGCCCGCAGCGCGAAGAAGATCCGCAGCGCCGTCACCGACAACGACCGGGAGATCCGCTTCGACCCGGCCACCAAGCCCGGCGTGTCCAACCTGATGACCATCGCGGCGGCCCTGACCGGCGACACCCTGGCGCAGCTGCAGGACCGCTACGCCGGGGCGGGCTACGGCGACCTCAAGCGCGACGTGGCCGAACTCGTCGTCGACTCGACCCAGCCGATCCGCGACCGAACGGCGCAGCTGCTGGCCGATCCCGCCGAACTCGACCGGCTGCTCGCCGTCGGGGCGCAGCGCGCCCAGCACGTCGCGGCCGGGACCCTGGCGGCGGTCTACGAACGGGTCGGGTTCCTGCCGGCCGGACAGTGTTAGCGGTGTCCTCGCTCATCCTCGGCGTCGCAATCGCCCTGCCCGAGCCGGTCGCGGCGGACCTGGCGCACTGGCGGGCAAAGGTGGGCGACGAGGGCGCCCGCAAGATCCCCCCGCACGTCACCCTGCTGCCGCCGACCCGGATCGACGTCGGGACGCTGCCCGAGGTGCGCCGGCACCTCGGCGACGTGGCCGCCGGCGTCGCGCCGTTCGAGATGCACCTGCGGGGTTCGGGGACGTTCCGGCCGGTGTCCCAGGTGGTGTTCGTCGTGGTGGCCAGCGGCGTCTCCTACTGCGAGTTGATGGAGGCCGAGCTGCGGTCGGGACCGCTCGAGCGCGACATCGAGTTCCCGTACCACCCGCATGTGACGGTGGCGCATGACATTCCCGCGGCGCAGCTGGACGAGGCCTACGAGGGGCTGGCCGGCTACGACGCCCGCTTCACCGTCGACCGGCTCACCTGCTTCGAGCAGCTCGTCGACGGTGCCTGGCGGCCCTCCCTCGAGTTCCCGTTCGGCCGGTCGTGACCGGCTCGGCCGGGACCGGGCAGCCCTCGCGGCCCGGCATCTGGGCCCGGGTGATGGCGGCCTGGCGCGGGCAGCGGGCTCGCCGGCCGTGGCTCAACCATGTGGTGCGGGCCGCGTCGCTGTACGGCAAGCGGCAGGCCGACCTGCTCGCCGCCGGGGCCACCTACTTCGCGTTCCTGGCGGTGTTCCCGCTGATCCTGCTCGTCATCGCGGTCGCCGGCGCGGTGCTGTCCAGCCGTCCGGACCTGCTGGCCCACCTGATCGGCCAGATCCAGGTGGCCGTACCGGGTGACCTCGGGCGGACCCTGATCGACACGATCGACCAGGTCAGAGCCCAACGGGGCACGGTCGGCGTCGTTGGTCTGGTCGGGCTGCTCTATGCGGGGCTGGGCTGGATGAGCAAGCTTCGGGTGGCGATGCAGACCATCTGGCGCCGGCAGCCCGACGAGCCGAACTTCGTCAAGGACAAGATCCGGGACGTGCTCAACCTCGTGGGCCTCGGCGGGGCGCTGCTCGCCTCGGTGCT
The DNA here is from genome assembly GCA_038200385.1 of Mycobacteriales bacterium. Lineage (GTDB taxonomy): Bacteria > Actinomycetota > Actinomycetes > Mycobacteriales > Geodermatophilaceae > JBBPYA01. The sequence goes on from JBBPYA010000114.1 coordinate 11,955, forward strand.
GCTGACCGGACTGGCCAACGGGCTGACCGGCCTCGTCATCGACTTCGTCGGGCTGACCGACGTCCCCGGCGTCAGCGTGCTCACCCGGCTGCTCGGCATCCTGATCGCGATGGCCGGCAGCACGCTGATCTTCCTGTGGCTGTTCATCCGGTTCCCGCAGGTGGACGTGTCGGTGCGCGCGGTGCTGCCCGGCGCGGTGTTCGGGGCGGTCGGCTTCGAGATCCTCAAGCTGGTCGGGACGTTCTACCTCGCCGCGGTGTCCCGGAGCCCGGCTGCGCTGGCCTTCGGCACCCTCACCGGCCTGCTCATCTGGATCTACTTCAGTTCCCGGTTCCTGCTCTTCGCGGCGGCGTGGACCGCGACCCTGTCGAGGGTCGTGGAGCGGATCCGGGTCGACGCGGAGCTGGACGAACCGGCCGCTGCCGTGGTCGAGGGCCCACGGGTTCCGCCGCTGCGCCCCCCGGTCGAGGGCGGCCCGAGCACCGGCGCGGTCGCCGCCGGGCTGGTCGGAGCGGGCGCGGTCGTCGGGGTGGTGGCGCCGGTTGCGGTACGCAGCTGGTGGCGGCGGGGCCGGGCCCGGTCGGCACGCTGACCTCTGCGGCTCTGCGGCTCTGCGGCTCTGCGGCTCTGCGGCTCTGCGGCTCTGCGGCTCTGCGGCTCTGCGGCTCTGCGGCTCTGCGGCTCAGCGGCTCAGCGGCTCAGCGGCTCAGCGGCTCAGCGGCTCAGCGGCTCAGCGGCTCAGTGTCGCGGGCGGGACCGAGGCCGCGGGCGGCCCCTGGGCAGCCGGGCGAGCAGGACCAGCAGGCCCGCGCTGCCGACCCCGGCCCCCACGAGCACGAGGGTCTGCGGCGGCTGCGCCGCCCCGGACCCGGCGGCCCCCGCGGAGGGTCGGGCGGCGGCTGCGGTGCCGTCCGATCCGGTGCCGGCCACCGGAGGGTCGATCACGCCACCCTCAGCCCG
>JBBPYA010000115.1:0-3489 GCA_038200385.1 Mycobacteriales bacterium
CGGAGGTCAAGACGTTCCTGTACGAGAGCAAGCAGGAGGCCTACCAGCGGTTCAAGCTGCAGTTCGCCGGGCAACCCGAACTGGTCAACAGCACCCCGCAGGACGCCCTGCCCGAATCCTTCCGGGTCCAGCTGGTCAACCCCGAGCGCTACCCGGTCATCGCCCAGCAGTTCTCCGGCTCCCCGGGGGTGGAGTCGGTCAAGGACGAGGGCGACTTCCTGGACCGGCTGTTCGGCTTGCTCAACGGGCTGCGCAACGGCACCATCGCGGTGGCGATCATCCAGGCGCTGGCGGCCCTGCTGCTGATCTCCAACACCATCCAGTTGGCCGCGTTCACCCGGCGTACGGAGACCGGCATCATGCGGCTGGTCGGGGCCTCGCGGTGGTACACCCAGCTGCCGTTCATCCTGGAGGCGGCCCTGGCCGGCCTGATCGGTGCACTGCTGGCCTTCGGCGGACTGGCCCTGGCCAAGGTGTACTTCGTCGACGAGACGCTGGCCGGGCCGATCCAGGCCGGGATCATCCCGCCCATCGACTGGGCCAACATCCTCACCGTCATCCCGATCATCGCCGTGTCCGGCATCGCCCTGGCCAGCGTCGCCTCCTACGTCACGCTGCGCCTGTACGTGCGGCTCTGATCGTGCCGCGCGAGGCCGGCCGGGCGCTGATCGCCCAGAACCGCAAGGCCCGGCACGACTACACCGTGCTGGAGGAGGTCGAGGCGGGCCTGGTGCTGACCGGGACCGAGGTGAAGTCACTGCGGGCCGGCCGGGCCTCGCTGGTCGACGGCTTCGCGACCATCGACGGCGGCGAGATCTTCCTGCACGGCGTACACATCCCGGAGTACACGCAGGGCACCTGGACCAACCACGAGCCCCGTCGGGTGCGCAAGTTGCTGCTGCACAAGGCCGAGATCGCCCGCCTGATCGGCAAGACGCGCGAGAGCGGGTTGACCCTCGTGCCGTTGCAGCTGTACTTCAAAGACGGCAAGGTCAAGGTTCAGCTCGCTCTCGCACGGGGTAAGAGGAGCTACGACAAGCGACAGGACCTGGCAACCAGAGACGCCAACCGGGAGATCGCCAAGGCGATGGGTCGGCGGGCGAAGGGACTGGATTAGCAGTTGTCGAGCATGAACGAGCCGGCCCCCCGCACGGACGCGGAGGTCCCGGCGTACTGGCGCGGCCTGGGCCTGCCGGGTCTGGTCGACACCCATGTCCACTTCCTACCCGAAAGGATGCAGGCCAAGGTGTGGGCGTACTTCGACGCCGGTGAGACCCACTACGGCGCGGCCTGGCCGGTGCACTACCGCTACGACGAGGGGGAGCGGCTCGACCGGCTACGCGCGCTGGGCGTCCTGGCGTTCCCGACCCACCCCTACCCGCACAAGCCCGGGATGGCGGCCTGGCTGAACGACTGGTCCGCCGAGTTCGCCGGCCGGACGCCTGGCTGCGTGCAGTCGGCGACGTTCTTCCCCGAACCCGGCGTCGTGGACTACGTCCGGGCCGCCATCGAGGGCGGTGCCCGGATCTTCAAGGTCCACGTCCAGGTCGGTGGGTTCGACCCCGCCGAGCCGGTGCTGGATCCGGTGTGGGGGCTGCTCAGCGACGCCCGGCTTCCCGTGACCGTGCACTGCGGGTCCAGTCCGGTCCCCGGCAACCACACCGGTCCCGGCCCCATCGAGGCGGTCCTGCGTCGCCACCCGGAGCTGGCCGTCGTGGTCGCGCACATGGGGATGCACGAGTATGACGCCCACCTGGACCTGGCCGAGCGCTTCGGTCGGGTACACCTGGACACCACGATGTTCGGGACCGACTACGTGCAGCGCTTCGCGCCGATGCCGGACCACCTGCCGGCCCGGTTGGCCCAGCTGGCCGACCGGATCGTGCTCGGCACCGACTTCCCGACCATCCCGTACCCGTACGCGCACCAGCTCGCCGCCCTGGATCGGCTCGGCCTCGGGCCGGACTGGATGCGCGGCGTGCTGTACGACAACGGTGCCCGGTTGCTGGGGTTGGCATGAACGATCGGCTGACCTGGCGAGCGCTGACCGCGGCCGACATCCCGGCGGTGGCCAAGCTGCTCGCTGCCGCCGAGGACGTCGACGGCACCGGCGAACGCTTCGACGAGGCCGACCTGTACGAGGAGTTGAACGAGGGCCTGCTCGACATCGCCACCGACACCATGGCCGCCTTCGACACCGGCACGCTGATCGGCATGGGGGTGGCGCAGGTCCGCGGCCTGATCCACGACGTCTTCACCGTCGAGCTGCTGGGCGCGGTGCACCCGGATCGGCGCGGGGAGGGTGTAGGCCGCGGGATCCTGGCCAGCCAGCTGCACCGGGCCGCGGTGCTGCACGCCGAACGGCACCCGGACATCCCCGGGCAGGTCGTCGTGCGGCCCTACGACCACTGCCGCTCCCATGTCCAGCTGGTCCGCGCGGCGGGGCTGGCCCCGCTGCGGCATTTCTTCGACATGGAACGCTCGCTGGCCCACCCGCCCCCCGCCGTACCTCGGCTGCCCGACGGCCTCGTCGTGACCGGCTACGACTGGGCCCGCGACGACGAGGTACGACGCGCGCACAACACCGCCTTCGCCGCCAGTTTCGCCGCGGTCGAGCAGGATCCCGAGGGCTGGGCGCAGTGGTTCACCGGTAGCCGGGCGTTCCAGTCGGAGCTGAGCAGTCTGGTCCTGCACCGGGATCGGGTGGTCGGCTTCCTGCTGTCCTACTTCTACGAGGCCGACGCGAGGGCGACCGGCGACCGCGAGGCGTGGATCGGGCAGGTCGCGACGTTGCCCGAGTACCGTCGGCAGGGCACCGGTACGCATCTGATCACCCGGGCGCTGGCGGCCTACCGCGCGGCCGGGTACAGCCGCGCCGTCCTCGACGTCGACGGGGAGAGCGACATCGGCGGGTTGGCGATCTACTCCCGGCTGGGATTCGTCGTCGCCCGCAAGCGCACCAGTTTCGTCCGGCAGCTGCCCGTTCGCTGACCGGACCGCGCAGCGGGTGCCACGGCCCGGGCCGCGCTCCACGGCTGCCGGTCAAATCCGGATGACCGCGTCCCGCGCGGGTCCTACGCTGGCCCGGTGCCTGATCCGGACCTGACCTGGCGCAGTCTCGAGCCGGCCGACGTGCCCGACTACGCCGAGCTGCTGGCTGCCGCCGAAGCCGTGGACCAGACCGGCGAGCACTACGCCGAGGCAGACCTGCAGCAGCAGATGCAGGACGACTCGCTGGACCTCGCCCTGGACACGTGGGCGCTCCTGGACGGGTCCGGGCTGGTGGCGGCCGGCGCGGTGCTCGGTGCTGTCGAGGTATGGGACGTGCACACGGTGCACTGCTTCGGCGTGGTCCATCCCGGACACCGCGGCCGCGGGATCGGCCGCGAGTTGCTGGGGCGTCAACTGGACCGCGCCGCGCAGTTGCATGCCGCCCGGCACCCGCGCCATCCCGCCCGGCTGGCGGTCGGTGTGTTCGACCACAACACC
>JBBPYA010000116.1:0-12924 GCA_038200385.1 Mycobacteriales bacterium
CGACCTCGGTCACGGCGGCCTTCGCCAACACCGCCGGGCAGGCCGTGACCGGCCGCTCCACCCAGGCCAGCGTGGACGCCGTCGCCCGCACCGGTCGATCCGACGGCGCCGCGCGGACCGCCGCCGTCGCCGTCAGCAGCGTGGACGGCGCCGCCCTGGGTGCCGCGGCAGCGGCAAAGGCGCGCGCGGGGCTGGAGCAGGTGGATCTCCCGCCGGGCCGCTACGAGGTCGTCCTCGAACCGGGTGCGGTCAGCGATCTGGTCTCCGGACTGCTGTGGCAAGGACTCAACGGCAAGGCGGTCGCCGAGGGACGATCCTTTGCCGCCCTCGGGCAGCAGCAGTTCGACGCCGCCGTCTCGCTGTGGGACGACAGCACCGACCGGCAGGCCACCGGGCTGCCCTTCGACGCGGAGGGGACTCCCCGTAACCGGGTCGACCTGGTGACCGGGGGGGTCGTCACCGCGATCCCGCACGACCGGCGGACGGCCGCGATGTGCGGATCCGTCACGACGGGGCACGCGGTGCCGGGCGGCGAGCGCTGGGGCGCGCTGCCCGCCGACGTCCGGATGGCCGCCGGCGGGGCGGACGACCTGGTCGCGGGCGTGGAACGCGGGTTGCTGGTGAGCGACTTCTGGTACACCCGGGCGCTGGACCCCAAGACCCTGGTCTACACCGGGCTTACCCGCAACGGGGTCTGGCTCATCGAGGATGGCCGGCTGGGTCCGGCGGTGAGCACGCTGCGCTTCACCCAGTCCTACGTCGGCGCGCTCGGTCCGGGTGCGGTCCTCGGGGTGTCGCGGGACCTGCTCAGCGTGCCCGCGGGACTCGCCCCGATGGCCGGCAGCACGGGAAGTCTGCACGTGCCCTCGCTACGACTGGCGTCCTGGAACATCACCGGCGGCGCCGCCGGCTGACCGTCCGGTCAGCGACGGCTCGAGCAGCGTGAGAAGTGGGCGGTCCGGCGCCAACCACGGCAATGCCCGGAGTTCGGCGGCAGCCACCCACCGCAACTCCAGATGCTCGCTCACGGTCGGGACCCCGGAGCAGATCCTGGCCGTCCAGAGCCGCAGCAGACGTCCGCCGGGGATCGGCACCGCCGCGATCAGCTGCCCCGGCCGCACCACGATACCGAGTTCCTCGCGGCACTCGCGCACGAGAGCGGCCTGCTCGCTCTCCCCGTCCTCAACCTTGCCGCCGGGGAACTCCCACTGCCCGGCCAGCTCCGGCGGTGCCGCCCGCTGCGCCGCCAGCACCCGGCCGGTCCCGTCCAGGATGGCCGCCGCGACGACGAGCCGGACACCGGACACCAGCTCTACCCTGCCAGACTCGACCCCGCAGGGTTCCGCCCGACGGGACCACGACGCCCACCCGAGGGGGGCCGCACGATGGCGCAACTGCGTAGTGAGGACGAGATCCGGGCCGCGCTCGTCGACCTGGACGGCTGGGACGGGGACACCACCGCGATCCGGCGTACTGCCGTGTTGCCGAGCTTCGCCGCGGCCATCGAGGTGGTGCGCCGGGTTGCCGAGGAGGCCGAGCGGGCCGACCACCACCCCGACATCGACATCCGGTGGCGCAGCCTGCACTTCCAGTGCTCCACCCACTCGGACAACGGAGTCACGGACAAGGACCTCGCGCTGGCCGGCCGGATCGACGCGATCGTCACCGCCGTCGGCGGCGACCTGGACGGTGACACGGGCCGGACGCCTACCGGCGATGCCTGAGCGTTGGGCCATGATGGACCGGAGGGGGGCGCTGTGATGGCCGACGTCGGGCGGCACCGTTACGACCAGTCCGTGGCTCGGCTCCGGGCGTCGTACGCCGCGATCCCCCCGGGCGCCCCGGTGCGGTTGGCCAAGCGCACGTCCAACCTCTTCCGGGCCCGCGCCCGGGCGGCGCACGGACTGGATGTCTCAGGACTGTCGGGCCTGCTGTCGGTCGATCCGGCGGCCCGAACCGCCGACGTGCTCGGTATGACCACGTACGAGGCTCTCGTCGACGCCACGCTGCCCTACGGTCTGATGCCGCTCGTGGTCCCGCAGCTGAAGACCATCACCCTCGGCGGCGCCGTGACCGGACTCGGGATCGAGTCGACGTCGTTCCGCAACGGCACACCGCACGAGTCGGTCCTGGAGATGGACGTCCTCACCGGGGACGGACGGCTTGTCACCGCGCGGCCGGACAACGAGCACGCCGAGCTGTTCTTCGGGTTCCCCAACTCCTACGGCACCCTCGGCTACGCGCTGCGGCTGCAGATCGAACTGGAACCGGTCCGCCCGTACGTCCGGCTGCGGCACGTGCGCTTCGGCAGTGCTCCTGACGCGCTGGCCGCGCTCGCCGCGATCTGCGCCGGGCGCAGCCACGAAGGGGAGCCGGTGGACTTCCTGGACGGCACCGTGTTCACCCCCGGCGAGGTGTATCTCACACTGGGAACGTTCGCCGACGCCGCCCCCGACGTCAGCGACTACACCGGCCGGCACATCTACTACCGGTCCCTGCAGCAGCGTCGGGAGGATCACCTCACCGTGCGGGACTACCTGTGGCGGTGGGACACCGACTGGTTCTGGTGCTCACGCGCCTTCGGGGTACAGAATCCGCGGGTGCGTCGGCTGGTGCCGTCCCGCCTGCTGCGCTCGGACACCTACTGGCGACTGATCGCCCTGGAGCAGCGCTTCGGCATCGTCGGGCGGATCGATCGCGCACGGGGACGGGCACCGGAGGAACGCGTCGTGCAGGACATCGAGGTCCCGGTGGAGCGCGCCGCGGAGTTCCTGGAGTTCCTGCACCGTGACACCGGCATCGCGCCGGTCTGGCTGTGCCCACTGCAGCAGCGGGACGCGCGGACCTGGGACCTGTACGAGCTGGATCCGGACACGCTGTACGTCAACATCGGCTTCTGGTCCACTGTCGCGCTGCGCCCCGGCGAGGCCGACGGCATCCACAACCGACGGATCGAGGAGGAGGTCACCCGGCTGGGCGGACGCAAGTCCCTGTACTCCACGGCCTACTACCCGGAGGCGGAGTTCTGGGCGACCTACAACGGGGAGTCCTACCGCAAGCTCAAGCAACGCTACGACCCGGACGGCCGGCTGCTCGATCTGTACGGCAAGACCGTCCGGGCCCGGTAGCAGGAGGGGATCACACGTGACTACGCAGCGACCCGTCGCCGAGGTGCTCCGAACCGCCCTGGGTGACCTGCCCGTCGGCATCGACGCCTTCGACGGCAGCAGCTCGGGACCCGACGACGTGGGCGTCCGGATCGGGGTCCGCTCCCGCCGGGCGCTGAACTACCTGGTCACCTCACCGCAGGAACTCGGGTTGGCCCGGGCCTACGTGGCCGGCGACATCGAGGTCACCGGCAGCCTGTACGACGGGCTGGCCGCGCTGACCGGCACCACCGTTGCCGAACTCACCGTGGCCGAGCGACTGGCGGTCCTGCGGGGCCTCGGACTCGGAACGTTGCGCCCGCAGGCGCCGCCGCCGGAGGAGGTCCGGCTGCGCGGGTGGCGGCACTCCCGGCACCGCGACCGCAGCGCGATCTCGCACCACTACGACGTGTCCAACACGTTCTACGAGATCGTCCTGGGCGGGTCGATGACCTACACCTGCGCGGTGTTCCCGACGGCTGCGGCAACCCTGGAGCAGGCCCAGGAGGCCAAGCACGACCTGGTCTGCCGCAAGCTCGGGCTGCGCCCCGGGATGCGACTGCTCGACGTCGGCTGCGGCTGGGGCGGCATGGTGCTGCACGCCGCCGCCCACTACGGCGTGCACGCCCTCGGGGTGACGCTGTCCCGCCAGCAGGCCGAGTTCGCGCAGAAGCGGATCGCCCAGGAGGGGTTGGCCGACCTCGCCGAGGTCCGTCACCTGGACTACCGGGACACCCCGGAGGACAGCTTCGACGCGGTCAGCTCGATCGGGCTCACCGAGCACATCGGCGAGCGGGAGATCCCGGCGTACTTCGCCCGGCTCTACGCCCGGCTCCGCCCGCAGGGGCGGCTGCTCAACCACTGCATCACCCGCCCGACGACCACCCAGCCGGCCAAGGCCAGCGGCTTCATCGCCCGCTACGTCTTCCCCGACGGGGAGCTGATGGGGGTCGGCCACCTGGCGTCGGTGATGCAGAACACCGGCTTCGAGCTGCGGCACGTGGAGGACCTGCGCGAGCACTACGCGCTCACCCTGACCCAGTGGTGCGACAACCTCGAGGCGGACTGGGACGCCGCGGTCGCGGAGGTCGGGCTGGCCCGGGCCCGGATCTGGCTGCTGTACATGACGGGGTCTCGGCTCGGCTTCGAGCGCAACCACATCCAGCTGCACCAGGTGCTCGGGGAGAAGAGCATCGACGGCGAGGGGGGCTTTCCACTGCGGCCGCAGTGGTAGCCCGTGCGGGTCAGCGCATGATCCCCAGCGGGGCCACCCGGTAGTTCGGGAACACCGTGGTCAGGTCACCCAGGTTCAGCGTCTTCTGGGCCGCCTCACCGAGCACGTCCCGGTAGTCGTTGACGGTCTGCACGTCGCCGTGGTCCAACGTGGCCAGCCCGGGCCATTTGCCGAAGACGCTGCCGCCGTTGACCATTCCGCCCATCACCATCATCAGACCGCCGTGCCCGTGGTCGGTCCCGCCGCCGCTGTTCACCTCCAGCCGTCGACCGAACTCCGACATCGTCACGACCGTCACGTCGCCCAGCCGGGAGCCCAGGTCGACCGAAAAGGCGTACAGCGACTTGCTGATGTCGGCCAGGTGGCTGGTCATCGCGCCGGCGTCGACGGTGCCCGCCGCGCTGTGCAGGTCCCAGCCGCCGACGTCGACCGTGGCCACCCGGAGCCCGGCGTTGGCCTTGACCAACCGCGCGATGTCGGCGAGCGCGGACCCGAACGAGTCGGAGGCGTACCGCGCCCCGGGGGCGGGTGCGGGCGGCGTGGCCTGGAGCGGGACGGCGTCGGCCACGGCCTGCACGGTGGTCGCCATCAGACCCTCGATGGGGTTGTCCAGCCCGGTGTACAGCGCGCTGAGCGCGTCGGAGATCTTGGGTGAGGGGTTGTCGAACTTCAACGAGGAGATCCCGGTCATGGCCACCGCCCCGACGGCTCCCCGCAACGAGGCGGGCACCGACGGACCCTCGGCGACCGCGCGGAACGTCGTCCCGGGCCCATCGACCTCCAACACGCGCTCCAGCCAGCCGGTGCCGGCTGCGGAGTTGTCGTCGGCGCGCTCGATCTGGGCCTGGCACGCGAAGTGGTCGCGGTTGGCGTCGAGCGCCCCCACCGCGTGCACGAACGCCAGCTGCCGGGAGTTCCACAGGGACTGCAGCGGGGCACAGGACGGGTGCAGACCGAACCGACTGTCCAACGGGAGCAGCGTCGACTCCGGGATCGCGATCCGTCCCCGGTTCTGCTGGTAGATCGGGTCAACCGGCACGACCGTGGCCACGCCGTCCAGGCCGCCACGGAGGAAGACCGAGACCAGGGTCTTGCCCGAGCCGGTTCCCGGTGCGGCAAAAGCGTGCCGGGTCGTCACCAGTTGCGAGCCCAGGGACGCGGCGACGACCATGCCCGACCCGGCGAGGAAGGACCGGCGGGTGAAGCCACGATCCCAGAGCCGGCGCTGCCGTTCCAGATCGCCGGTGACCCGGTCCGCCTCGGCCAGCAGCCTCGGCACCCCCGCGGCCGGAGCGGCCGTCACCGCAGCACCCGGTAGGCGGAATCCAGGACGAGTTCGGTCAGGTCGGCCAGCCACTGGTCCACGGTCCTCTGGTCGTAGGCGCCGGACTCGGACAGTCCGGCATAGTTCAGCAGCGCGGTGCGGTGGTCGTCGCGGAACACCTGACCGGTGACGGAAGTCGTGAGCCGGTCGATCATGTCCCCGTACGTCGCCATCGCCGGTCCGGCCAGGAACGTCGACACGTCCGGGCGGGCCATCCCCCGGGGGTAGCCGCGGACCATGTTGCGGCGCAGGTTGCACAGCGCGAGCGTGGTGCCGACCGACCGCCATCCCTCGGCGACGTCGGGATACCCCGTCGGCGGGAAGCAGCCCAGCGGCGGTTGGCCCATCCGGGTGGCGTCGGAGACGAGATTGCCGAACTCCTTGACCGAGTTCGCCGCCGGGGGTTGCACCCCGAGGATCCGCATCGTCGCGGCGATGTCCTCCAGTGGCCGGCGGGTCTTCTGCCCGACCGAGGAGGCGAAGGCTGCGGAGTTGAACAGCTCCTGCAGCATCGGCACGATCTGGGTCCCCGAGTCCAGGTACGCCCCGGCCATCGAGTCGATCAGGGACTGCGGCGGGGCATCGCTGACGAATCGGGTGGCCAGTTTCAGCGCCAGGTGCGCCGCGGTGCTCGCGTGCCGGGCGAGGTAGCGCAGGTAGCCGTCGCTGGTCGACATCCCCGCGTTGGCCGAGGAGTTGGCCGAGGACCACCCCATCACGCTCACCGGCCCCACGTGATGGATGCCCGGCTTGTACTGGAAGGCCCCGTGGCCGTCGGTCGAGCGCCCGGTGAGGACCAGCGCACTGCTGCGTACGTCGTCCTCGGTGTACCCGGCGTCCGAGCCGACGGTGTGCAACTGCATGATCTCGCGGCCGTAGTTCTCGTTCGGGTCGTCGCCCTCGGACTCGGCGTTGTTCAGGTAGGTCATCATGGCCGCGCTCTTCGCGCTGGCCAGCAACATGTCCTCGAACCGGCCCAGCGCGTTGGGTCGGATCACCGTGCGCTCGTCGATCGGCTTGCTGGTGTACGACGACGGGTGCGGAGCGACGATGTTGAAGTGATTGGACCAGAAGTCGACCATCACCTCGAAGAGCTGACGTCGACTGAAGATCTGCCGCGCCACGGTGGCCTGGATCAGGTCGGTGGAGGCCTGCCGCGGCTTGGCCAGGCCGTTGAGCTGGGCCAGGGACGCGGTCAGGGTGGGCCACCGGGCCAGGATCGCCTCGCATGCGGAGTCGTCGATCCGGGCGGGGTTCAGCTGGTCGTCCAGCCAGCGGTCGGTGCCCTGCGCCCGCACCTCGGCAAGCAGCGCCGCCGTCGGCCCGAACGTCGCCCGTCGGACCAGGTGCAGGACCGGATCGGGGGACAGCAGCCCGGCCTGGGCCCGGGGCTGCCCGCGCGTTCCCGAGCCGGCCACCCCTTGCGCGATGCCTGCCGTCATGCAGCACTCCCACTGTTCGATGGTTCCCCCCTGAGCAGCCTAACCGCGCCCAACACGATGCGTAATCGAGTCACTACATCTTGTGACCGGATCGTTGTAACTATAAGTAGTGATTGGCTACGTAGCGTGCTGTTCCTTGGTAGCGTCCAGGCGAGTGACGCGCCCGGGTTCGGCGGCCGCGCCTCGCCCAGTCTTGGCGGTGGCAGTTGATCCGACCCCTTTCCGCGGTGCGCTCTGAGGCGTCTTTCGCGGTACTCGGCAGGCTTCGGCCCGCGCGCGTCCTGGCCGGTCTGGCCGCCGGCGTAGTCGCCGCGGCACTGTTCCAGGCTACCCCGGCCGGTGCCGCCGGCAGCTGCACCGTGTACTGGACGGGAGCGGCCAGCACCAGCTGGACGACCACCACGAACTGGTCGCCGTCCCCGGACGGGGCCGGGACCGGACGGATCCCGCTGAGCACCGACGTCGCCTGCGTGGCGGCCGCGCCGGTCCGCACCGCGGTCAGCTACACCTCGCTGTCGCGCACGGTCGCCGGCGTGGACTTCTCCAGCGGCGGCATCAGCCTGACCGTCGAGGGCGGCAAGCTCGTCATCGGCTCGAGCAGCGGCGCGGTCGACTCGGTGATCGCGAACCTCGCCGTCCGCTCCGGAGGGATGCTCGCCGGCACCGCGGACGTGGTGCTCACCGGCACGCCGGAGCTGTCAAACAACGCCGTACTGGACGGGGCCGGGACGACCACGCTGGCCGCGTCGACGGCGGTGACGACGAACGGCATGATCCTCGACCACGGTCGCCGGCTGCTGATCCAGGGCCAGCTCACCCACAGCTCCTGCTACGACTACGTGTACGTCTACAACGGCGCGGTCCTGGACAACGACGGGCGGCTCACCGCGGCCAGCAGCTGCGGGATGCGGATCTACGCCGACAGCAACGACGGCTCGAAGATCGTCAACGAGGCCGGTGCGACGTTCGTCATCAGCCAGCAGGCGGACCAGACCTACGACCTCGGTGGGCGGCTGGACAACCGCGGCCGGGTGCAACTCAGCAGCGGGTCGCTGATCACCCGGCCGATCAGCACCGCGACGGGCAGCTTCGACGTCCCCTCCGGCGCCCGGATGATGGTCGCGCCAGGCGGCACGCTGCACCTGGGTTCCTCGACCTGGCCGAACAGCGGCGCCCTGATGGGCACCGGCGGGACAATCGACGCCGACAACGGGCTGGTCCTGACGGCGCTGCAAATGGACGGCGGAACACTGTCCGGCGGACCGACGGTGACCACGCTGACCGGCAGCAACCTGCGCTTCACCGGCGGCGGCACGCTGACCGTCCCGACCGGGGGGCAGGCCACCGTGGACAGCCTGACCGTCGACGGCGGGTCCCGGGTGGTCAACCGCGGGACGTTCAGCCACGTCGGGTGCGCCGGACCCGTCGCGCTGGCCGACGGCTCGGTGTTCCAGAACGACGGCAGCTACCTCGCGGTCACAACGTGCCCGAGTCAGGTCGTCGGCGGCGGGTCGCCCGGCACCCAGCTGCTGAACAACGGCCAACTCACCGTCACGCAGAACGGTCCCTCGGACGTGTACGCGATCGACGCGACGATGGACAACCAGGGCAGCGTGCAGAGCATCAAGGGCGAGCTGGACCTCAACGACCTCAGCAACTTCCGGGCGGGCCGGCTCTCGGCCGGGACGTACGCCGCCGGAGGCGACGCGGCCAGCATGGGCAACATCCGGCTGACCGGGGACGTCACCACCAACGCCGCCCAGATCAGCGTCACCACGACCGGCAGCCTGCTGGATCCGGCCGGCAACCAGGCGTTGAGCGCCCTGACCGCCAACTCCGGCTCGCTGACCGTGGGGCGCACCATCCGGGTCGAGGGCGACCTGGCCAACACCGGCAGCGTCACGGTCACCAAACACACGCTGTACGTCAACACCTACACCCAGACCGCTGGCACGACCAACGTGACCGGGGCGCTGGTCGCCCAGACCGCTCCCGGTGTCAACTTCGACGGCGGCACGCTCACCGGCAACGGCCGGGTCAGCGGGTACTCCGGCGCGGCCGGCGTCCTGCCCACCGGCGAACTCGGCGTCACCAGCACGTTCGAACAGCGCGCGGGAGGCGTAGTCAGCATCGTCCTCGGGCCGCCCACCAGCTCGCCGCGGATCGCGGTGCAGGGCAGCGCGACCCTGGCGGGGACCCTCGCGTTGTCGGCCCAACCCGGCTACACCCCGGCGCTGGGCGCGACGTACACGATCATCACCGCGCACGGATGGAACGGCCAGTTCGACACCGTCACCGGCCAGCAGCTGGCCGGGGGACGCTACCTCGACCTGGCCTACACCGCAGCCGGAGTGCAGCTGACGGTCCGGCAACTGCCCCAGATCCTGATCTCGGACGCAGCCGCCACCGTGGGCAACGCCGGCTCGGTTCCGATGACGTTCACGGTGTCGCTGAGCGCAGCCAGCTCCCAGCCCGTCACGGTCAACTACGCGACCGTCGACGAGACGGCGACCGCCGGCAGCGACTACGTCGCGAATTCCGGCCAACTCCTCTTCACACCGGGGGTCACCGAACTGCCGCTGGTCGTGACGATCAGCAGGGACAACGGGCCGGAGCCGGTCGAGCAGTTCGGTATCGCCCTGTCCGCGCCCACCAACGCCGTACTCGCCGGCGGCGGCGGGACCGGCACCATCACCCACCAGGACAACGCGCCCACCCTGCCGGTCGTTACCGGGGTCAGCGCCGACATCGGCCTCGGCGCCAACCAGGTCGACCGCACCATCACCGGGCGCAATTTCGTGGCCACGTCCACGGTCGCGATCACCGGATCCGACCTGCGGCTGGACCGGACCCGGTTCGTCGACGCCCAGACGATCGTCGTCACGGTGAGCACGACCAGCAAGACGACCACCGGGGGCAACGACGTCACGGTTACCAATCCCGGTCTGGGCTACGGCACGTGTGCCGGCTGCCTGAGCGTCACCCCGCGCCCGCAGCCGCAGGCGGCCGGCCCGAACCTGGCCACCGGCGCGAGCAACCAGGTTGTGACCGTGACCGGCACCGACTTCCGCCCGGGTAGCACCGGCAACCTGACCGGCGGCTCCGGCGTCACGACGAGCGCGGCGACGTACGTCTCCCCCACCACGCTCCGGCTGACCGTCACCGTCGCCTCCGGGGCCTCGCTGGGCAGCCGCGACGTCCGCATCACGAACGCCGACGGCGGCCTGGGCGTCTGCACCGGCTGCTTCAGCGTGATCGGCGGACCGACGTTGACCACCATGACGCCGCCGGCCGTGGGGCGGGGAACCACGACCGCGGTCACCTTCTCGGGCACCGGCCTGGCCGCGGGAGCCACGCTGACCCCGCCGTCCGGGGTCACGTTCAGCAACGTCCGGGTGGTCAACTCGACGACGCTGAGCGCCACCATGTCGGTGGATGCCGACCGCGCCCGCAAGGACAACCTGCCGGTGACGGTGACCAACGGCGCGGCCGGTGGCTTCGGTACCGCCCGCTGTGACTGCCTCACCGTGGCTGCCATGCTCAGCGCGGCCGACCGGCTGGCCTCGGTGGGCAACTCCGGACCGACGGAGCTGCTCTTCGACGTCCAGCTGGATTCCGGCACCGTCAACCCGGTCACCGTGGACTACCGGACGGTGGACGGGACGGCCACCGCCGGCGCGGACTACACCGCGCAGTCCGGCCGGCTGACCTTCCCGGCCTTCGCCACGTCACAGCAGGTCCGGATCACGATCCTGCCCGACTCCGGCGTCGAGCCGGACCAGACGTTCACCCTGGCGTTGTCCAACCCGACCGGGGCCGCGCTGGCCACCCCGTCGGCGACCGGGACCATCCGGCACGACAGCGGGGCGGTCCCGGCGCCCGCCCTCACCGGGCTGACCCCGGACACGGTGGGTCCAGGAGCGACCGCACGGGACATCACGCTGTCCGGGCGGAACTTCCAGCCCACCAGCGTCGTGGCGGTGGCGGGCAAGGGGGTAACGGTGACAGCGACGACGTACGTCAACGCCACCACCATCCGGGTCACGCTCAGTACCTGGGCGACGCTCACCCCGGAGACCCGCGACGTCACCGTGACCACGCCGGCCGCCGGAGCCAGCACCTGCGGCGGGTGCCTGCGGATCACGGCCAAGCCCACACCGGCCGCGGCCGCGTCCCTCGCCACCGGGGCGACCGAGCGGATCGTGACCGTGACCGGCACCGACTTCAGTAGCGGGGCCGACGCGCGGATCACGGGGGGCCTCGGGGTCTCGGTGGTATCCACCCAGTTCGTGTCCAGTACCGCGCTGAAGGTCACCGTGACGGTGAAGGAGACCGCGCAGACCGGCCGTTACGACGTCAAGATCACCAACCTCGACGGCGGGACCGGCACCTGCGTCGGGTGCTTCACGGTCACCACGGGACCGACCGTGCTGTCGCTGACGCCGCCCACCGTGCTCCGGGGTACGACCACGCCGGTGACGATCCTGGGGACCGGCTTCGTCAACGGGGCCACCGTCACCGGGCCGGACGGGGTGACGTTCTCGAACGTCGTCGTCGTCGGGCCCGGGACGATCACCGCCCGGATGACGGTGGACCCGCAGCACAGCCGGGGCACGAACCTGCCGATCACGGTGGTCAACCCGGCCTCGGCCGGCTACGGGCAGGGCACCTGCAAGTGCCTGGGCATCACGCTGTGAGGCCGGGGCACACTGGGCCGGGTGAGCCGTAGGCGCAGCGCCGGAATCCTGGTGTACCGCTGGACCGGGGGTTCGCTCGAGGTGCTGCTCGCCCACATGGGCGGCCCGTACTTCCGGAACAGGGACGCCGGCGCCTGGACGGTGCCCAAGGGCGAGTACGAGGACCCGGAGCCGGCGTTGGCCGCGGCCCGGCGGGAGTTCCGCGAGGAGCTCGGCCTGCCCCCGCCGGACGGCGAGCTGCTCGACCTCGGATCGGCGCGGCAGTCCGGCGGCAAGCTGGTCACGGTGTGGGCGGTCCGCGGTGACCTCGACCCGGACCGGATCGAGCCAGGCACGTTCGAACTGCACTGGCCGCCGCGCTCAGGTGTACTACAGACGTTCCCGGAGGTGGATCGGGTGCAGTGGTTCGACCCGACGTCGGCGTACGAGCGGCTCGTCACCGGACAGCGGGTGTTCCTGGGCAGGCTCGTCCAGGCGCTGCCGGAACCGGGCTGAGCGCTACTTCTTGCCGGCCGTCCCGCCGGAGTGCCGGAACTCCACCACGTCGCCGTCGGCCATGACGTAGTCCTTGCCCTCGATCCGGGCCCGCCCGGCGCTCCTCGCACCGGCCATCGAGCCGGCCTCGACGAGGTCGTCGTAGGAGACCACCTCGGCCTTGATGAAGCCGCGCTGGAAGTCGGTATGGATGACGCCGGCCGCCTCCGGGGCGGTCGCCCCGCGGCGGATCGTCCAGGCCCGCGACTCCTTCGGGCCGGCGGTGAGGAACGTCTGGAGGCCGAGGGTGGCGAAACCGACCCGGATCAGCTGGTGCAGGCCGGGCTCGTCCTGGCCGATCGACTGGAGCAGCTCCAGCGCCTCGTCCGCGGGCAGGTCGATCAGCTCGGCCTCGATCTTGGCGTCGAGGAAGATCGCCTCCGCCGGGGCGACCAGCGCCCGCAGCTCGTCGAGGTAGCCGGCGTCGGCCAACTCGGCCTCGTCGACGTTGAACACGTACAGGAACGGTTTCGCGGTGAGCAGCGACAGCTCCCGCAGCACGTCGAGATCCACCTCGTCGGCCGCCGCGGACAGCGGGCGCCCGGAG
>JBBPYA010000117.1:0-3233 GCA_038200385.1 Mycobacteriales bacterium
GCCTCCAGCGAGACGCCGGACAGGTCGGTGAGCAGCCACCCGACGTCCTCGGCGGGGTAGGAGCCGAACTCGGGACCGCGCAAAGGTTCCGGTAGCGGCCTCGGGTGGTACGCCGGGACCGGCAGCACCAGCAGCCGCTCGCAGCAGCCGGCCAGCGCGTGGACCAGCGCCCCTGGATCGGTCGCGTCGGTGACGACCACGACGGTGTCGAAGCCGGCACCGGCCACGTTGTACGCGTAGCGCTCACCCGGGCCGTCGCTCGCGGGAAAGGCCAGCCGGGTCCGCAGCGGGTAGCCGGGCTCGTCCACCGCGATCGCCGGGGACCGGGTCGTGGAGGAGAACCGAACCTCGTCGGCGGACCGCTCGGCGAGCGCCACCGCGAGCCGCAGCGGCGCGTACAACAGCTCCTCGGTGCCCAGCACCAGCACCCGGCCGGTGGTAGCCCCCCGCAGCCGCTCGGCGAGCCGGCCGACCTGGCGCTCCAGGGCGGCCCGGTCGGCGCCGCGGTAGCCGTGCCGGCCGCCCTCCCGCAGCCCCTTGGGCCACCAGCCGGACAGCGTCCGCACCTCGGCGCCGGTCCCCCGGGCCGGCGCCGCAGTGTTGCGCCGGAGCGGTGCCGCGCCGTCGTCGTCGGCCACCCTGGCCGGCAGGTCCGCCGGGAGTACGACGCTGCCCGTTGACAGGCTGACGACGTCGATCCGGGTGCCGAGTTCGGCGGCGACCGCGGCCAGCGCGGCCCGATCCCCCGGCCCGCGCAGGTCGACGAGGGCGGCCACGACGTAGCGCGCTCGCGGCCGCAGCCGGTGCAGGACCCGGATGGTGTTCAGCGCGGTACGTCCGGTGCTCAGCTCGTCGTCGACCAGAACCACCGGACCGGGCCGGCCCAGCGCGGCCGGCTCCTCGGGCAGCAGGAGGTGGCCGGTTGCGTGGCTGTGCTCCTCCTCGAAGGCGGCGGCGGGTGAAACCCCGGGCACCTCCCGCCGGGTGGAGTGCAGGTAGTAGCAGCCGGGCAGCGCCTCGGCGACGGCGTGCCCGAGCCCGGTGGCGGTCTCGGCGTAACCCAGCACGACCGTGCCGGCCGGCGCAGGCTCAGCGACCGGGACGGAGCCGAGCAGTTGCCGCGCCGAGCCCGGCTCGCCGCGCAGCGCGGCTCGGAGCAGGTCCGCCTCCGGCACCGTCACGACCCGTCCGCCGAACGCCGCGCCGACGAGGGACCCGAGCAGCCGCCCGGCCGCCAGCACGATCCGCGGGTCGGTCGGGACGTGCTTGCCGAGGACGGTGGAGACCAGCAGGTGGGCCCGGCGCGGGTTCTGCCGGAGCCCGACCCCGACCAGATCGGTGACCTCCCAGCCGGTCGGGGAATCACCGGGCCGCAGCTCGAAGCCGTAGCGGTCCCCGACCCAGGAGACGGAAGCGGCCGGCGTGGTCGGAGCCCGGGTCAACTCGGTGTGCCGGCGTCGAGCAGGTCGACGACCCCGACCCCCGGGCGGGTCACCCCGAATGCCCGGGAGCGCAACACCGTCCGAAGCGCCCAGGCCCGGTGCGGCTTGACCTCGTTCATCTTGTTGCCGTACGTGGACCGCCGTACGCCGCCCGCGGCCGCGTCCGCACCCAGCAGGTCGGTCGCGTCGGCGTACTCCTCGGCGGTGACCGCCAGCAGGGCGTGCACGGCAGGCACGTGGCTCGGATGGATCACCGTCTTGCCGAGCAGCCCGTTTGCCTTGTCCAGGACGATCTCGCGGATCAGCCCGTCCAGGTCGCGGGCGAGCAGCTCACGGCGCAGCGGCAGCACCTCGTGCTCGGCGAACGGCGTGGCCCGCAGCTGCGGCTTGAACAGGCGCTGCTCGCTGGCGAAGTACTCCCACACCGGGCCGGTGATGACGAACCCGGTCCCGTCGGCCCGGCCGAGCATGCCGACGATGTCGGCGATCACCGCGGCCACCGGCCGCAGGTCGTAGATGGACAGCTCCCGGTCCCGGCGCAGGCCGAGGGCGGCGCAGAGGTCGGTGCCCCCGATCCGGACCGCCAGCACCCGCTCGCGGGACTCGGCGAGCACGTGGGCGATGCCGCGCAACGTCTCCGTCCGGCTCTCCTGGAACACCACCTCGGGGGACTCCACCACGGGCATCACGAGCATCCGGGCGGCCCGCTCCCCCGGGACGGCCGCGAGCGCGTCCAGGTACTTGCGGCCGGTGCTCGCGGTGAACTTCGGCAGCACGAACCCGGACAGCACGTCGCCGGCCGACCCGAGCCGGGCCAGCAAGTCCGGGATCTGGTCGGGGACCCGGACCCGGACGAACAGCTGCAGGTCGGCCTCGCCGCGGTCGGCGTAGCGCTGCAGCTCGGCCACCAGATTGCACTCGGCGGCCTGCACCTCGTCGTCGGGGATCGCGTCCTCGAGGCAGAGCACCTGGCTGCACAGGCCGGCCGCTGCGCGCCGGGCCAGGTCCGCGGCCAGCCGGGGTCGGGTGGCCGGGGAATACAGCGTCGCCCCGAGCCCCACCGCGCACAACTCGCGGTCCGTGCCGATCTCCTCCGGCTCCCGGGCGAACAGCCGGCGCCGGTCCTGGGCGCAAAGCTGGGCAAAGTGCCGCATCGGAACAACGCTAGCCCAGTCCACGGTGACGGCGACCGGAGCGAGATGAACTGTGGACGACGCTCAGCGGGCCGATCCGGAGCTGACACAATCCGGCGATGACACAGCCGATGTCCAAGGGCGCGAACATCGCTCTGCAGGCCGGCCGGGTACGCGCCGTCCTGGCCTGGTCCGGTGCGGCCGACGCCGATGCCTCCGCGCTGCTGCTCACCGCGGCCGGGCGGGTCCGCTCCGACGAGGACTTCGTCTTCTACAACCAGCCCTCCGGCGGTGCCGGCGCGGTCCGCCACCAGGGCAAGTCCCGCGGGCCGGGCGGGGTCGAGGACACCGTCGCGGTGGATCTGGGGCTGGTGCCGCCCGGCATCGACCGCGTGCTGCTCGGCGGCAGCGTGGACGGAACGACGTTCGGCCGGGTCGCGGGGCTGGCCCTGCACCTGTACGACGACGGCTCCGGGGCGGCGCTGGCCCGCTTCGACATCACCGATGCCACCGACGAGCGGGCCTTCATCTTCGGTGAGCTGTACCGGCGGCAGGGCGGCTGGAAGTTCCGCGCGGTGGGTCAGGGCTACGCGTCGGGGCTGGCCGGGTTGGCCACCGACTTCGGGATCAGCGTGGACGACGCCCCGGCCCCGCCGAC
>JBBPYA010000118.1:0-3365 GCA_038200385.1 Mycobacteriales bacterium
CTCGAGGCGGTCGAAGGAGCCGGCGCCTACCTGCCCGACCTCGAGGATCGCTGGCACGACCCCGCCGCCCGCGCGGCCATCCTGGACGTCGCCCGCCGCTCGGCACAGGCTCCCGAAATGCTCGGCGTCGGTCCCCATCTAGTCATAGTCGCCAGGACCCCTTCCTGAGAGGGCCTTTGCGCAGCCGCCCTGACGTCCTGATGAGCAGTGCAGGTGACCCGCGCTCCCGGACGTACCGAAACGACTCACAGGGGCGCCCGCGACACGCTCTTTCCGTACGCCAGTTTCGACACACCGGGTCACGCTCGGCCGCCACCGCTTCCGGGGCTCTCTCGGCGCTGTATCGGAAACGAGGGTTAAAGGACGTCCTTCACCGGGTCAAGATCGCTTGGCTGGACCATCCGTACCACTGATTCACCGGCCTCATCCAGAAGAGCCATGGTTCTGAGGGAACACGCGGCCGGGTGTCGCTCGAGCTGCTAATTCGGTGCCAGCGCGGACGCGAGGCCGCGCAGCTGCCTTCTGCAGGACCGCCGGTGCGGGATCCACGACCTCCGCCGCGCCTGCGGACGCGGTCCACCTGGCCGGGGCGTCCCGGTGATCCCGCCGGCATGGACATCGGCACCGGCCGCGGCCCGGTCGGGCGCATCCGTACCGGGCTCGGGGCAGCGGGTAGCTGGGCGGCACCACCCGTTCACGGCTGATCGCCCGCCTCGTCGGGGCAACCGCCCTCGCCCGCCCCCGGAGCGCAGAGTGCTACACCCACCCACAAGAAAGAGGATTTCTGATGACTGTCGAGGTGTTCTTCGACTACATGTGCGGGTTCTCCCACCGGGCCCAGCAACTGGCTCGACACCGTGAGCGGCGTCCGCGCCGCGTACGGTGACCTCGACGGCTACCGTCGGCGGATGTTCAGCGCTTGGCACGACGAGACCGGTCGGCTGTCCACGGACGACGTCGTCGGGTTCGGGCGCGAGGCCGATCTCGGCGAGTTCGACCGGGCGGCAGCCTTCGCAGCGCTCGCCGCCGACCACGCCGCCGGCCGGGCGATCGGGGTGTTCGGCCCCCCAACGTTCGTCTTCGGATCCGGTCAGGTGGCTTTCGTCAAGCTCGATGCCGTCCCGGCACAGGACCGGGCCGACCCGCTGTGGGACCGGGTGCGCCAGCTGGCCACCGGCGAGCCCTCGCTGCGGGAGTGGCAGCGGGTCAATGCGCCGAGCGCGTCCTGATGGCGCAGCGACTGCTGGTCATCGGCGGTGACGCGGCCGGGATGAGCGCGGCGTCCGCGGCCCGGCGACGGCAGAGCCGGCAGCAACTGGAGATCGTGGCGTTCGACCGGGGCAACTACACCTCCTACTCGGCCTGCGGCATCCCGTACTTCATCGGCACCGACGTCGACGACGTCGAGGCGCTGATCGCCCGGACCCCGGAGCAGTTCCTCCGCGACTACGCGATCGAGGCGCGACTACGCCACGAGGTGACCGCCATCGACACCGACCGGCGCGCGGTCCTGGTGCGCGACCTCGACGTCGGCGGCGAGACGTGGGAGGGCTTCGACCAGCTGATGATCGCGACCGGCGCGGCTCCGATCCGCCCGCCGCTGCCCGGCGCCGACGCGCAGGGGATCTTCGGGGTGCAGACCCTGGACGACGGCCTGGCGGTACGGGCCGCCCTGGAGCGGGACCGGCCGCGACGGGCGGTCATCGTCGGCGCCGGCTATATCGGTCTGGAGCTCGCCGAGGCGTTGTGCGCCTGGGGCGTGGCCGTCACCGTCATCGATCGTGGGCAGGCCCCGCTGACCGGTCTGGACCCGGACATGGGAGGGATGCTGACCGAGGCGATGCACGGCTTCGGGATGACGCTGCGGCTTGGTGAGACGGTGACCGGCTTCGACACTGACGCCGGAGGGGTCTCGGCGGTCGTCACCGACCAGACCACCGTCCCGACCGACCTGGTGATCCTCGGGCTGGGGGTGCGACCCGACACGGCACTGGCCGCGCAGGCCGGTATCCCGCTCGGGCCGGCCGGCGGGATCGCCGTCGATCGGCGGCTGCGGACCGGCCTCGAGGGGGTATGGGCGGCCGGGGACTGCGCGGAGAAGTTCCACCGGGTCTCCCGCCGGCCGGTCACCATCGCGCTGGGCACCTATGCGAACAAGGAAGGCCGCACCGCCGGGATCAACATCGGTGGCGGCTACGCCACGTTTCCCGGCGTGCTGGGCACCGCTGTCACCAAGATCTGCGACGTCCAGGTCGGCCGGACCGGCCTCGGCGAGACCGACGCCCGCGCGGCCGGGTTCGACCCGCTGACGGTCGCGGTCGACTCCACCACCCGGGCCGGCTACTACCCGGGCGCGAGACCGATCCGCACGAAGCTCATCGTCGAACGCGGCACCGGCCGGATGCTGGGCGCGCAGATCGTCGGACAGGAAGGCGCCGCCAAGCGCATCGACGTGCTCGCGATGGCTCTGTGGCACGAGACCACAGTGGAAGAGCTGCTCAACACCGACCTGTCCTACGCACCGCCGTTCTCCCCACTGTGGGACCCGGTGCTGATCGCCGCCCGCAAGGCCTGGCAGCGGGTCGAGGACGACCGGCGCACCCACGACCACGCAATCGGCGGACCCGCCGTCGTCAGCGGCGGGCGGTGAGGTGATCGAGTTCGGGATCGCCCTGCTCGTCCGGCTCGGGCAGCGTCCTCAGCTTCTACGGGTTCTGGCTGGTGTGGCGGGTGCTGCTGCCGGTGCTGCCGGGTCCGCGCGACCCCGACGAGCGGATCGCGCCGTTCGCCGGCTACTTCACCGACCCGCTCACCGCACCCCTGGTCCGGCTCCGACTGCGACCCTGGGTCGCCGCGCTGCTGCTGCTATCGCGGACGCCGCCGCGCTCGTCGCCCTGGCCCGCGCCGGCTGATGCCACGGCCCCTGGTCACGCCCCGAGTGTTCCCGTCGTGGCGAGGCCAGGGATACGGCGACGCCCTGCTGGCGGCGGGGCTGGACGTTCTGGCCAGCGAAGGCAGCCAAACGGCAGTGGTCGGAGCCCACGAGGATGACTGGCCCTTGGGGCTGGTACCGCAGGCGCGGCTTCCACGACACGCCCGCGTGCCGCTCAGCCGGTAGCTGCGCCGACGGACGATCGGCTACCGGCCTATCCCTCGAGAGCGCCGGACCGCGGCGCGTACATGATGATCGAGACACCGACCAGGCCGAGGCCCGCGCCCCATAGGTCGTAGCGGTCCGGCCTGAACCCATCCGCAACCATGCCCCACAGAAGACTTCCGGCGACGAAGATTCCGCCGTAGGCGGCGAGGATGCGACCGAAGTTCGCATCGGGTTGCAAGGTGGCGACGAAACCGTACGCGGCGAG
>JBBPYA010000119.1:0-2520 GCA_038200385.1 Mycobacteriales bacterium
CGGTGGCAACTCCCGCTACAGCGACGACATCGAGCACGCCGCCGGACTGGTGGACAAGGGCATCGGCTACGTCGACGCTGGCGTCAGCGGCGGGGTGTGGGGGCTGGCCAACGGCTACGCGCTTATGGTCGGAGGCAGTGCCGAGGACGTCGCGCGGGTCCAGCCGGTGTTCGACGCACTCAAGCCCGAAGGCGACGCCGGGTTCGTCCACGCCGGCCCGGTGGGCGCCGGCCACTTCGCGAAGATGGTGCACAACGGCATCGAGTACGGCCTGATGCAGGCCTACGCCGAGGGCTACGAACTGCTCGTCGCCACCGACGTGGTGCACGATGTCCCGGGTGTCCTGCAGAGCTGGACGCAGGGCACGGTGATCCGGTCCTGGTTGCTGGAACTCCTGGTCAACGCCTTGAACCAGGACCCCGAGCTGGCCCAGATCACCGGCTGGGTGGAGGACTCCGGGGAGGGCCGCTGGACGCTGGACGAGGCGATCAACAACTCGGTGCCGATGCCGGTGATCGCGGCCGCGCTGTTCGCCCGATTCGCCAGCCGGCAGCAGGAGTCTCCGGCGATGAAAGCGGTCGCCGCGCTGCGCAACCAGTTCGGCGGGCACGCCGTCCGCGAGGTGGCCTCCGGCGAGGCCGAGAGCCCGGCCTGAGCGGTGCCGATGTCACCCCCGGCCCGGTGGTCCGCGGCCGGCGGGACCTGAGCACCGGTGTACCTGCGCTACCTCGGCGTCTCGGACTGGCGCAACTACGCCGCCGCCGACCTGGCCCTGGACCCCGGGCCGACCGTGCTGATCGGCCCCAACGGCCAGGGCAAGACGAACCTGCTGGAGGCGGCCGGGTACGTCGCGACACTGGGCAGCCACCGGGTGGCCACCGACGCGCCGCTGGTCCGGGCCGGGGCTGAGCGAGCCGTCGTGCGCACGGCTGTGGTCCGGGACGGTCGCGAGCTGCTCGTCGAGATCGAGGTCAGCCCGGGCCGGGCGAACCGGGCCCGGATCAACCGGGCAGCGGTTTCCCGGGTTCGCGAGGTGCTCGGGATCCTGCGCACCGTGCTCTTCGCGCCCGAGGACCTGGCCGTGGTCAAGGGTGACCCGTCGGAGCGCCGGCACTTCCTGGACGAGCTGCTCGTGCTGCGCAACCCCCGCTTCGCCGGCGTCCGCAGCGACTACGACCGGGTGCTGCGCCAGCGCAACGCCCTGCTCAAGTCCGCCGGCCCGGCCCGCCGCGCCGGTGCCGCCGGGGACCTGCGCACCCTGGACGTCTGGGACGGGCACCTCGCCGAGGCCGGCGGCGCGCTCCTGGCCGGGCGACTGGACCTGCTCGCCCGGCTGCGCCCGTACGTCGTCGCGGCCTACGACACCGTGGCCGGAGCCGGGCAGCGCGTCGCGGTCGACTACGTCTGTTCACTGCCCGGGATCACCGCGGCCCCGACCGAGGCGCCGGAGCCGGGGTCGGACCCCGTTCCGGAGCGGACGGCGTTGGCCGAGGTCCTGCTGGGTGCGCTTCAGGAGGCCCGCGGCCAGGAGCTGGAGCGCGGGGTGACGCTCGTCGGACCGCACCGGGACGACCTGGCGATCGCGCTGTCCGGACTGCCCTCGCGCGGCTACGCCAGCCAGGGTGAGTCGTGGTCGCTCGCGCTAGCCTTGAGGCTTGCGTCGTACGAGCTGCTGCGCAGCGACGGAGGCGAGCCGGTGCTGCTCCTGGACGATGTCTTCGCCGAGTTGGACTCGGCGCGTCGGCAGCGGCTGGCCGCCCTCGCCGCGGGGGCGGAGCAGGCGATCGTGACCGCCGCGGTGGCCGCGGACGTGCCGCCGGAGCTGGCCGGCACCCGGTTCGACCTGGCGGGCGGGGAGGTGCGCCGAGTTGGCTGAGCGCAGCGGACCACCGAAGGGGGACCCGCGGCCGGGCCGGGAACTGCGGTCCGTGCCCGACCCGGACCCGGGTTCTCCTACCTCGCGTACCGCACCCGACGGCGTCGGCAGCGGGTCACCGCCACCAGCCGGTCCGGACCTGGCCCGCTCCGCCCTGGACCGTGCCCGGTCAGCCGCCCGGGCCAAGGGCGCTGGGCAGGC
Organism: Mycobacteriales bacterium; assembly: GCA_038200385.1. GTDB lineage: Bacteria > Actinomycetota > Actinomycetes > Mycobacteriales > Geodermatophilaceae > JBBPYA01. The sequence continues at coordinate 2,078 of JBBPYA010000119.1, forward strand.
CCGCTGGCGGCGGCTCAACGCACCGACCGGGACCTGGAGCGGGGCCCGCCCGGACCGCGACGACCCACAGCCCTTCGGCGCCCTGATCGGCAGGCTGGTCGACGAGCGCGGCTGGGCGACCCGCGCCGCGCAGGCCAGCGTGCTGGCCCGCTGGGAACACCTGGTCGGCGCCGGGATCGCCGCGCACAGCGAACCGGAGTCCCTGCTCGACGGAGTCCTGGTCGTGGCCGCCGAGTCCACGGCCTGGGCCACCCAGCTGCGGCTGCTCGCCCCACGGATCCTGGCCAAGCTCGCCAGCGAGCTCGGAGCGGGCATCGTCACCACCATCCGGGTCCACGGGCCGGCGGCCCCGAGCTGGAAGAAGGGGCCCCGGTCGGTGCGCGGGCGCGGCCCGCGGGACACCTATGGGTGAGCCGCGGCGCGGCTGGTGGCGCCGGTCGGTC
>JBBPYA010000120.1:0-50339 GCA_038200385.1 Mycobacteriales bacterium
CCGTCGGGGCCGTCCTGGAGACCGACGAGCACCGGGCGCTGGTCGAGACCGCGCAGCCGGATGCCCCCGACCTGCGCCACGTCTGGCAACTGGAGGGCACCGGGCTGGCCGACCTGCGCACCGGAGGCGCCGATCTGGACGACGCCGAGGTGGTGCAGCGCCGTGCGGCGACCGGGGCGCAGAGCCTGTGCAGCATCATCTACACCAGCGGCACCACGGGTCGACCGAAGGGCTGCGAGCTGACCCACGGCAACCTGCTCTTCGACATCGGCAACGCGATCCCCGGCCTGCAGGCGCTGTTCAACAAGCAGGGCTCCACCCTGCTGTTCCTGCCGCTGGCCCACGTCTTCGCCCGGCTGATCCAGTGCGGCGCAGTGCAGACCGGGGCCCGTCTCGGCCACACCGCGGACGTCAAGAACCTCATCGCCGACCTGGGTGCCTTCGGCCCGACGTTCCTGCTGTCGGTGCCGCGGGTGTTCGAGAAGATCTACAACTCGGCCAAGCAGCGGGCGCACGCCGAGGGCAAGGGAAAGATCTTCGACGTCGCCGAGGACACCGCGATCGCCTACTCCGAGGCGCTGGACAAGGGGGGTCCCGGTCTGCTGGACAAGGGTGGTCCCGGTCTGCTGCTCAAGACCAGGCACGCGCTGTTCGACAAGCTGGTGTACACCAAGCTGCGACACGCGCTCGGCGGCCGCTGCCACTCCGCGGTGTCCGGGGGCGCGCCGCTGGGGGCCCGGCTCGGCCACTTCTTCCGCGGGATCGGGCTGACGGTCTACGAGGGCTACGGGCTGACCGAGACCTCCGCCGCGTCGACGGTCAACCTGCGCGACGCGATCAAGATCGGCACCGTCGGCAAGCCGTTGCCCGGTGTGGGCATCCGGATCGCCGACGACGGCGAGATCCTGCTCAAGGGCCCGCACATCATGCGCGGGTACTGGCTCAACGAGGCCGCCACCCGCGAGGTGCTGACCGAGGACGGCTGGTTCCACACCGGCGACCTGGGGGACCTCGACACCGACGGCTTCCTGCGGATCACCGGTCGCAAGAAGGAGATCATCGTGACCGCCGGCGGCAAGAACGTGGCCCCCGCGGTACTGGAGGATCGGCTCCGGGCGCACCCGCTGGTCAGCCAGTGCGTGGCCGTCGGGGACCAGCAGCCCTTCATCGGCTGCCTGGTCACCATCGACGCCGACGCGTTCCCGGACTGGAAGTCCAGGCACGGCAAGCCCTCCGAGGCCACCATCGGGGACCTGCGCGACGACGCGGACCTGCACGCGGAGATCCAGACCGCGGTGGATGAGGCGAACCGCGCGGTGTCGGGCGCGGAGGCGATCAAGAAGTTCCGGATCCTCGCCGTCGACTTCACCGTCGAGGGCGGCGACCTGACGCCGAAACTGAGTGTCAAGCGCAGCGTCGTACTCAAGGAGTACGCCGACGACATCGCCGCGCTGTACACCCGCTGAGCCGGCCGGCCTCCGGCCGGACCCCGCGCGGTCAGGGTGCGCGCAGCAGGCCGGACAGGCGTCGCGCCAGCAGGTCCCAGTCCCACTCCGCCTCGACCCAGGCCCGGCCGGCCCGGCCCATCGCGGCGGCCCGCTCGGGCTCGGACAGCAGCGCGATCAACCGGTCGGCGACCACTTGCGCAGATCGGGGGTCGAGCGCCACGAACCCCGTCTCGCCCGCCCGCACCGCCTCCGGGGCTCCGCCGGAGTTGCCGGCCAGCACCGGGAGCCCGCACGCCGAGGCCTCCAGGTAGACCATCCCGAGCCCCTCGACGTCCAACCCGCCGCGCCGGGTGCGGCACGGCATCGCAAAGACGTGACCGGCCCGGTAGTACGTCGGCAGCTGCCGCCACGGCACCTCACCGGCGAAACGCACCGCGTCGCGCACACCCTCGGCGGCGGCCAGCCGGACCAGCCGGTCCCGGTCGGGGCCGCCGCCGACGAGCAGCAGCATGGCACCCGGGACCACCGACCGGACGCGCGGCAGCGCGCGGATCAGGACGTCCTGTCCCTTGCGCCGGACCAGCCTGGACACGCACACGATCGTCGGGGCCGCACCCAGGCCGAGCGCGGCCCGCACCGATCCGCCGTCCACCGTCGGGTGGAACAACGCGGTGTCGACTCCGGGCGGCAGGTGGGCCAGTCCGGCGGCCGGGTCCAGCGCGGGGGCCAGCCCGCCGCGGGTGAACTCGGTGATGTAGGTGAGCACGTCGACCTGCCGGCTGATCCGGCGCAACAGCCGGCGGGCGCCGGGTAGGGCGGCCCAACCGGTCTCGTGTCCGTGGGTCGAGGCCACGACGTGCTCGATCCCGGCCTCGCGCAGCCGCGGGGTGAGCAGCGCCAGCGGCGCCGCGGCGCCGAACCACACCGTGCGACAGCCCTCGGCGCGGGCGATCTGGGCGGCCCGCCGCGCGACCGCGGGGATCGGCAGCAGGATCCGGGAGCGGTCCCGCACCACCGGGTACGGCGCTGCGGCGTCGTGCCGTTCCCAGCCGGGGTGCCGCGAGGCGTAGACCACGACCGAGCCGGCCGGTTGCCGGTCAACCAGGGCACCGACGTAGGTCTGGATGCCGCCGGTCCGCGGCGGGAAGTCGTTGGTGACGACCAGGGTGCGCGCGGGTGGTCCGGTCACGGTTGCGCCCTACCGCGCCGACTGCCCGGCAGGGCGTCGGTCAGGGCAGCGCGACCCGCTGGGCGTGGTTGTAGTCCCAGCCGGCGGCGTCGATGCTCTGGATGCTCACCACGCTGCCCGTGTTGGGCGCGTGGATCATCTGGCCGTTGCCGATGTAGATGCCGACGTGGTGGATCGGGTTGTAGAAGAACACCAGGTCGCCGGGCAGTAGCTGGTCGCGCGGGACGTAGACGCCCATCGTGGACTGCATGGTGCTGGAGTGCGGCAGGTTGATGCCGGCGGCGGCGTAGGAGTACATCGTCAGACCCGAGCAGTCGAAGGCGTTCGGTCCGGCGGCGGCCCACACGTAGGGGTCACCCAGCTGCGCGTAGGCCGTGTCCACGGCAATCTGCGCCGCTGCCGTTGGGGCCACGATCGGGGAGGACGGGGCCGGCGGCGCGTCCTGCGACGGGGCCTGCGCGGGGGCCGACGACGGGCGCTGCGAACCCCCGCCGGTGCTCGTCGAACTGCTCGTGCTCGGCTGGCTGGCCTGGGCGGTCTGGGCGGCCTGGGCGGCCTGAGCGGCCTGAGCGGCCTGAGCGGCCTGGGCGGCCTGGGCGGCCTCGTGGGCCCGGGCGAGGGCGGCCTTGCGCTCCTGCTCGGTCAGCGTCGCCAGCAGCGCCTGGAGCTTGGGGAGGTCGGCCTCGATCCGGGTCTGCTTGGCCTGCAGATCCACGGCCGCGGCGGCTGCCTCGGCCAGCGCTTGCTCCGAGCGCTGGGTCAGCTCGGCCGCCTGGGCGCGGGCCTTGGCCAGGGTGACTGCCAGATCGTTGCTGTGCGCGGAGATCGCATCGAGGGTGTTCAGCCGGTCCAGGAACTCCTGCGGGGAGCCGCTGGTCATCAGCACCGTGAACCCGGCGATCGGGTCCCCGGTGTAGGCGCCCTGGGCGACGTCGCGGACCTGGGCGTCGAGGGTGGCGATGTCCCGTTGGACCTGGCCGAGCTGCGCGGAGGCGACAGCAGCCTCGGCGCGACGCTGGTCACGCAGGATCTTCGCCTCGTTGTACTGCTCGGTGACGATCTCGATCTGATCGTTGAGCTTGGCCACCTCGTCCTGGGCCTGCGCAGCGGTCGTCGGCTCGGCAGGTGCTGCGGCCGGGGCCGGTGCCGGCGCGGAGGTGCTCGGCGCCGGCGCGGTGCCACCGGGTGCGGCGTACGCCGCGGGAGCCAGGCTCAGACCGAGGGCAGCGGCGGCGACGACGGTGACGAGGCGGGCCGAGCGGCGGGCCGAGCCGCGGGCCGAGGACCGGGCTCGGCGGCGGGCGGGGAATCGGGTGAAGCGGCCGGCAGGGCGGCGCAGGGCAGCTGAGGTCGCCACGGGCGGCGGCACTCCTTCTTCCACGTCGACCGCCTACCGAGTTAGCTGACGGGTTCGGGCTGGGAAGCTGCCCTACGGCGCGCCCGACGTACGAGGTCGGCGCTCCGATTCACCCCAAGGACTACGTGGGTCCCCGGCTCGGTTCGGCCTCCGGTACGCGAGGTGTCCTCGCGTGGGCGGCCGGACCTGATTCGGCGGTGACCGGCCGAGGTCACCCGGCGGTGACAGAGGCTCAGACGGTCGCTCGACACGATAGGTGTCGTGACCTTGCTGTGACAAACCGCCGCGGCGTTTTCCCCAGACTTTTTGGTGATCTGCGCGATCACCCCGCTCTTTCTCTACCGGAGGTGACCGACCCCTCACACTCAGTCGAGATCTGTACGAGTCGAAGCGGAGGGACCAGCCCGGCGCCGGCCAGCGCCTGGACGGCACGCCGGTCCACCTCGTCCAGCTCCCAGCCCTCGTCCTGCTCGCCGGTGTCGCCGGCCAGCAGCACCGTGACCACACAGTCCGAACAGGCCGGCCCGCGGACGGCGCACTCGTCGCAGTCGATGATCATCGTGCCTCCAGTGGGTGCGCCGCGGGGTGCGGCGGTCTGTCCGGAGGCTAGGTGTCGCCACCGACAGAACCGCTCGGTCAGGCCCGGTCGAGCCGGCGGACCAGTACCTGCGCGGGCAACGGGCGCGCGCCGCTGACCCGTACCGAGTCGGCGACCTCCCGGTCACTGGAGACCCCGCCCGACTGAACGTCACCCGGACGTGGCGCGGGGTCGGCGGCAGGACCGGGGGGCGCTGCGCGCCGTCGAAGGCACAGGTGACCTCGACGCCGTAGCCGGTCTTGGTGACGTTGTAGCCGTCCACGATCAGATGCGCGGCCGGCAGCGCGAGCAACCGGTCCAGCAGCAACCACAGCTTCGCGTCGTCGGCGGTACGGGCCTGCCGGACGCTGCTCCGGGCCGCCTCGGAGGCCCGGCTCGGCCTCGTGCAGTCGTTGCCGTACCCGCCGGCTCTCGGTCTGCGCGGAGGCCTGGGCCAGCGCCAGCTCCTCGCGCAGCGCGGTCGTCTCACGGTGCACCGCGGGCTCGGTAGCGGCGCCGACGACCGGCCCGGACGCCGGGCGCAGCGGATCCTGCGAGGTCATCGCTGCGCGATCCGGGTCGGCCGCCCCTCCAATCTGGTGCGCCCACCCCGGCCGGGTTCCGCAGTTTCGTCGTACCGGCGACCTACCGTCCGGCCATGCCCGCCACCGGTCGACCCCTGGCCGGATGTCCGCTGTTCGTGCAGCCGACGTTCGACGAGCTCGGCGAGCCGCTGCGGGAGGTCAGCTTCGTCGTGGTCGACCTGGAGACCACCGGCGGCGCCCCCGGCGCGCACGCGATCACCGAGATCGGAGCGGTGAAGGTCCGCGGCGGGCAGGTCGAGGGCGAGTTCCAGACCCTGGTCGATCCGGGGTGCGCCATCCCGCCGTTCATCTCCGTGCTGACCGGGATCACCGACACGATGGTCGTGGCCGCGCCAAGGATCGAGCGGGCCCTCCCCGCGTTCCTCGAGTTCGCCGCCGGCAGCGTGCTGGTGGCCCACAACGCGCCCTTCGACGTGGGGTTCCTGCGGGCGGCCTGCGCGGGCCTGGACATCACCTGGCCGGGTTTCGTGAGCATTGACACCGCGACCCTGGCCCGGCGGGTGCTCAGCCGCGACGAGGTTCCCAACTGCAAGCTGGGCACGCTGGCGCCGTTCTTCCACGCCCGGACCAGACCCACGCACCGCGCGCTGGAGGATGCCCGGGCCACCGTCGACGTGCTGCACGGACTGCTCGAGCGGCTGGGCCCGCTCGGGGTGCACTCGCTGGAGGAGCTGCGCTCCATCGAGCACCAGGTCGCCCCGGAGCGGCGGCGCAAGCGCTACCTCGCGCAGGATCTGCCCAGCGCACCCGGCGTGTACGTGTTCAAGGACGGCCGCGGCGAGCCCCTGTACGTCGGGACCAGCAAGGACATCCGGGCCAGGGTGCGCAGCTACTTCGTGGCCAGTGAGAAGCGTTCCCGGATGACCGAGATGGTCGGCATCGCCGAGCGCGTCGATCCGATCGTGTGTGCCCACGAGCTGGAGGCGCAGGTCCGCGAACTGCGGCTGATCGCCGAGTGCAAGCCCCGCTACAACCGGCGGTCCCGGTTTCCGGAGCGGGCGGTGTGGGTGGCGCTGACCGTGGAGGCGTTCCCCAGGCTCTGTCTGGTCCGCCGGGTCCGCGATGACGGCCGCACCTACCTCGGCCCGTTCGGTTCCCGGCGCTCGGCCCAGCAGGCGGTGGACGCGATCCACGAGGCGCTGCCGCTGCGCCAGTGCGCCGGGCGGCTGTCGAGTAGTGCGCGTGGCAGCGCCTGCGCGCTGGCCGGGATCGGCCGCTGCGGCGCCCCCTGCGAGGGCCGGCAGGGGATTGCCGAGTACGCCGAGATCGTCCGGGCGCTGCAGGCGGCGCTGGCCACGGACCCGCGCCCTCTGCTCACGCCGCTGCTGGACCGGATCGACCGGCTGTGCGCGACGGAGCGCTTCGAGACCGCGGCGGCCGTGCGCGACCGGGCCGCCACGCTGATCCGGGTCTGCGCCAGATTGCAGCGGCTGCGCCAGCTGACCGACGTCGCGGAGCTGGTCGCGGGACGCCCGGACGGGTGCGGCGGGTGGGATCTCGCGGTGGTCCGCCGAGGCCGGCTGGTGGCCGCCGAGCACGCCATTCGCGGTGTCGCGCCGCACCCGGTCGTCGATGCGATGCGGGCCACGGCGGAGACGGTGCTGGCCGGTCCGGGCCCGCTGCCGGCGTGCTCGGCCGAGGAGGCCGAGTGCGTCCTGCGCTGGCTGGAGCGACCGGGCACCCGGCTGATCCACCTCGAAGGGACCCTCGCCAGCCCGGCGGGCGGCGCCCGCGGACTGCAGGGCTGGTTGGCCGCGGTCGACCTCGGCCGCGGGCAGGCCGACCCGTTCGCCGACCGCCGCCGGTTGCGCACCGAGGCCCGCCCCGCCCGGGCGCCCCGGTCAGCCTGACCGGGCGCGGGGACGGCCGGCGGGAGGTACGGCGGCGCGCCGGTACCATCGCGCTGCCCGCAGCATCCGGCCCTGGGAGCCTGCCGTGATCACCGCGATCGTCATGATCAGTGCCGCGACCGACGCCATCCCCGAGGTGGCCGCGGCCATCGCCGACCTCGACGGGGTGAGCGAGGTGTACAGCGTCGCCGGGCACGTCGACCTCATCGCGGTGGTCCGGGTCCGCCAGTTCGACGATGTCGCCGAGGTGATCGCCGGCTCGATCAACCGGGTAGAGGGCGTCCAGGACACCGAGACCCACATCGCCTTCCGCGCCTACTCCAAGCACGACCTGGAGGCGGCGTTCGCGCTCGGCTTCGAGTAGGGCCTCAGGTGCGCGCGGCCAGGTAGACGACGTCGGGCTCGCCGCGGGGCACCGCGACCGTCCGGAGCTGCACACCCCCGTCGAAGGCTTCCCGGAGCCGACCCTCGAAATCCGGGTCGGCGGCCGCGCTCCACACCGCCAGGACGCCGCCCGGCCGCAGCACCCGGCGCAGCGCGGCGATGCCCGCGTCGGTGTAGAGGACGGCGTTGGCCGGCATGACCGTCCACTGCGGACCGTTGTCGACGTCGAGGCAGACCACGTCGTACCCCCTGGGCTCCTGGGAGGGCAGCCAGCCGACCAGGTCGGCGCACACCAGCCGCACCCTGGGGTCATCGCACCCGTCCCCGGAGAACCGGCCAAGGTGGCTGCGTTGCCAGTCCACGATCGCCGGCTCGATCTCGACGACGCCGACCCCGGTCACGTGCTCGTGGCGCAGCACCTCGGCGAGGGTGAAGCCCACCCCCAGGCCCCCGAGCAGCACCCGGGTCTCAGCCTGCCGGCCGGCCAGCGCGGCGGAGGCGAGCAACCGCTCGGAGCGCCCGTCCCGGGTGTCCATGAGAAACACCCCGTTGCTGATGATCTCGAACTGCGCGCCGTCCCGGCGCAGGACCAGCTCGCCCCGCGCCGTCATCCGACGTTCGAGGACGGTCAGGGCCGGGCGTCCTGGCTGACCTCGCACCACCGTTGCAGGACCCGTGCGGCGGCGCCGTCCTCCAGCGCGGTCCGGGCCAGCTCCAGCCCCGCCTCCAACGCGGGCAACAGGCTGCCCGGGTCGGCGCTGACACCGGCGTAGGCGGCGACCGCCGCGGCGGCGTTCAGCAGCACCGCATCGCGCACCGGGCCGGGCTCACCGGCGAACACCGCCCGCGCCACGTCGGCGTTGGCCGGGGGGGCGCCCCCGACCAGGTCCTCCGGCCGGGAGCGCTCCAGTCCGAGGTCGGCGGGGTCGAGCACGGTCTCCGCGACTGCCCCGTCCCCAACGAGCCACAACCGCGACGTCGTCGTCGTGGTCAGCTCGTCCAGACCGTCGTCGCCGCGGAAGACGTACGCGCTGGTCCCCCGCCCGGCCAGCACTCCGGCCATCACCGCGGCCATCCGCGGGTCGGCGCACCCGACAGCCTGCGCGGCCGGGAGCGAGGGGTTGGTGAGCGGGCCGAGGAAGTTGAACACCGTGGGCACCCCGAGTTCGCGCCTGGCCACGGCCGCGTGCCGCATCCCCGGGTGGAAGACCGGCGCGAAGAAGAACCCGATGCCGGCCTCGGCGACGCAGCGGGCCACGCCGGCCGGGGGCAGGTCGATGACCACGCCGAGTTCTTCGAGCAAATCCGCCGAACCGCAGGACGAGGACGCGGCCCGGTTTCCGTGCTTGGCCACCGGGATCCCGCAGCCGGCCGCGACGACGGCGGCCATCGTGGAGATGTTCACCGTGCGCGCGCGGTCCCCGCCGGTTCCGACCACGTCGACGCACCGCCCGGCGATCTGCACCGGCGTCGCGTGCTCGATCATCGCCTGCACGAGGCCCGCGACCTCGGCGGCGGACTCGCCCTTGGCCCGCAGTGCCACCGCGAACCCCGCGACCTGGACCGGGCTGGCCTGCCCAGACATGATCTCGCCCATCGCCCACTCGGTCGCGGCACTGTCGAGGTCGCCACCGGCCATCAGCCGGGCGAGCACCCCCGGCCAGCCGCCCGCGACCGGCCCGGTCACCGGGGGCCTGTCATCGGCGCACCGGTACGCCGGCCGCGCGGTCGCGGACCAGGGCAGTGACGGTCCGCGCCGCGTCCAGGGCGTCCAGCGGGTACACCAGGGTGGCGTCGGCCAGCGACCAGGTCGCCAGCCAGCGGTCGTCGGCCCGCGCGAGCAGGACGCAGATGGCCGGACAGTCGGCGATCTCGTACTTCAGTTGGCGGCTGATCCCCATCCCGCCGGTGGGCTGTGCCTCCCCGTCGAGGATCGCCACGTCGACGCCCCCCGCGTCGACCAGCCGCAGCACCGAATCGACATCGGAGACCTCGACGTACTCGATCCTGCCGAGCCCCTCGCCGACACGTCGACCGACCGCGCTGCGCACGTCGGAGCGCACCTGGGCACGCTGGCTGAAGACCAGAACGGTGTACGCCGAGGCCGCTCGAGCGCTGCTCATGGTGGCTGATCGTATCGATCCCGGACGCGCCCCACCCCAGTCGGTGCCCGCCGGGCAGTTGGGCTCATAATGCTGGGGTGTCCATGGCGAACCCCACCTTCGAGGTGGGCCGGGTCCACTCGCTCACCCGGCCGAACATGGTCAGCGTGGGCACCATCGTGTGGCTGTCCAGCGAACTCATGTTCTTCGCCGGCCTGTTCGCCATGTACTTCACGGCCAAGGCCGTGCACGGCGACCCGTGGCCGCCGCCGCCGACGACGCTGACCGTGCCCTACGCGCTGGTCTTCACGATCATCCTGATCCTGTCCTCGGTCACCTGCCAGCTCGGTGTGTTCGAGGCGGAGAAGGGCAACGCCTTCGGGTTGCGGCGCTGGTTCGTCGCGACGTTCTTCCTCGGGCTGATCTTCGTGCTCGGCCAGTTCAACGAGTACCGGAACCTGGTCCACGAGGGCACCACGCTGAGTTCGTCCACGTACGGGTCGGTGTTCTTCCTCACGACCGGTTTCCACGCCGCCCACGTCATCGCTGGCCTACTCGCGTTTATCCTGATGTTGATGCGGTCGACGATGGGCCGGTTCACGCCGGCGCAGGCCACCGCAGCGATCGTTGTCTCCTACTACTGGCACTTCGTCGACATCGTCTGGGTGGGCCTGTTCGCCACCATCTACTTCGTGCAGTGAGGGGCCAGCGGTGAGGGCACGGACCACGCGGAGCCACCGGACCCGACGGCGCAGCAGGTTGTCCTCGGCCGCCGCCCTGCTGCTGGCCCTGACCGCGGTCGGCGGGCTGTACTCGGCCCTGGCGCCGTCCAGTTCCGCCCAGGAGCAGGGCCTGTCCGCCGAGGCGCAGGCCGGTCAGCAGCTCTACGAGAACGGCTGCATCACCTGCCACGGCCGCAATCTGCAGGGCGTCCAGGACCAGGGCCCCTCCCTGATCGGCGTCGGCGAAGCGGCGGTCTACTTCCAGGTCAGCACCGGCCGGATGCCGGTGGCGCAGCACGACGCGCAGATCCAGCGCAAGACGCCGGTTTACGACGACGCCCAGGTCAACCAGCTGATGGCCTACGTGCAGGCCAACGGTGGCGGGCCCATGCTGCCGGCCGAGCAGAACCTCCGCGACGGCAACCTGGCCGACGGCGGGGAACTGTTCCGGCTCAACTGCGCCTCCTGCCACAACTTCGCCGGCCGGGGCGGGGCCCTGTCCTCCGGCAAGGCGGCGCCGTCGTTGAACGCCTCGACCGACCTCGACATCTACACCGCGATGCTGTCCGGTCCGCAGAGCATGCCGGTCTTCGGCGACAACCAGCTCAGCCCGGAGCAGAAGCGCAGCATCATCGACTACATCCAGACCCTCAAGGCCACGGCCGACCCCGGTGGTGCCGGCATCGGCCGCGCCGGCCCGGTGCCCGAGGGCCTGGTGATCTGGGTCGTCGGGATCACGCTGTGCCTGGCGGCCTGCCTCTGGGCGGGGTCACGGGCATGACCGCCGCCCACCCCGGGGCACACGAGCCCGGCGGCGCGCAGCCGGCGGCCGGCACGCCGCCGACCGCGGGACCGGGCCCCACGGACGAGGAGCTGGCCGGCATGAGCCGGCGCGAGCTGGTCCAGCTCGGCGGGGAGATGGACGGCGTCCGGGTCGTCCATGCCGAACCGCCGGTGTCGCCCGGGTCCCGGCAGGAGAAGCGGGCCGAGCGGCAGATCGCGATGGCCTTCACCGGCGCCGGCCTGTCGGCGGTGGCCTTCATGGTGCTCTTCCCCGCGTGGCCCTGGCGCCAGCGCTACGACGGGGGCGGCTTCCAACTCTCGTCCCTGTTCACTCCGTTGCTCGGCATCACCCTGGCGCTCGCGTTGACGCTGGTCGGTGTCGGGGTCGTGTTGTGGGCGAAGAACCTGATGCCCTACGAGGTCGTGGTCCAGGACCGGCACGAGGGCGCCTCCCCGGAGATCGAGCGGCAGACCACGGCGGCCACCCTGATGGAGGGCCTCACCGAGACCGGCATCGCCCGCCGCACCGTCATCAAGCGCTCGCTCGGATTCGCCGGCGCGGCCCTGGGTGTGCTGGCTGCCTTCCCGTTGATCGGCGCGCTGATCAAGAAGCCCGGCGACGCGCTGTACACAACACCGTGGCGCTCCGGGATGCAGCTGCTGAGCAGCAACGGAGTTCCGATCAGGCCCGCCGACATGCTCCCCGGTTCCCTGCAGACCGTCTTCCCGCCGGTGCAGGGTGGCAACCGCTCCGCCGACGGCGTCACGATGCTGATCAGGCTGCTTCCCGAGCAGGCCGCCAACTATCGTGCCCGGCCGGGACAAGAGTCCTTCCGGTGGAACGACTTCCTGGCGTTCTCCAAGATCTGCACCCACGCCGGCTGCCCGGTGTCGCTGTACGAGCGGCAGACCGCGCGGATCCTCTGCCCCTGCCACCAGTCGCAGTTCGACGCGACGAACGACGCCAAGCCCATTTCCGGTCCGGCCACCCGATCGCTACCCCAGCTGCCGCTTGAGCTGGATGCGAACGGGTACTTCACGGCGAAGAGCGACTACACCGAGCCCATCGGACCCGCCTTTTGGGAGCGATCATCATGAGCAGCTCGACGATCAGCAGGCCGGCCACTCCGGCCGGGCGGGCCGCCAGCGGCGTGGACGAGCGACTGACCATCTCCGCTCCCCTGCGCCGCACCCTGAACAAGGTCTTCCCCGACCACTGGTCATTCCTGCTCGGCGAAATCGCCCTGTACGCCTTCGTCATCCTGCTGCTGACCGGCACCTACCTGACGTTCTTCTTCGACCCCTCGATGGAGGAGGTCAACTACGCCGGTAGCTACGACCTGCTCCGCGGCGTGGAGATGTCGAAGGCGTACGCGACCGGGCTGGACATCTCCTTTGACGTCCGCGGTGGCCTGCTGATCCGGCAGATCCACCACTGGGCCGCGCTGTTGTTCGTCGCCGCGATCGTGGTGCACCTGATGCGCACGTTCTTCACCGGCGCCTTCCGCAAGCCCCGGGAGGCCAACTGGATGATCGGTGTCGGGCTGCTCGTCCTGGCCATCCTCGAAGGCGTGTTCGGGTACTCGCTGCCCGACGACCTGCTGTCCGGCACCGGCCTGCGGATCATCAACGCGATCATCCTGTCGATCCCGGTGATCGGGTCCTGGGTCACGTTCGCGCTGTTCGGCGGCGAGTTCCCCGGCGACGTGATCATCGGCCGGTTCTACATTCTGCACGTGCTCCTCGTCCCCGGGATCATGCTGGCGTTGATCGCCGGGCACCTGCTGCTCGTGGTCAAGAACAAGCACACCCAGGTCCCCGGTCCGGGACGAACCGAGGACAACGTCATCGGCAAGCGCTTCTTCCCGACGTTCGCGCTCAAGACGACCGGCTTCTTCATGGTCGTGTTTGGTCTGACCGCGGCGCTGGGCGGACTGGTCCAGATCAACCCGATCTGGCTGTACGGCCCGTACGACCCCGCCCAGGTCAGCGCCGGCTCGCAGCCGGACTGGTACGTCGGGTTCCTGGACGGCTCCACGCGGCTGTTCCCGCCGTGGGACATCTACCTGTTCGGCTACAACATCCCGCCGCTGTTCTGGCCGACGATCGTGATGCCGGGCATCCTGTTCACGGTGCTCGCGCTGTACCCGATCATCGAAGCGAAGATGACCAAGGACACCGCGTCCCACAACCTGCTGCAGCGGCCTCGCGACGTCCCGGTTCGCACCGGCTTCGGCGCCATGGGGCTGGCCTTCTACAGCATGCTGTGGATCTCCGGCGGCAACGACCTCATCGCGGACAAGTTCAACATCAGCCTGAACGCGATGACCTGGGCCGGCCGGATCGGACTGCTCGTGGTGCCCCCCATCGCCTACTGGGCGGCCTACCGGCTCTGCCTGGGTCTGCAGCAGCACGACCGCGAGGTCCTCGAGCACGGCGTGGAGACCGGCATCATCCGGCGCCTGCCGCACGGTGAGTTCATCGAGGTGCACCAGCCGCTCGGACCGGTCGACGAGCACGGCCACGGCCAGCTGCAGTACGGCGGCGCTCCGGTCCCGAAGAAGATGAACCACGTCGGCGGGCTCGGACGCGCGATCAAGGGATTCTTCACTCCGATCGAGGAGGCCCCGCAGCGCAGTCCCGAGGAGCGACCGGCTGAGCTGACCTCCTCCGGGCGCCCGAAGGACCCGGAGGCCTGATCCCGGCTGGTCGACGCGTACGTTGGGGAGACGCCCGCACAGCCGGAGAGGATGATCCGTCCTGAATATCGAGATCTACGCCGACATCGTCTGCCCCTGGTGCTACATCGGGAAGAGCCGCTTCGACAAGGCATTGGCCGACTTCCCCGGTGCCGCCGACGTCACGGTCACCTACGCGCCGTTCCAACTCGATCCGGACGCGCCCGTGCAGCCGGTTCCCCACCTGGAGGCCTACGCCGCGAAGCTGGGCGACCCGGAGCGGGCCCGGGCCATGGTCGGACAACTGGAATCGGCCGCGGCCGGCGAGGGGTTGCCGCTGCGACTGGACCAGGCTCAGCGGGTCAACACCTTCGATGCGCACCGGCTGCTGGACCTGGCCCTGGGCACCGGTGGCACTGCGGTGCAGCAGCGCCTCGTCGAGCTCCTCATGCAGGCCTACTTCGTCGAGGGTCGCAACATCGCCGACCACGGTGAACTGGCCGCGCTGGCCAAGGAGTCCGGGCTGACCGGCGTGGATGTCACCGCCCACCTGGCCTCAGACTCCGGTGTCGCCGAACTCAGCGCGCGACTGGACGAGGGCAGTGCGCTGGGCCTGGACTCGGTGCCCAGCTACGTCTTCGAGCGGCGTTGGGCGGTCAGCGGTGCCCAGTCACCGGAGATCATGGGCCAGGTACTGCAGCAGATCGAGGCAGCCATGCTCGGCGGCGGTGGCGGGTGCTGCGGCGGCGGCGAGGGCGGCTGCGCCTGCTCGCGCTGACCCCCCCGGTCAGTACCCCCGCAGTCAGTGGGCGGCGTTGGCCCGCGAGTAGTACTCGAAGAGCAGGCCGGCCACGGTCACGACGATGAGCACGGCCGCGATCAGGATCAACCAGATCTGGAAGAACGCCAGCGCGATGGCGCCGAGGGCCGCGCCGCCGGCGATGCCGATCGGCCAGTAGCTGCCCGGGCTGAAGAAGCCGAGTTCGCCCGCGCCCTCGGCGATGTCGGCGTCCTTGCGGTCCTCGGGGCGGGGGTCGATGCGGCGCGAGACGAACCAGAAGAAGGCGCCGACGATCGTGCACAGAGCGCCGGAGAGCACCAGGCCGGCCATCCCGACGGGCTCCAGATCGGAGAAGACGGCATAGATGACGGCGATGCCGAACAGGAACACCGCGGCCGCGCCGAACAGATACGCCTCGAGCTTCACGTCCTCCTCCTTCTGTTCCCTGCGGTAGGCCGGCGGTGTCCCGCGTGTCTAGTCCGTGGCGCTGCGCCGGGTCCGGTTGGTGTCGAAGGGGTCCGTCGTCTCGGCCAGCGGTGGCTCGCCGACACTCTGCAGCGCGTCGGCGTTGGTCTGCCCGGACTCCCGGGCGGCCAGGAACTTGTCGTACACATCGGCGGTGACGGCCCGCACCTCGAAGTTCATGGCTGAGTGGTAGATGCCGCACAGCTCGGCACACCGCCCCACGTAGGCACCGGCCTGCCCGATCGTGACCTCGAAATCGTTGTCGTACCCGAAGTTCTTGCCCGGGATGACGTCACGCTTGAAGAGGAACTCGGGCACCCAGAAGGAGTGGATGACGTCGTTGCTGTGCAACTCGAACCGGATGGTCTTGCCGACCGGCAGCACCAGGACGGCGACCTCCCGGCTGTCCCCGATGATGCTGATCGGCTCGCCTGCGGTGTCCTGCGGACCGTTCAGGTAGCGGAACTCCCAGTTCCACTGGAAGCCGGTGACCTCCACGGTGACATCCGGGTTCGCGGTCTGCGCCTCGACATCGGTCTCGACGACCACGGTGAAGTAGAACAGCACCGCGATGATGACGAACGGGACGATCGTGTAGACGATCTCCAGCGGCAGGTTGTACGCCGTCTGCTTGGGCACGTTGTTGTCCCGGCGCCGGTAGACGATGCAGGCCCAGAAGATCAGGCCCCAGACGAGGACACCCATGGCCAGGGCGGCCAGGGTCGACCCGGTCCACAGCTGCCGCATCATGGTGGCCTTGTCGGTGACGCCCTGCGGCCAGCCGAAGCGCAGCACCTCCTGGGTCGAGCACCCGGCGAGGGCGAGCAGGGTCAGGACCGCGAGCGGCACGATCCGGGCCGCCCGAGCTGTACGACGCACCTGCGTGACCTCCCTGGACGCCTCGTTTCCCACCTGCGCAGACTACTCGACACACCCGGGACCCGACGGGCGCCCGGCGCCGGACCGGCCGGGGCAGACTGGAACACTGAACCGTCCGATATCGGCGGGAGCCGCGACCCGCGGAGGTGCTGTAACGGTGTGTGGCCTGCTCGGTTTCCTCAGCGGCGACGGCCAGGCCAAGGCCCGCGTGGACCAGATAAGCGAGGCCATGCAGCTGGTCCGGCATCGCGGTCCGGACGAGACCACCGTCTGGTCCGACGACGACGTCGTGCTGGCCTTCCAGCGACTGTCCATCATCGACCTCGAGCACAGTCACCAACCCCTGGCCTACCCCGGCCCGGAGGACGACGAGCGCTACCGGATCATCTTCAACGGCGAGATCTACAACTATCGGGAGCTGCGCGAGCGGCTGCGCACCGAGTACGGCGCGACGTTCCGGACCGAAGGCGACACGGAGGTGGTCGCGGCGGCGTACCGGTACCTCGGTGCGGAATGCGTCCGGGAGCTGCGCGGGATGTTCGCCTTTGTCATCTGGGACCGGCAGGAGCGCCAGGCCTTCGGCGCCCGCGACCCCTTCGGCATCAAGCCGCTGTACGTCGCCGTGGACGGCACCGACGTCTACCTGGGGTCGGAGAAGAAGAGCCTCGTGGCGTTGCTCGGCGAGCGGGCCGGCGGGGTCGATCCGCGCTCGCTGCAGCACTACCTGACGCTGCAGTACGTCCCGGAGCCGGCATCCCTGCACGCCGGCGTCCGGAGGATCCAGAGCGGTACGACGTTCACGGTCGTCCAGGGCGCACTGCACACCCGCCGGTACTTCCACCCGGACTTCCCGATCCGCGCCGAGCGCAACCGCCAGGCGCTGTACCGACGGATCCAGGACGTGCTGCGCGACTCGGTTCGGATGCACATGCGCGCCGACGTGACCGTCGGGGCGTTCCTGTCGGGGGGGATCGACTCCACCGCCATCGCGGCGCTGGCCCGGCAGGAGAATCCGGACCTGCTGACGTTCACCGTCGGCTTCGAGCGCACCGGCTTCTCCGAGATCGACATGGCGGCGCAGTCCGCCCGGGCGATTGGCGCCCGGCACATCACCCGGGTCGTCACCCCGCAGGAGTTCATGGACGCGGTGCCGCTGATCGTGTGGTACCTGGACGATCCGGTCGCGGACCCGGCCCTGGTCCCGCTGTGGTTCATCGCCCGCGAGGCGCGCCGCCACGTCAAGGTGGTGCTCTCCGGTGAGGGTGCGGACGAGTTGTTCGGCGGCTACAACATCTACCGCGAGCCGTTGTCGCTGCGGCCCTTCGACCGGCTGCCCGGGGCAGTGAAGTCGGTGCTTGCCGCGGCCTCCCAGCGGCTGCCCGACGGGGTGCGCGGCAAGGACCTGTTGCGCCGCGGGACGATCCCGTTGGAGCAGCGCTACTACGGCAACGCCCGGATCTTCCGCGACGACGAACTCGGCTTCCTGCGGGCCCGCGCGGCCGACGTGTCCTACCTCGACGTCACCCGCGAGTTGTACGAGCAGAACGCGGGCTACGACGCGGTCACCCGGATGCAGCACATCGACCTGTTCACCTGGCTGCGCGGCGACATCCTGGTCAAGGCCGACAAGATGACGATGGCCAACTCCCTGGAGCTGCGGGTCCCGTTCCTGGACAAGGAGGTCTTCGCCGTGGCCTCGACGCTGCCGGTCTCGGAACGGGTGACCCGCGAGACCACGAAGTACGCGCTACGGCAGGCACTGCGCGACGTCGTACCCCCGGAGATCTTCGACCGGCGCAAGCTCGGCTTCCCGGTGCCGATCCGGCCCTGGCTCGCGGCGGAGATGTACGACTGGGCCCGCCAGATCATCACCGACAGCCAGGCCGACAGGTTGGTGGACAAGCAGGCGCTGCTGGCCATGCTGGAAGCGCATCGCCGCGGACCGGTGGACCTGTCCCGCAAGATCTGGACGGTGCTGATCCTGCTGGTCTGGCACGGCATCTTCGTCGAGGACCGGATCCACCCGGTGATCCCCGAACCGGCCTACCCGGTCGCGCTCTAAGCCGTGGCCGGCAACTTCTCCCGGATCTCCTCGGCCGCGGAATCGCCGTAGGCCTCGCCCAGCCGGGCGACGAACTTGGCGTGGTCGATCTCGTAGTCCTGCGGTCCGACGGTCTCGATCACGATGGTGGCCAGCAGGCTCCCGACCTGGGCGGCCCGCTCGAACCCCAGCCCCCAGGACAGCCCGCTGAGGAACCCGGAGCGGAACGCGTCGCCGACGCCGGTCGGGTCGGCCAGCCGCACCTCGCGAGCGATCGGCACCCGCAGCGTCTCGACATCCCTGCCGGTGATCTCCACGCCGTCCTTGCCACGCGTGGTGATGCGGACCTCGACCCGGTCGAGCACGTCCTGATCGGTCCACCCGGTCTTGCGCTCCAGTAGCGACTTCTCGTAGTCGTTGGTGATCAGGTACGTCGCCCCGTCAACCAGGTCGCGGACCTCCGCACCGTCCAGCCGCGCCAGCTGCTGGGAGGGGTCGGCCATGAACGCGAAGCCGCGGTCGCGACACTCGGCCGTGTGCCTGGTCATGGCCGCCGGATCGTTGGGGCTGATGACCACCAGGTCCAGCCCGCCGAGCCGCTGCGCCGTCGGGGCCAGCTCGATCTCCCTGGCCTCGGACATCGCGCCGGGATAGAACGACGCGAGCTGGTTCATGTCGTCGTCGGTGGTGCAGATGAAGCGCGCGGTCAGCTCGGACTCGCTGACCCGGACCGACTCGCAGTCCACCCCCTGCCCCGCCAACCACTCCAGGTAGTCGGTCAGGTCCTTGCCGACGGCGCCGACCAGCGCCGGGCGCAGCCCCAGCTGCCCCATCCCGAACGCGATGTTGGCCGCGATACCGCCCCGGCGTACGACGAGGTCGTCGACGAGGAAGGACAGCGAGATCCGGTCCAGCTGGTCGGCCATGATCTGCTCGCTGAACCGGCCGGGAAAGTGCATCAGGTTGTCCCAGGCGATGGAACCGGTCACCGCGATCTGCACGTTGCGCCCCTCACGGCCGGTCTGGTTGACCCGCCGACCCTACCCGGGGGCGGGTCGGGCGCCGGCCCCGAACGGCCACATCCACGGCCTCAGTGCGCCGGTCGGCAGCTCAGGACTTCAGCGGAAGCTCAGTGGAAGGAGTCTCCGCACGCACAGGATCCACCGGCGTTCGGGTTGTCGATGGTGAAGCCCTGCTTCTCGATGGTGTCCACGAAGTCGATCTCGGCCCCGGCCAGGTAGGGCACGCTCATCCGGTCGACGACGACAGCGACACCGCCGAAGTCGTGGACCAGGTCACCGTCGAGCGAGCGCTCGTCGAAGAACAGCTGGTAGCGAAGACCCGAGCAGCCGCCGGGCTGTACGGCGATGCGTAGCCGAAGGTCGTCGCGGCCTTCCTGGTCCAGCAGAGCCTTGACCTTGGTGGCGGCCTGATCGGTCAGCAGCACACCGGTCGGGGTCTCGGTGGTCGTGGTGTCCTGTGCGCTCATTGCCATCCCATCGACGGGGCGTGTTCGGTCATCGGTCTCGGTCGACAACGCGGCGGACCGCGGCCGGATTCCCATGCTACGCGGTGGACTCACCCGCTCCACTGATGCGCCACGTGCCTGGCCAGCGCCGTCAGGGTCGCCGGGCCGGCCGACGCGGCGTCTGAGGAGCCGGCGTGCTCGGCGACGGCATAGGACGCCTCGATCCCGGCGCCGATTGCCTGCAGCAGCTGACCGACGCCGTACTGCCGTGCACCAACACGGAGGCGCCGGCCCGAAGGAGTCCGGCGCGACCACGACCCGCATCGTCAGCCCACCCCTGCTGCGCCGACCGAGCTGGGTCGATCATCGACCCCAGTGTGACGGGTCGGTCGGCGGTCGGCCGCGGGCTAGGGTTGCCCCGGGTGCGCGTGTGGGAGGGGTGGGCCGTGAAGTTTCGCCGTACCGGCAAGCCGGAGGAGGCCGTGCCGGCCGCCGCGGTCGTTGACGAGTTCGACCTCGGCGACGGCCGCCGGACCGCGTCCAAGGGCCGACCGACGCCGAAGCGGCGCGACGCCGACCCACGGGCCCGCGGTCCCGTGCCGCCACCGCCGACCACCCGGCGGGAGGCCTACAAGCGGACCAAGCAGCAGGGCGCGGACAAGCGGGCCGTGGTCCGCGAGTCCGCGCGCCGTGGCGACGAATCCGCGCTGCCGTCGCGGGATCGTGGCCCGGTCCGGCGGCTGGTGCGCGACATCGTCGACACCCGTCGCAACGTGGCGAGCCTGTTCCTGCCCTTTGCGGTGCTGTTCCTGGCCGGCTATTTCGTGCCGAACAGCAGCATCCAGCAGTACCTCGTCCTGGCCTGGACGATCTTCTTCCTGCTCGTGATCGCCGACTCGGTCAGCATGGGCCTGCGGATCAGGCGCGCCGTCAAGGCCCGCTTCCCCGAGGACAAGTCCAAGCTGCGGGGAGTGATCTTCTACGGCATCCAACGCTCCACGATGATCCGGCGCTGGCGCTTCCCGAAGCCGGCGGTGGCACCGAACGCCTCGGTCTGACCGGCCCGGATCAGACCGGGTCCAGTCCCATCGGCCCGTACACGACGCGGTCCCCCTCGAGCAGGCTGACCTGGTGTACCCCGGCCTCGCTCAGCTCGCCGTACCGCTCCCCCAGCCACGACTCGGCGTCGGAGCGGTTGTCGAACTGCTCCGGCGGAGGGGTCGGCAGCGGCGTACCGTCCTCGTCCTCGTACCGCCAGGTCCAGCTGCTCATCCTTGCCCGTCCTTCCTGACCGGTACTCGCCGTTGCTCGTCGGCCTTGGCCTGACACGCTAGCGACCGGCGGCGGCGGAAGGAGCCCGGACGGTGCAACGACGGCCCGAATTGCTGGAACGGCTCGCGGACTGGCTGGCCGCGGGGCCGGCCCCGGCGCTGACCCGGCCGCGGTTGCTCGTCGTCGGGCCCGCGACCCCCGAGCTGACCGGGCTGGCGGCCCACGTCGGCGCCGGCATCACGACGGTCGAGGCGGGCGGCGCACCGGCCGGCGCGTCGGCAGTGGACGCCGAGGTCGACGCCGGCTGCGACCTGCTGCTGCTCGCGACCCCCGGTGTCGACGCGGCGGCGCCGGTCCTCGCCATTGCCGCCTGCGCGGACGAGGAACCGGTGCGTGCCGTGGGGTTCGGTTCCGGGCTCGAGGATGCCGAGTGGATGCGGCAGGTCGTCGCGGTCCGCGACGGTCTGCGGGTGCTCGACCTGTCGGCCGGGCGCGACAGCGTCCTGGCCGCACTCCCGGATCCGCTGCTGGCCACCGCGGTGGGCGCCGTGGAACAGGCGGCGCGGCGACGCACCCCGGTCGTGCTGGACGGCACCGGGGCACTGGCTGCGGCCGTGCTGGGGCTACGGCTGTCGGCGCTGCCGGCAGCGTTGCAGCTGGCGTCCGCACCCGTCGGGCGGGCGGCCGTCCTGGCCCAGCGGATCCTCGGACTCGATCCGATCCTGGACGTGGGTGAGCACGGGGAGGACGGCTCCGCCGCCCTGCTCGCCCTTGCCCTGCTGCGCGCCGCTCTACTCCCGGCCCACGAGTCGACCTCGCCGGGCGCCCCGGCGGCTCAGTTGCCGGGAACCACCAGCGGGGACCAGGACCTGCCGTCGGTGGACACGTAGTAGGTCTCCCGCGCCGTGTCGCTGACCAGCGTGGCCAGCACCGCCCCGTCCGGTCGGGACTGGCTCAGGAACGCCGGGCCCGGCAGCGGGCCGGCCTCCGCCCACTCCGTCCCGCCCCGGTCGCTCAGGTAGGTCCGGCCGGGCAGGTCGGTGGAGATCAGCTCACCGGACAGGACTCCGGACGGGGCCCAGACCGTCTGCCGGGCGAAGTCCAGGTCGACCCAGCTCAGACCGCCGTCGTCGGTCCGGAAGCCGTACGCCGCGGCCAGCCCCACCTGGCCGTACACCTGGAGGAACGCATACGCCCGGCCGCCGCCGGCGGCGTAGACCCGCACCGCCTTGAGGCGCTGCCCGGCGGCCAGGGCGAAGGGCAGCGGCGCGCTGTTCCAGCTCGATCCGGCGTCGGTGCTGACCGAGATGGTGGCGCTGGTCTGGCTCCCGGCGACGGCGACCTGGTCGCCGTCCGGAGCCGGCGGCGAGGCCTGCACGTAGTCCGCGCCGGTCGAGTCGGGCTGGGCCGGCATGGGATGTAGCTGCCAGGACGCCGGGTCGATCCAGGCCAGCGCCGACGGGCAGCGGGTGTCGGCGCAGTCCGCCGACACCCGGGCGACGACGAGACCTCCCGGCCCGACGGGCGCGGGCCCGGCCAGCCGCACCGGCTGCTGCTGCCAGGATCGCCCGCCGTCCCCGGAGCGGACCACGCTGCCCAGTCCGGCATCGTCGACGAAGAGGAGTTCCTCGGCCGAGAGGACCGCGAACGTCTGGTACGGCGCGGCCAGGGCCGGGAGCAGTGGCCGGCTCTCCCAGGACCGACCGCCATCGGCGGTGGCCAGGACCCGGCGCGGACACGTCCGGTCGGCGTTGGGCCGGGAGCACACCGCCTGTACCAGGAAGCCGTGGGAGGCGTCGGCGAACGTGAGCTGGGAGGCCTGATCGGGCGCCCCGAACGACTGCGCCGGCGGCAGCTCGGTCGGCGCGGCCGGCAGGGCTGCCGGGGGCGTGCGGCCGGAGCCGGCTCCGAGCAGGTTCCAGCCGACGAGGGCGGCGACCACTGCCAGGCCGAGCAGGATCCAGCGCAGCCGGCGCCGCGGCGTACCGGTGTCCAGGATCTCCGGCGGCCGACCGAGATCGAGGTCGCTCACCGCCTGACTATCCCTGCGCGACCGACTACCGACAAGCGGATCGCCCGGTTCAGCCGGCCGGCACCTCCACCGGGAGCCAGCCGAGCGCGTCGAAGGACAGGAAGAGCTGCGGCTGTTGCTCGGCAAAGGCGACGGCGAACACGGGTCCGTCCGCCCGGTCCTGCGCCAGGTAGGACGTCTCCGGCGGCCCGTGCCGCACCGGCGCCCATGTGGTGCCACCCGCGGTACTGACCAGGATCTGGCCGGCCGTGTCGGTCGTGGCCAGCTCACCGTGCACCGCCACCGAGGGCACGAGAAGGTCGGCGGGCAGACCCAGGTCGACCCAGGTCGCGCCGCCGTCGTCGGTGCGGAACCCGTACGTGGTGGACAGCACCGGCTGTGTCGCAACCTGCTGGACCGACACGAACGCGTAGGCCCGGCCGCCGCCGGCGGCCAGCGCCGTCACGTCGGACACGGCCACGGCAGGATCCGCGCCCGCGCGCAACGGCACTGGCAGCGCGGTCTCGGACCAGGTCAGGCCGCCGTCGGTACTCATCGTGACCACGGCCCGGTCCGCACCGGTGAGGGTCGCTACGACATCGCCGTCCGCGGACATCTCCGAGGGCACGAGCAGGTCGGAGTGCGCCGGCTGGGTCGGGAACGGTCGGCGCTGCTGCGTGGCCAGGTCCAACCAGGCCAGCGTGATGGGGCACCCGCGCGGACAGGGACGGGACTGCTGCTGCTTGACCACCAGTGCCCCCGGCCGGGCCGGAGCCGGCGCGGAGACCGCGATCGAGAGCCGGAACCAGGAGCGGCCACCGTCCTCGCTCCGGACCAGCGCTGCCGAACCCACCTGCTCCAGGAGGAGCACGGTGTTCGGCGGTTCAACGACGAGCCGTTGGAAGACGTCGGCGAAGGCGGGGATCTGGGCACGAGGCTGCCAGGTCCGGCCACCGTCGACGGTATCCAGCAGCACGCGGGCGCAGCGGGGCTCCGGGGTCGCCGCGTCGCACCGTCGCTGCACCAGATAACCCCTCGCGGAGTCGAGGAACGCGACGTCCTCGATGGTGTCGGCGGGACCGGGGCTCGGGTACGTCGGATCCTCGGGGGTTGCCGACAGCGGGATCGACGACGGCGCCGGGGCGGCCACCGGAGGGTCCGATCCCGCGGTCAACCGCCAGCCCAGCAGCACCACCGCCACGATCAGGGCGCCGATCAGCCACCCGCTGCGGCGCGGCGACCTGCCGCTGTCGAGGACCTCGACGGGGTTCCCGTCGTGCACCGGGCCAGTATCGGCTCTGATACCCCGATCAGCGGGTGTGCAGGTCCACGAACGGTGGCCGGACCACCCGCATGGTGACCGCCTTGCCGCGGATGTCGACGGCCACCTCGTCGCCCTCGGCCAGCCCGGCGGCCCGGTCCAGCAGGGCCAGCCCGATCCCGCGCCGCAGGGTCGGGGAGAACGTCCCGCTGGTCACCTCGCCGGCCGTCGACCCGTCCTCGGCGATGACGGACAGGTGCGCCCGGGGGATCCCACGGTCCACGGCCTCCAGGCCCCAGAGCAGCCGCGTCGGCTTGGCCGCCCGCTCGGCCACGAGGGCGGTGCGGCCCCAGAACTCGGGCTTGTCCCAGCCCACCGCCCACCCGTTGCGCGCCTGGTTCGGGGTGATCGTCAGGGACAGGTCCTGGCCGTGCAGCGGGTAGCCCATCTCGGTGCGCAGGGTGTCCCGCGCTCCCAGGCCGCACGGGCGCACGCCCTGTGCCGCCAGCGCGTCCCAGACCGCACCGGCGTCGTCCCACCCGACCACGAGTTCGTAACCGTGCTCGCCGGTGTACCCGGTCCGGCAGATCACCACGTCGCGCCCGTCGTACGCCGCGGTGGCGAAGCTCATGTAGTCGTGTCCGTTCGGCAGCCGGAGCTCGGCCAGCACCTGGGGCGAGCGTGGCCCCTGCACCGCGAGCACCGCGTGCCGCTGGTGCTCGTCGGTGACGGTCAACCCGGGCGGGGCCGCGTCCTGCAGCCGGCGGACCACGTCGGCGGTGTTTGCCGCGTTGGGGATGAGGAACACCTCGTCGGGTCCGAACAGGTAGGCGATCAGATCGTCGACGACGCCACCGGACTCGTCGCAGCACATCGTGTACTGCGCCTGGCCGGGCGCGATCCGGTCGAGGTCGTTGGTCAGGCAGGCGTTGAGGAACGCCGCCGCGCCCGGCCCCGCGACGCGCGCCTTGCCCAGGTGGGAGACGTCGAAGACGCCGACGTCCTCGCGCACGGCGGCGTGCTCCTTGAGGACGCCTCCTCCCGCGGCGGCATACTCGATCGGCATCTCCCAGCCACCGAAGTCGGCCATCTTCGCGCCGAGCGCGGTGTGCCGGTCGTGCAAGGGAGAGCGCTCCATGACCACGACGCTATCGGCAGTGCGGGCCCGCGCCCGCGCACCCGGGCGGGGTTAGCATCCCGACGTCCGCACCGCTGGTGCCCCCCGTGATCGGAGTCCCCTTTGTCCTCGCTCTCCCTGACCGATGCCGACCTGACCGACCTGGCCGCCGACGCCGTCGTGGTCGGACTGCACAGCGGCCCGGACGGTCCGTCGCTCGCCCCCGGCTGCCAGGCCGTGGACGCCGCGCTCGGCGGTGGCCTGCTCGCGGCGCTGTCCGCGTTGGGTGCGACCGGGTCGGAGGACGAGGTGGTCAAGCTCGCCACCCTCGGCGCGCTGCGGACCCCGGTCGTGGCCGCCGTGGGACTGGGCGGGCGCAACGCCCGGGTGGACCCCGAGGTGGCACGCCGGGCCGCCGGCGCCGCCAGCCGCGCACTGGCCGGACGGTCCTCGGTGGCGACGACACTCGCCCTCGTCGACGGCGAACCCTCGCAGGACCTCCTGCAGGCGGTGGCCGAGGGCTCCCTGATCGGGACGTACCAGTTCACGGCGTACAAGAGCAAGCAGCCGCCGGCCCACCGACGCCCGCCCTCGTCGGTGCAGGTCGTCGTGCCGTCGGCGAAGGACCGCGCGAGCAGGGCGGTCGTGAAGCGGGCCGGCGCGGTGGCCGATGCGGTGACGCTGTGCCGGGACCTGATCAACACCCCGCCGAACGACCTGTTCCCGGCGGAGTTCGCCGCCCGCGCTCAGCGGGCCGGCGCGAAGGTCGGCCTGGACGTCGAGGTACTGGACGAGAAGGCGCTGAAGAAGGGCGGCTACGGAGGCATCCTCGGAGTCGGAATGGGATCCGCACGCCCACCGCGACTGGTCCGGATGTCCTACCGGGGTCGGGGTGCCAAGACGAAGGTGGCCCTGGTCGGCAAGGGCATCACGTTCGACTCCGGCGGCATCTCGATCAAGCCGGCTGCGTCCATGGAGAACATGAAGAGCGACATGAGCGGGGCCGCGGCGGTGGTGGCCGCGATGACGCTGATCGCCACGCTGAAACTCCCGGTCGAGGTAGTGGCCACCGTGCCGATGGCGGAGAACCTGCCGGGTGGTACGGCGTACCGCCCGGCGGACGTCCTGACGTTCCGGAACGGCAAGAAGGCCGAGATCCTCAACACCGACGCGGAAGGTCGGGTGATCCTCGCCGACGCGATCTCCCGCGCGTGTGAGGACTCCCCCGCCTACCTGATCGAGACCTCGACGCTGACCGGCGCCCAGGTGGTGGCTCTGGGCAACCGGACCGCGGGCGTCATGGGCAGCGACCAGCTGCGCGACCGGGTGGTGTCGGCGGGGCGGAGCAGCGGCGAGGGCATGTGGGCGATGCCCCTGCCCCCGGAGCTGCGCAAGGGCCTGGACTCCCAGACCGCGGACTTCGCCAACGTCGGTGACCGCAGCGGTGGCATGCTGGCCGCCGGCCACTTCCTGTCCGAGTTCGTGGCCGACGGCGTCGAGTGGGCGCACATCGACATCGCCGGGCCGGCGTACAACACCGGCGCGCCCTGGGGTTACACGATCAAGGGCGGCACCGGCGTACCGGTGCGGACGCTGCTCGCCCTCGTCGAGGACATCGCGGCCAACGGATGAGCGGAGGTCAGGACCGTTCGACGTCGGGTACGCCGGTGTCGCCGGCCTCTTTGCGCTTGCGGGTCCACTCCCGCATCTTCTCGGGGTAGCCGACCGCTTCGACGTCGTACACCGGGACGCCGAGCTTGTTGCCGAACTTGCGCACCACGTCGGCGCTGGCGACCCGACGCCGCGTCCACTCGCCGTCCGCGGCGACCAGGACCACGGTCATCTCGGTGACCGCGGTCTTGGGTTCGAGGTAGGCCTCGACACCCTGGTGGTTGTGCACGAATTCGAGCAGGTGCTTGCCCGGCCCCCCAGCCTGGCTTCCTCCCCCTAGACCCTTCTTCCGACCGAACAGACGCACTGTGCCTCCTCGACTCTGAGTACCCGGACCGGCGTCCGTCCCCACATCTTCGCCCCCGAGTGCGTCTTTCGCGTGCATCGGGCGCTGGTGACAAGATGCTAGAGAGCAAACGAAATCGTCAGGAGATGCCGTGAGCAACGCCGAAGCCAACTCCGAGACCGTCGATCTGGTCATCCTGGGCGGAGGGTCCGGGGGGTACGCCGCGGCGCTGCGCGCCGCCGAGCTGGAGCTGTCGGTGGTCCTCATCGAGCGGGACAAGGTGGGCGGGACCTGCCTGCACCGCGGGTGCATCCCCACCAAGGCGCTGCTGCACGCCGCCGAGGTGGCCGACAGTGCGCGCGACGGCGAGCAGTTCGGCGTCAAGACGAGCCTGCACGGCATCGACATGACCGGCGTGAACAAGTACAAGGACTCGGTCACGGCGCGGCTGTACACGGGTCTGCAGGGACTGGTGAAGAGCCGGGCGATCACCTACGTCGAGGGCGAGGGCAAGCTGGTCTCCCCGACGGCGGTGGAGGTGGACGGCCGACGCTACGAGGGGCGCCACGTCCTGCTGGCCACCGGGTCCTACGCCCGCACCCTGCCGGGCCTGGACATCGACGGTCAGCGGGTCATCACCAGCGACCACGCGCTGCGGCTGGAGCGGGTGCCGGAGTCGGTGGTCGTGCTCGGCGGCGGGGTGATCGGCTGCGAGTTCGCGAGTGTGTGGCGCTCCTTCGGTGCCGAGGTGACCATCGTCGAAGCCCTGGCGCACCTGGTCGCGCTGGAGGACGAGTCCTCCTCCAAGCAGCTCGAGCGGGCCTTCCGCAAGCGCGGCATCAAGTTCGAGCTGGGCGCGAAGTTCACCGATGTCGAGCCCGGGGAGTCCGGGGTCCGGGTCAGCCTGGAGGGCGGCAAGACGATCGAGGCCGAATTGCTCCTCGTCGCCGTCGGCCGCGGTCCGACTTCGGCCGACCTGGGGTACGAGGAGGCCGGGGTCGAGATGGACCGCGGTTTCGTCCTGACCGACGAGTCCTGCCAGACCAACGTCGAGACCATCTCGGCGGTCGGCGACCTGATCCCCACCCTGCAGCTGGCCCACGCTGGCTTCGCCGAGGGGATCCTGGTCGCCGAGCGGCTGGCCGGCCTCCCTGTGGTGCCGATCGACTACGCCGGCGTACCGCGGATCACCTACTCCGAACCCGAGGTCGCCTCGGTGGGGCTGACCACGGCACAGGCCGAAAAGGCCGGGCACGACGTCGTCGAACTCACCTACGACCTGGCCGGCAACGGCAAGAGCCAGATCCTCAAGACGGCGGGCTCGGTGAAGCTGGTCTCGGTCAAGGACGGCCCCGTCCTCGGCGTGCACATGGTCGGCAGCCGGGTCGGTGAGCTGATCGCGGAGGCACAGCTGATCTACAACTGGGAGGCTCTGCCCGCCGAGGTGGCCCAGCTGATCCATCCGCACCCGACGATGTCCGAGGCGGTCGGCGAGGCCCACCTGGCGCTGGCCGGCAAACCGCTGCACTCGCACGGCTAGTTCACAGCCAGTCCTGACCCAGGAAGGAGCCGCGCGCCCATGCCGGTCTCAGTCACGATGCCTGCCCTCGGAGAGAGCGTCACGGAGGGCACAGTCACCCGGTGGCTGAAGCAGGAGGGCGACCAGGTGGAGGCCGACGAGCCGCTGCTGGAGGTCTCCACGGACAAGGTGGACACCGAGATCCCGGCACCGGCCTCCGGTGTCCTGACCAAGATCAAGGTCAGCGAGGACGAGACCGTCGACGTCGGCACCGAGCTGGCCGTCATCGGTGACGAGGGGGGCAGCGACGAGCCTGCTCCCGCGACCGACGAGCAGTCCGACGATGTCGACCCGGACGCCGCCGAAGCCGAGACCGACGGCGAGGGTTCGACCGACGACGAACCGGCTGATGAATGCGAGGACGGCTCGGCGGATTCGATGGGCGGCGACGAGGCCGATCGCGCGGTCGAGGAGTCGGCTTCGGCCGAGCAGTCCGACCAGCCGAGCGAACCCGCTCAGGCGTCCTCCAAGCAGTCCGGGTCCGGGTCCGGTACGACAGTGACGATGCCGGCGCTCGGCGAGAGCGTCACCGAGGGCACCGTGACCCGCTGGCTGAAGAGCGTCGGCGACGAGGTGGCCGTCGACGAGCCGCTGCTCGAGGTCTCCACCGACAAGGTGGACACCGAGATCCCCTCCCCCGTGGCCGGGACGCTGCTGTCGATCGACGTCGGCGAGGACGAAACCGTCGAGGTCGGGGCCACCTTGGCGACGATCGGCGATGAGGGGTCCCAGTCTTCGGACGACGCGGGCTCGGCCGACGCGGACTCCGACGCCACTGTCAGCGACGCGGACTCGGGGGACGCGGATGACGGCGACGCGGATGACGGCGACGCAGACGCGGCCGCCGACGACGGTACGGAGGACTCGGAAGACGCCGCGCCTGAAACCGCGACGCGCGACATCCCGGTCGACGAACCCGAACAGGCCTCCGGTGCGGACTCCCCGAAGTCCGAGCAAGACGGGCAGTCCAGGAAGGCTCAGAAGCCCGGGGACGGCACGGCGACCGGGGCGAAGTCCGCCGGCGCCGCGGAGACGGCCGGGTCGGCAGCCGGATCCGGTGCCTCGGGTGCCGCGGCGTACGTCACGCCGTTGGTCCGCAAGCTGGCCGCCGAGCACGACGTCGACCTGTCCGCCGTCCAGGGCAGCGGAGTGGGCGGGCGGATCCGCAAGCAGGACGTGCTCGATGCCGCCCGCTCCGCGGCCGAGGACAAGGCGCCGCAGCAAGATGCCCCCGCCGCCCCGGCCGCGGTGTCCACGGGCACCGCACCGGCCTCGGGTGGCCGGGCCGCCGCTGCTGCGGTCGATCCCGCTGTCTTGGCGTTGCGAGGCAAGACCGAGAAACTGTCCCGGCTGCGCACCGTGATCGCCAAGCGGATGGTCGAGTCCCTTCAGATCAGCGCGCAGTTGACGACCGTCGTCGAGGTGGACATCACCGAGATCGCCCGGTTGCGGACCCGGGTCAAGGCCGACTTCGAGGCGCGCGAGGGCGTCCGGTTGTCCTTCCTGCCGTTCTTCGCGTTGGCGACGGTGGAGGCGCTCAAAGCGCATCCGAAGGTCAACTCCTCGGTCGACATGGACGAGGGCACCGTGACCTACCACGACAGCGAGAACCTCGGGATCGCGGTGGACACCGAGCGCGGGTTGCTCGTTCCGGTCATCCACGACGCCGGGGACCTGAACCTCGGCGGCATCGCGCGCAAGATCGCCGACCTGGCGGACCGGACCCGCCGGAACAAGATCACCCCGGACGAACTCAGCGGCGGCACGTTCACCCTGACCAACACCGGAAGTCGGGGGGCGCTGTTCGACACCCCGATCATCAACCAGCCGCAGAGCGCGATCCTCGGGACGGGAACGGTCGTGAAGCGGCCCGTCGTCATCGACCACCCGGATCTCGGAGAGATCATCGCGGTCCGGTCGATGATCTACCTCGCGCTGTCCTACGACCACCGGATCGTGGACGGGGCCGACGCGGCGCGGTTCCTCGTGACCATGCAGCAGCGCCTGGAGGGCGGCGACTTCGGTACCGCTCTGGGTCTGGCGTGAAGGTTGCCGTCACTGGGGCCTCGGGACTGATCGGTACCGCCCTGCAGCCGGCGCTGCAGCGCGCCGGGCACGAGGTGGTGCGGCTGGTCCGCCGCCCGACCCGTTCGGCCGAGGAGATCCGGTGGGACCCGGGCAACCGGAGCCTGGAGCCCAGCGCGCTGTGCGATGTGGACGCTGTGGTGCACCTCGCCGCTGCGGGGATCGGCGACCGGCGCTGGACGGCCAAGCGCAAGGCCGAGATCCTGGACAGCCGTGTCGACGGTACGGCGACGATCAGTGCGGCGATCGCCGCGGCAGAGCCGCGGCCGCGGATCCTGCTGTCGGCGTCCGCGGTCGGCTTCTACGGCGACGGCGGCGCCCGCGTGCTGACCGAGACGAGCCCGGCCGGGGACGGCTTCCTCGCCGATGTCGTCGTCCGGTGGGAGGCGGCCACCGAGGCAGCCCAGGCCGCCGGGACCCGGGTGATCCACGCCCGGACCGGCCTGGTGCTGGCTCCCAAGGGCGGCCTGATGGGGCGCCTGCTGCCGCTGTTCAAGCTCGGACTGGGCGGTAAGCTCGCCGGCGGTCGGCAGTACTGGCCCTGGATCAGCCTGGTCGACGAGGTGGCGGCCATGGTGTTCCTGCTGGAGCACGAGGTCTCCGGGGCGGTGAACCTGACCGGCCCCGAGCCGGTCAGCAACGCCGAGTTCACCCGGTTGGCCGGACACGTCCTGCACCGTCCGACGGTGGCCGCCGTCCCGGCGTTCGCATTGAAGGTCGCCCTCGGTCCCGAGATGGCCGACCAGATCGCGCTGATCAGCCAGCGCGCCCTCCCGACGGTGCTGCAGGAGCGGGGCTTCACGTTCGAGCACCAGGACGCGGAAAGCGCGCTGCGCTGGGTGGCCGGCCGCTGATCATCCGGTGCGCACGGCGGACTGGATCCGCCACCCCGCATCGGTCAACCGCAGGCCCACCTGTACGGCGGTGGCCGGCCGGCCGGCCTGGGTGCTGAGGACCGTCGGGTCAACGGTGACGCCTGCGTCCTGTCCCGTGGTCCGACCGGCTGACATGGCGACGACGGCGTACGGGCCGAAGGTGTCCAGCACCATCAGCATCACGTCAGGTACCCGACCGCGCACCGACCGGACGGCCAGCACGCTCGGCGCGAATCCGTCGATGCGGCGACCGTCGGCTGCCAGCCGCTCGATCTGGCGCCGGTCGGCAGCGCCCTGGTCACTGCCCGGGGCGAACACCCCGGTGAGCAGCGAGGGGTCGCCCGTGCCGAATGCGGTCGCCCGCCGGGCATAGAGCACGGTGAGCAGGGCGGCCCACCCTTCGACGTCGGTGGGTACGGCGAACTCGTCGACCGCCGGGCCGGACCGATCTGCGGTGGGCGGGGCACCGGACACCGTCGCGATCGGTGGCGGACCGGAGACCGGCGCGGTGGCCGCGGAGCCACCCCAGAACGAGCCCACCAGGACCGCCACGACGATGGCGGCCACGACCGCGGTGGCGGCCACCAGGTCCCGCCGGCGACGGACGAGGGCCTGCCCGACCGCGGCGGTGGCGCGCCGGATCCGGCCCGGCTGCCGGGCAGCCGCGTGCGCCGGGCCCTCGGGCTGGGGACGGCGTACGGCCTGGGTCGCCGACCCGGTCCGGGCCGGGTGCAACGGAACGCCGCGCAGGTCGGTCGCCAGCAGGACGGGCTCGGCAGGGTAGGAGTGCCGGACGTCCAGGGCGAGTTCAGCGGCGGCTCCGCGCAGCTGCGGATCGGGGGACAGCGCCCGGTCGAGGACGTCGAGCAGCTCCGCGGGCGCCTCCGGAGCGAGCCGATGCAGGTCCGGCAGCGAACCGGTGGCCGCCACCGCCAGCGTCGCCGAGGCGGTCGCCGCATTCCACGGCGGGACGCCGGTGAGCGCGTGGAACGCGCACGCCGCGAGCCCGAACACGTCGGACGCCGGACCGGGAACGGCGCCGCGGGCCACAGCTGGGTCGACGTACTCCGGGGTGGCCTCGCTGCCGGCGTACTCCCCCAGCACCCGGGCCACGCCGAGGTCGGCCAGGACCGGACGGCCGTACTCGGTGAGCAGGATGTTCGCGGGGGTCACGTCGCCGTGGACGAGGCCCTCGTCGTGGGCATAGGCCAGCGCCGCGGCCACCGGCGCGACGATCGAGACCACCTCGCCCGGTGCGAGTCGCCCGCGTCGCCCGAGCAGGTCGGCGAGGCTGCCGCCGCCCAGGTGGTCGAGCACCAGGACCGTCTCCTCCCCCGCCGGGAGCACCTCGCGGAGGCCGATCAGATGCGGGTGGCTGACCGCCGCGAGCAGGGCGGCCTCCCGGCGCTGCCGGTCCCGCTCGGCGGGATCGGTCGCGGGCAGCCACTTCAGCGCGACGATCTCCCCGGTCGATCGATGCCGCCCGCGGAAGACCCGCGCGGTGCCCGCCGTGCCGATCGGCTCCTCGACCCGGTAGTCGCCCACGGTCCGCACCATCGGGTCAGGGTAGGAGCAGGGACCGGACCCGAGCTGACGTTGTCCACAGGGCGCCGCCTTGTCCACAGGGTGGTACGTCGGGCGCCGTCGACTGGGCGGGCACCTAGGGTCGGAGGGGACTCGACCGGGCTGACCGGCTCGTAGTCGACGCGCGGTCCCCGCACGGACCGACATACGCTCCGGGCGTGCCCACCGACCGGTTCGATGTCGTGGTGGTCGGCGCCGGCCTCGCCGGCCTGATCGCGGCCCGGACACTGTGCCGCGCCGGCCTGGACGTCGCCGTCTTCGAGGCCGCCGACCGCGTCGGCGGACGAGTTGCCACCGATGTGGTGGACGGGTTCCGGTTGGACCGCGGCTTCCAGGTGCTCAACACCGACTACCCGCGGGTCCGCCGGGAGGTTGACGTCGAGGCACTGCGGATCCAGGCGCTCACCCCGGGAGCGCTGGTCCACCTCGACGGCACGCTGCACCCGCTGGCCGATCCGCGACGCGAGCCTTTCGAGGCCGTCGACACCCTAGGCGCACCGATCGGATCGTTCCCGGACAAGCTGCGGCTGGCCGCGATGGTGGCGGCGGCCGCGGTCCTGCCGGTGTCCCGGCTGCTGGAGCGCCCCGAGGCGACGGCGTACGAGTCGATGCGCTCCTGGGGTCTGTCCGACCGGATCATCGATCGGTTCGTCCGGCCGTTCCTGTCCGGCGTCCTGCTCGAGCAGGAACTGGTGACGTCGAGCCGGTTCGTGGACATGGTTTGGCGCTCGTTCGCCCGCGGCACGATCGGCGTTCCGGCGTACGGGATGGGCGAGCTGCCGCGGCAGCTCGCGGCGACGCTCCCCGACGGATGCCTCCGGTTGGGTACGGCGGTACGGGCGGTGCGCCCCGGGCAGGTCGACACCGCGGCCGGGACGGTGACGTGTGGGGCCGTTGTCGTCGCGGCGGACCCCGTCGGCGCAGCAGCGCTGCTCCCCCAGTTGGGATCCGAGCCGTCGATGCGCGCGGTGACGACCTACTACCACGCGGCCGCCGAGCCCCCGCTCCGGGCGCCGACGCTGGTTCTCGACGGTGAGCGCCAGGGCCCGCTCTGCAACTCGATCGTCCTGACGAACGCGGCCCCGTCCTACAGCAGCGACGGGCGCGCGCTGATCAGCAGTTCCTCGCTCGGCGCCGAACCGGCCAGTGACAACGACGTACGCCGCCACCTCAGCGTGCTGTACGGGCGGTCGGCCGCGGACTGGGAGCAGATCGCTGTGGTACCGGTGCCGCGGGCGCTCCCGGTCGCGGAACCACCGTTGGGCAACCTGCGCAAGCCTGTCGACATGGGCGACGGGCTGTTCGTCGCTGGCGACCACCGGGACACGCCGTCCACCCAGGGCGCGATGGCCAGCGGCGCCCGCGCCGCACAGGCTGTCCTCCGCACGCACGGCATCGCCTGACGTTCGGTCATCCCGCGGCTGGCGCCCGTCGGTAGCGGAGAGCTGAGGTCACCACCGCACCGGTGGGTGTCGGTGGTTGCGTTGGGGGGTGCCGGTGGGGTCGAGCCAGACCGATGCGGTGAATTCAGGGATGCCGTCTGGGGCGTAGCTGATGGTCCAGCCATCGCGGTGGACGACGGTGTGGTGGTGCCCGCACAGCAGGACGCCGTTGCCCAGGCAGGTGAGTCCGCCGTGGTGCCAGTCCAGGACGTGGTGGGCGTCGCACCATTCGGGGGGGCGGTCGCAGCTGGGGAAGGCGCAGCCGCGGTCGCGGCGGGCCGCCCCCGGACCCACCACGTCCCCGCCTGGTCGGGGGTGATCGTCAGGGCCCGCAGCGTGGTGTCCCGGCGTTCCGCGGCGTCCCACGCCGCCCCCTCCAGTGCCTCCCGACCTCCGGGGCGGCCGCGACCCGCACCGCGTCCCTGGCCGCCCGCGGCGGGCAGTTCAGCTCGGCCCGCACCCACGCCGCCGGCGTCGGCGCCACATCCCCCAAACCCCAACGCGCCCGCGTCCCGCACCGCGACCAACGTCGCGGCCAGCCGACCGATCGCGGCCGTGATCGGATGCTGCGCGATACCCGCGTCGCCACCCGCCCGCTGCCGTCGATCCCGTCCATACCCCACACGCTAGACACTGGGTACGACACTTTCCGGGGCCCAGAACCCGTTGCGCCGCAACAACTTTACGTCAGGTTACCGCACACACGGTACGGTCGGCCAGTCCGCCCGGCGACTGCACCGCCCGGACAACGACACCGCCCGCGGACGCGCCCGGATACCGACCCCGCCCGACTGTCGCACCGCCCGGGTACGGCCTCCGACCCAGCCCGGCGATCGCGTCGGCTCGAACACCAGCCCCGGTCAGGTCGCCGAGTGCCGACCGTAGGTCTCCGCGTCCTCGCGTCGGGCCAGCGCGCTCGGCCACCAAACCCACCGACCGATCTCCAGGGTCAGCGCCGGGACGAGCAGCGACCGGACGGACCATCGACAGCGGCGCCACGGTGGCGACGCCGTCCACTCCCTGAGCCACCGCGACGAGCTGATCGACGGTGTCGGCGGCGCCGATGATGACCGCGGGGCTGCCAGCG
Organism: Mycobacteriales bacterium; assembly: GCA_038200385.1. Taxonomy (GTDB): domain Bacteria; phylum Actinomycetota; class Actinomycetes; order Mycobacteriales; family Geodermatophilaceae; genus JBBPYA01. Next base: position 35,600 of record JBBPYA010000120.1, read on the forward strand.
CCAGCATCGAAGTGCCGGGCGAGGACGTCCTGGCCGGCGACGGAGTCGGTCTCGGTCAGGAACGCGTCGGTCTGCGCTATCCCGGAGGCGTGCAGCTGGGTGGTGAACGCAGCAGCGACGAGCAGGATCAGCAGCGAGCTGGCGATCCCGATAGCGGCCACCGGGCCGAGCCCCCGGTTGCTGTTGAGCTGGCTGACGGCAGGCACAGCACCCCGATGATGACCCTGGCACCCGAGGCCAGGATCGGGACCGCCGAGGCCCGCGGCGCGATGCGGACGGCATCGAAACGGTTCTCGTGCCGGCGCAGCTCTTCCCGGCAACGGGCGATGAGCAGCAGCGCGTAGTCCCTTGCGGCGCCGAAGACCAGCACCAGGATGACGACGACGACACCGGCGGCCACCGCGATCAGCAGCCCGTCGATGCTCCCGAACGCCTGGACGAAGTCGCCGAGGATGCCGGCGGGTCCCATCACGTAGGCCGGCGGCTAAAGGACCCGAACGGACCGCCGATCGCCAGCCACACTACGACGAGCAGCGCCGGCAGCAGCCAACGGCGGGAGGACCGCATCGGTGAGTGACCCCCCTTTTGCCCGGCGTAGGGTTCAGTTCGTGCCCGATCTGGTCTTCGTCCGAGCCGGCACGGTCCCCTACGACGAGGCGTGGGCCGAGCAGCGTCGCCTGCACGACGACCGGGTAGCCGGCAAGGTCCCGGACACCGTGTTGTTGCTGGAGCACCCGCCCGTCTACACCGCGGGCAAGCGGACCACCCGTGCCGAGCGGCCGGTGGACGGCACCGCCGTCGTCGACGTGGACCGGGGCGGTCGGATCACCTGGCACGGTCCCGGCCAGCTGACCGGGTACCCGATCGTGGCACTGCCGGACCCGCTGGACGTCGTCGGTCACGTACGCCGACTGGAGCGCGCGCTGATCGCCGCCTGTGCCGAGTTCGACGTCCACACGGTCGCCGTCCCGGGCCGCAGCGGGGTCTGGATCCCCGCGGACAGCCGCGGCCCGGACCGCAAGGTCGCTGCGATCGGCATCCGGGTGGCCCGCGCGGTCAGCATGCACGGCTTCGGGCTGAACTGCGACCCCGACCTGAGCTGGTTCGACCGGATCGTGCCGTGCGGCATCACCGACGCCTCGGTCACGTCGCTGAGCCGGGAACTGGGGCGGCAGGTCGGCGTACCCGACGTGCTGGACGTCGTCGAACGCCACCTCACCGCAACGCTCGGGCAACCGGCCGCCGATGCAAGCCTCGCCCCTGCCGGAGCACCAGCATGATCCCCGGGCGCAACGTACTCGGCGGCGACCTGGAGCCGTGCGGGGACGATCCGGTGACCGGCTTCTACCGCGACGGTTGCTGCAACACCGGACCCGACGACGTCGGCAGCCACACCGTGTGCGCCGTGGTCACCGCGGAGTTCCTGGAGCACCAGCGCAGCGTGGGTAACGACCTGTCCACCCCGATGCCGCAGTACGGGTTCGCCGGACTGCGGCCGGGCGACCGCTGGTGCGTGTGCGCCGCCCGGTGGCAGCAGGCCTACGACGACGGTGCCGCGGCGCCCGTCGTGTTGGCCGCGACCCACGAGCGGGCGCTGCAGGCGGTCGCGCTGGAGCGGCTGCGGGAGCACGCCGTCGACGTACCGGTGGATCCCGGTCAGCTCGGCTGAGCCCTACGCTGGGGGCCGGTGGCGGGCACCGCGGTCTACCTCGAGGTCGGTAAGAAGAAGGTCTTCGCGTGCGCGCTGGACTGGCCGGGCTGGGCGCGCGGGCAAGGACGAGCAGCGCGCGTTGGCAGACCTCGCCGACTACGCGACCCGGTACGCCGAGGTCGCGGCCACGGCCGGGCTGGATCTCCCGTCCCCGGCCGCATTCGACGTCGTCCACCGGCTCCCGGGGGACGCCGGCACCGAGTTCGGCGTCCCCGGCGCCCGCTGTCCCTCCGACGGGGAGCCACTGGCGGCGATGGAGGCGGGTCGGCTGGCCGACCTCGTCGAAGCGTCCTGGACCGTCCTTGACCAGATCGCGGCCGTGACGCCGGAGGAGTTGCGCAAGGGCCCCCGCGGTGGCGGCCGCGACCGCGACCGGATGCTGGAGCACGTTGTCGGTGCCGAAGCGTCCTACGCCCGCAAACTCGGTGTGCGGCACAAGGTTCCGGCTTTCGACGACCACCGCGCCGTCGCCGCGCTGCGGACCGAACTGGCCGCGGCCATCCGCGGCTCCCACGACGGCGTCGACGCCGGGCCGAAGGGCTGGCCGCCGCGCTACGCCGCCCGCCGGATCGCCTGGCACGTCCTGGACCATGCCTGGGAGATGCAGGACCGCACCGAGCCGTCCTGAGGCCGGGTACCCGGAAGGGACTCAGGTCAGGACGAAGTTGATCAGGCGACCGGGCACCGTGATCACCTTGCGGACGCTGTGCCCATCCAGGTGCGCGGCGATCTTTTCGTCGGCGCGCGCGGCGGTCTCCATCCCCGCCGCGTCGGCGTCGGCGGGCACCACGACGGTGGAGCGCACCTTGCCGTTGACCTGGACCGGGATCTCGACGGTGTCGTCGACCAGGTACGCCGCGTCGGCGACCGGGAACGCCTGCCAGGTCAGCGATTCCGGGTGGCCCAGCATCGACCACAGCTCCTCGGCCGCGTGCGGGGCCAGCGGGGCCAGCATCAGGACCAGCGATTCGGCCACCGCCACCGGGACACCACCGTCGGCGTACGTCGTCGTCAGGTGGTTGGTCAGCTCGGTGATCTTTGCGATCGCGATGTTGAACCGCAGCGTCTGCATGCCGTCGCGGACCGCCGCGATGGTGCGGTGCAGCACGCGCATCGTGTCCACCGGCACCGGGGCGTCCGCTGTCCGCACCGCGTCGGTGTGCTCGTCGACGACGACCCGCCAGATCCGCTGCAGCAGCCGCATCGAGCCGACGACCGCCTTGGTCTCCCACGGCCGGGACTGGTCCATCGGCCCGGTGAACATCTCGTACAGCCGCAGGGTGTCCGCGCCGTACTCGGCGTACATCTCGTCCGGCGTCACGGAGTTCTTCAGGCTCTTGCCCATCTTCCCGAACTCGCGCCGCAGTTCCTGCTCTCCCAGGAAGTACCGGCCGTCGCGCTGCTCGACCTTGTCCGCGTCCACGTACCGGCCGCGCTCGTCCTTGTACGCGTACGCCTGGACGTACCCCTGGTTGAACAGCCGACGGAACGGTTCCTCGCTGGAGACATGGCCCAGGTCGAACAGCACCTTGTGCCAGAACCTCACGTACAGCAGGTGCAGGACGGCGTGCTCCACGCCGCCGACGTACAGGTCGACACCGCCGGTGTCCCCCACGAAGCGGGGGCCCATCCAGTACCGCTCGACCTCCGGATCGACGAACACCGCGTCGTTGGTCGGGTCCAGGTAGCGCAGCTCGTACCAGCACGAGCCGGCCCACTGCGGCATGGTGTTCAGCTCGCGGCGGTACTCCTGCTCCCCCTCCCCCAGGTCCAGTCGCACGGGCACCCAGTCGCGGGCCCGCCCCAGGGGCGGTTCGGGTTCGGAGTTCTCGTCCTCCGACGTGGTCGGGGAGAAGTCCTCCATGTCCGGCAGTTCGACGGGCAGCAGGTCCTCGGGCAGCGGCTGGGGCAACCCGTCGTCGCCGTACACGATCGGGAACGGCTCGCCCCAGTACCGCTGCCGGCTGAACAGCCAGTCCCGCAGCTTGTACGTGATCGACGGCACCCCGGCGCCGACGCCGGCCAGCCAGCCGATCATCGCCGCCTTGGCCGCCGCCACGCCCATCCCGTTCAGGTCCAGGGTGGCGTTGGCAGAGTTGATCGCCGGACCCTCGCCGGTGTACGCCGCCCCGTCGAAACCGGCCGAGGGCTGCACGGTACGCACGATCGGCAGGTCGAAGGCGACCGCGAAATCCCAGTCGCGCTGGTCCTGGCCCGGCACCGCCATGATGGCGCCCGTCCCGTAACCCATCAGGACGTAGTCGGCGATGAAGACCGGGATCCGGGTCCCGGTCGCGGGATTGACCGCGAAACTGCCGGCGAACACGCCGGTCTTGGTCTTGGCCTCCACCTGGCGTTCCAGCTCGCTGCGCTGCGCGGCCGCCCGCTGGTACGCCGTGATCGCCTCGGTGGGCGACGCCGCCCCCGCCGTCCAGGACTCGGGAACCCCGGCCGGCCACTGGGGCGGGGTCAGTGCCGCAATCAGCGGATGTTCGGGGGCCAGCACCATGTACGTCGCGCCGAACAGGGTGTCCGGTCGGGTGGTGAACACCTCGATGCCGGGACCGGCCTCGGTGCCGAACGTGATCGTTGCGCCGGTGGAACGGCCGATCCAGTTGCGCTGCATCAGTTTGATCGAGTCCGACCAGTCCAGCCGGTCCAGGTCGGCCAGCAGCCGGTCGGCGAACGCGGTGATCCGCATCATCCACTGCTTCATCGGGCGCCGGTACACCGGGAAGTTGCCGCGATCGCTCCGCCCGTCGGCGGTGACCTCCTCGTTGGCCAGCACCGTGCCCAGCCCCGGACACCAGTTGACGGTGGCCTTGCTCAGGTACGCCAGCCGGTGGTTGTTGACCACCTCACGGCGCTGCGACGCTGACAGCTCGGCCCACGGCAGCCCGAACGGATCGGTCCCCGGGCCTGGCTCGCGGCTGCCGGCGTCCAGCTCGGCGATCAGCTCCGCGATCGGCCGGCCGCGTTGCGCCGCGATGTCGAACCAGGAATTGAAGATCTGCAGGAAGATCCACTGCGTCCAGCGGTAGTAGCCGACGTCGGCGGTGGCCACCGACCGCCGCGGGTCGTGGCCCAGCCCCAGCCGCCGCAGCTGCCGCCGGTAGTTGTCGATGTTGGCAGCTGTGGTCAGCCTCGGATGCTGTCCGGTCTCGACGGCGTACTGCTCAGCGGGCAGCCCGAAGGCGTCGAAGCCCATGGCGTGCAACACATGGTGGCCGTTCATCCGCTGGAAGCGGGCGAACACGTCGGTCCCGATGAAGCCCAGCGGATGCCCGACGTGCAGCCCGGCGCCGGAGGGGTAGGGGAACATGTCGTTGATGTACAGCTTGGGTCGCCCGACCACCTCGTCGAAGCCCGCGGACAGCGCGCCGGTCGGGTTGGGGGTGTGGAACGTTCCCTCTGCGGCCCAGCGGTCCTGCCACGCCAGCTCGATCCGGCGGGCCGTCTCGGCGGTGTAGCGGTACGGCGGGGTGTCGCTCGGCTCGGTCATCACGGTGCTCCCAGTAGCGATCCGGACATGAAAAGACCCCTCGGGCCACGAGGGGTCGCCGTACCGGAAGGTGGCGTTACCGGCACGGCCCACAAAGCAGGAGCCGACGCTGCGACATGCCATGGACTATAGCCGGGATGCCAAGCCCGATTGCGGTATGACGTCGGTCGAAGCCCGACACCGCGGCGCCCTGCGTGGCGCCCTGCGTGGCGCCTGCGTGGTGCCCGGTCCGGCGACAGGGCAGGATGGGACAACACCCAGGCGGAGGAGAGGCGACGGCGTGTTCGGCATCAGGAGCAAGACCCGCAGCCAGGTCATCGGCGAGGAGCTCAACGAGGGACTGGAGCACGTCCGCGCCGCTGCCGGTGAAGCGGTCGCCGGCGCCGCCGAGGCGATCGGGCCGCGGGTCGAGGCAGCCCGCGAGGCGCTGGCCCCCCGCGTCGAAGCCGCCCGCGACGCCCTCGTCCCGCAGCTCGACGCGGCCCGCGAGGTCCTCGTCACCCGTTTCGAGGCCGCCCGCGAGGCCGCGGCACCGCGCCTGGACGCGGCCCGGGATGCGGTGGTGCCGCAGTTGGACAGGGCGGTGGCCGGCGCAGGTTCGGCCGCGGCCACGGTGGCGGCGCGCAGCCGCGGGGCTGCCCACGCGGCCAGGGAGCAGGCCGGGCAAGCCGCCCAGACGGCCAGGGAAAATGCCGCGCAGGCCGCTGCCGATCTCCGCGAGCAGGCCCGCGACGCCGCGGAGGCAACCCGCGAGCGCGCCGAGCAGACCGGCAAGGACGCCCGCACGCTCGGTCGCCGCGCGACCCGCAAGGCCCAGAAGCAGGCCGACCAGACCCGCAAGCAGGCCGGCAAGCGGCTGGACTCGGCGCGCAAGGAGGTCGGCAGGACCGGCTCACAGGCCGGCAAGCAACTGGACAAGCAGCGGGACAGCGCGCGCAAGGAGGTCGGCAGGGCCGGCTCCCAGGCGGGCAAGCAGCTGTGGATGGCCCGCAAGGAGGCCGGCAAGAGCGGCTCACACGCGCTGGCACTGGCCGCCCAGGCCGGGACCGTCTTCCGCAACCGCGCGGACTCGGCGGTATCCGAGGTCGGCAAGGACACCAAGCCGCGGCGGTGGCCGTGGCTGCTCGCCGCCCTGGGCCTCGGTGCTGCGGTGGCCGTCGCCGTACAACGCCGCAAGGATCCATGGTCGGAGGCCACAGCGCCGCCGCCGGCCAGTCCGCCGCCCCCGCCGATCAGCGTGCCGCCGCCCGCTCCGTCCCCCGCCCCGCCGACCTCGCCGCCCGCTGACTCACACACCCATCCGCTGGCGACCCCCGCACTACCGCCGGAGGGCGTGTCCGGGTCGGACGAGGCGGTGCTCGATGCGCCCCTGGAGGAGGAGACCGCCGAGTTCGGGACGCCCGACGGTGCGCCCGGCACCGACCCAACGGTGTCGGACCCCGACGCCCCGGCAGGCGACCGGTAGCACCTCCGGCCCGCGCGTAGGCTGGCGCAGGTGAGTTCTCTGCCGGCCTCGGACGTCCAGCCAGCGGGCCGCAAGATGCTGCGGCTGGAGGTTCGCAACTCCCGGACCCCGATCGAGCGCAAGCCGCCGTGGATCAAGACCCGGCTGCGCACCGGACCGGAGTTCACCGCGCTCAAGGCGCTTGTGCAGCGCGAGGGGCTGCACACGGTGTGCGAGGAAGCCGGCTGCCCCAACATCTACGAGTGCTGGGAGGACCGCGAGGCGACCTTCCTCATCGGCGGCGACCAGTGCACCCGGCGCTGCGACTTCTGCCAGATCGACACCGGCAAGCCGGCTGATCTCGACCGCGACGAGCCGCGCCGGGTCGCGGAGTCGATCGCGACGATGGGTCTGCGCTACGCCACCGTGACCGGAGTAGCCCGCGACGACCTGCCCGACGGCGGGGCCTGGTTGTACGCCGAGACCGTGCGGGAGATCCACCGGCAGCTTCCCGGCTGCGGCGTGGAACTGCTGATCCCGGACTTCAACGCCGACCCCGGACAGCTGGCCGAGGTGTTCGACTCCGCCCCCGAGGTGCTGGCGCACAACGTGGAGACGGTGCCGCGCATCTTCAAACGGATCCGACCCGGCTTCCGGTACGAGCGCTCGCTCGAGGTGCTCCGCCGGGCCCGCGCGGCCGGCCTGGTGACCAAGTCCAATCTGATCCTGGGCCTGGGCGAGTTGCCCGAGGAGATAGTTCCGGCGATGCAGGATCTGTACGACGCCGGCTGCGAGTTGCTGACGATCACCCAGTACCTTCGCCCGTCGCCGCGGCACCACCCGGTGGACCGCTGGGTCAAGCCCGAGGAGTTCGTCGACCTGCAGCGCCAGGGCGAGCAGGTCGGGTTCGCCGGCGTGATGAGCGGGCCGCTGGTGCGCTCGTCGTACCGCGCCGGCCGGCTGCACCAGCAGGCGATCGCCTCCCGCACCCCCGCCCCGGACGAGGTCGCCACCAGCCGACGCTGACCACCGGCGGCGACCCGTAAACTGCACGCATGGCCGCATCGTCAGGCAAGTCGTCGACGAAGAAGGCGACCCCCCTCACCCGTAAGGAACGCCGCGCGGCCAAAAGGGCCAACAAGCCGCCGCGGGGCGCCCGGATCAAGCAGATCCGGCAGGCCTACAAGATCTCCAAGCAGCACGACCCGAAGCTGCCCTGGGTCATCCTGATCACCGCGGTCGTCGTGTTCACGGTGATCGAGGTCCCAGCGATCCTGTTCTGGAACCCCTGGATCTTCCTGCCGCTGGCGCTGGCCGCAGCGGTCCTGGCCGGGCTCGTCGTGTTCAGTCGGCGGGCCCAGCGCACGGCGTTCGACCAGGTGGAGGGCCAACCGGGCGCGGCCGCCTGGGTGCTGCAAGGGATGCGTGGGGACTGGCGGGTCAGCACCGGCGTCGCCGGCAACTCCCAGCTCGACGCCGTCCACCGGGTCCTCGGTCGGCCGGGGGTCATGCTCGTCGCCGAGGGGGCACCGCACCGGGTCAAGAGCCTGCTGGCGCAGGAGAAGAAGAAGGTCGCCCGGGTGGTCGGCACCGTCCCGATCTACGACATCCTGGTCGGTGAGGAGTCCGGTCAGGTGCCGCTGACCAAGCTCAGCGCGCATGTCATGAAGCTGCCGCGCAACATCACCGCCGGGCAGGTAAACACCCTCGAACGCCGGCTGTCCGCGCTGGGCGGGATGAAGATGCCGATCCCGCAGGGCCCGGCGCCCAAGGGCGCCACGATGAGCGTCAGCCAGCGGACCCTGCGCCGCCGCTAGCCGGGGCCGTCCGTAACGCGCCGGAAACAACCCGGTGACCGCCGGGCAACGCACCGGACCTAGCGTCCGGGCATCCGCACCCGCGCATCCGGAGGATCCATGTTCGCCAGTCCCGACGAGGTCATCGAATACGTCAAGGAGCACGACGTCCGCTACATCGACGTCCGGTTCTGCGACCTGCCCGGAGTGATGCAGCACTTCACGATCCCGGCCGCCGGCGCGATCGACGACCTGTTCGAGGAGGGGCTGGCCTTCGACGGCTCCTCGATCCGCGGCTTCCAGGCCATCCACGAGTCGGACATGCTGCTGCTGCCGGACTACAGCAGCGCCGTACTCGACCCGTTCCGGATCGAGAAGACGCTGAACATCAACTTCTTCATCCACGACCCGTTCACCCGCGAGGCGTACAGCCGCGACCCGCGCAACGTGGCGAAAAAGGCCGAGACGTACCTCGCGAGCAGCGGGATCGCCGACGCAGCGTACTTCGGCCCCGAGGCGGAGTTCTACATCTTCGACTCGGTCCGCTTCGACACCACGATCAACTCCGGCTACTACTACGTCGACTCGGTGGCCGGCTCCTGGAACTCCGGCAAGGACGAGCCCGGCGGCAACCTCGGCTACAAGGTCCGGCAGAAGGGCGGGTACTTCCCGGTCTCGCCGTACGACCACTACGCCGACCTGCGCAACGCGATGAGCACCGCCCTGACCGGGGTCGGCATCGAGGTCGAGCGGGCCCACCACGAGGTGGGCACGGCCGGCCAGGCCGAAATCAACTACAAGTTCGACACTCTGCTGCACGCCGCGGACAAGCTGATGCTGTTCAAGTACGTCATCAAGAACACCGCGTGGGCCGCCGGCAAGACCGTGACGTTCATGCCCAAGCCGCTCTTCGGCGACAACGGCTCCGGGATGCACTGCCACCAGTCGCTGTGGCTGGAGGGCGAGCCGCTGTTCCACGCCGAGACGGGGTACGCCGGACTGTCCGACACCGCGCGCTACTACATCGGTGGCCTGCTCACGCACGCGCCGTCGCTGCTGGCGTTCACCAACCCGACCACGAACTCCTACCACCGCCTGGTGCCCGGCTACGAGGCGCCGGTCAACCTGGTGTACTCCCAGCGCAACCGGTCGGCCTGCTGCCGGATCCCGATCACCGGCAACAGCCCCAAGGCCAAGCGGATCGAGTTCCGCGTGCCCGACCCGTCGTGCAACCCCTACCTCGCGTTCTCGGCCATGATGATGGCCGGGTTGGACGGGATCCGGAACAAGATCGAGCCCGCCGCCCCGATCGACAAGGACCTGTACGAGCTGCCGCCGGACGAGGCGGCCGGCGTACCCCAGGTGCCCGGCACCCTCGCGGAGGTCATCGACAACCTCGAGGCCGACCACGAGTACCTGCTCGACGGCGGGGTGTTCACCTCCGACCTGATCGAAACCTGGATCGACTACAAGCGGGCCAACGAGATCGACCCGATCCGGCTGCGCCCGCACCCGCACGAATACGCGATGTACTTCGACATGTAGCCATAACTGGCCTTTGAGCTGCGGTTATTCGGTCAGGACCCCTGTGCGTTACTCAGCATTCCTCAGCCCGATCAGCCAGCACAGCGCCACCGGTGGCTCTGGCGGACTCGTCGCTGTCAGGCCAGAGGTGCCCGTGGACGTCCAGCGTCGTCTTCGCGCTGCCGTGCCTGAGCCGGTGTTGCACTACTTCGACGTCCAGGCCGCTACCGACCAGCAGCGACGCGAGGTAGTAGTGCCGCAGATCGTGGAAGCGGAACTTCCCGGGCAGCCCGGCGACCCTCGGCCGGGCCGCCCGGATCGCCCGCTCGATCGTCCAGGTCGACGTCTGCCGGCCGGTGCCGTCGGTGACGAGGTGGTTGCCACCCCACCGCCTCACCGCCGCCGACAGCTGCTTGCATGAAGTCGACGTCGCTGACTCGCAGGCCGACCACCTCGGCGGTTCGCAGGCCGACGAAGGCGCTCAGCAGGATCGCGGGGCGCAGGTGCTCGGTAACGGCGTCGTGCAGTGACCACACCTGAGCCGTGGTGGCTACGTACGGTCGCTGGACGCCCGCCCGCGGGGAGGTCCGCCGCGAGCACGGTTGCGAGCGAGGATGCCGTCGTGCACCGCGTCGCTCATCACCTGGGACAACCGGGAGTGGAGCGCGTAGACGTAGCTGTCGGCGAACCCGTCGGCCTTCAGCTTGGCCGTCCACAACCGCACCGCAGAGGGTCGCAGCGCGGACAACGGCATTGCGCCGAACGCCGTAGTGATCTGCGCGAGGTGCACACGCGCTTGATGCACCGTGCAAGGACGTTTCGTCGCGTACCCCGTCAACCAGGTTGCGCACCACTCGGCGACGGTCGTCTTGGCCGTCTTTGGGTCGACGTAGACGCCGGTGACGATGCTCGCCGTCGTCTCATCGAGCCACCGTTGCGCGTCGACCTTCTTCGTGAAGCACCGCGTCACCTGCGTGCCGCCGGGCGCTGCTCAGTAGCGCGCCCGCCACGATCCATTGGACCGCTTGCTGATGCTGGCCATCGTCCCCGCCCCTCCGGGGCATCGCCCCAGGCTGCGCTCGCTCGTTGCGTCAGCGTGCCCGCGGTCGCGGACGGGTGACCACTGGCACGCAAACGACGTCGGCTACGGTCCGTTTGGCGACGTTGATGTCGACCTCTGGACAGAACTGACAACGAAGATACCGCTGCCGTGAACGACCGCGGCGACGTGCACATCAAGGTGGGTGTCGACGCCGCCGGTAACGAGTGGGCGTGCTTCTGCGATCGTGGTCATGTCCGTCCTCTGGCTCGCACTGGCAGGGCGGGCACGGCGCGGCGCGGCGGTGGTCGGACAGTCCAGGGACGGGTGCCTGACGCAACCCCTACGAGGTCACTCTCACCAGCGGGGTGCCAGGTCGTCTCCCGCCCCACCGACGGATCGGATCCAGGGCAGCGGTTCGCGCCGGGGCTAAGAAGAGTCAAGCCGGGCGGGAGAACGACTCCATCCCACATCCCTGGGCTATAATGCCCGGGATGTTCCTCAGCGACAGGGACCTACGGGCCATGCTGCGGCTCACTCGCCGGTACGACGACGTCGAAGCCGACGAGGTGTTGCCGGCGGAGCTGTGCCAGGACCTGGTTGATCTCGTCCGCTGCGACGACCTGTCGCTGAGCGGCCAGGACAGCGTGCTGCGGTCGTCATTCGCTCATCCTGAGTACGGCGACATGGACGACCATGTCGCGCCGGAAGGCGACCTCTTCTGGCACCACTACTACGACCAGCTGCAGTGCACATACCCGGACCGGACCGGAGACATCTCGTCGGTCATCAAGACCAGCGACTTCTACAGCTTGCGGCGGTGGCACAGCCACGGCATGTACGTCGTCCGCGCGGCGGGCGGAAGCCAATGTGATCACGTGATGATGCTGTGCCTGCCGGAAGGTCCGGCTCCTACCCGTCTCATGCGGGTGCTCTTCTTCCGGGAAGCGGGTTCGGACTTCACCGAACGCGACCGGGCAGTTCTCACTCTGCTGCGACCGCACCTGCATGCGGCCTACGAGGTGGCGAAGCGATCCCGCGACTGTCCGCCGCCGCTGACGAGCAGGCAGCGGGAGATCCTGCAGTACGTGGCCGCCGGGCACAGCAACTACCAGATCGCACGCCGTCTGCACGTCGCCGAGGGGACCGTCCGCAAGCACCTTGAGAACACCTTCGCTCGGCTCGGGGTCAGCAGCCGTGTCGCCGCCCTCGCGCGGGTGGGCCCGGAACTGTCCGCGCGCAGCCCCGGCCCGGCGATCGACGTGCCTGCCCTTCAGCACAGCTGACGCACAGCCGTGATTGACTGCACCAGCCGCATTGCAGCGTTCGCCGCCGCGCCGACAACCCACCACGGTGTGGGGTGCCGGCACGGACGGTGCGTCCTCAGCGGGTGGGCAGCGGTTGCATGTAGCGAAGCACCGCGACGGTGCCGATCTTCCGCCCGTGGTTCGTACCAGCCTCCACGGCGTGGCGGAAGTGGAAGCCGATGTAGATGCGGGAGACGGCGTTCTCGGCTGCGGCCTGGGAGAAGCTGGTGAAGTGCCGGACCACCGGCTCCGGGTCGTTGCAGACCCCTTCGGGCAGCGCGATGCTGTCCGCCGCGAATGGAATGTTGTTGGTGCCGAAGAATCCCGCCAGGACAGTCGCGCCCGCACCACCTTCGGCGGCGTGCGCGGAATCGTAGTCCGGGATCGGTGGAGTCGGCACCAGGGGAGTCCAGGTCGGGTCGGCCACCGTCAGGGGGTTACCATCGGTCCAGGCGGTCTGGATGGCAGTCACAGGACGCCAGAAGTTGTCGTCGTACTTGGTGTCGAAGGACCCGATGTACCCGTCGGCGAGAGCCATGTTGAGCAGCCCCAGCAGCCGCGCGCTGTCCCACAGGTCGAGGTGCTCGGAGCCCGCGACCGTACGGGCGATCTGGTTCCACCGCAACGGTGAGCTCACCAGCCAGAAGCAGGCGATCTCCGTCTGCTCCTCCGTCCGCGCACTGGGCGTGGTCAGGTCATCGCCTCCGAGGTTCTTCACCTCGACGAAGTCCGCCGTGTACCTCCTGCTGTCGACCGGGTAGGGCGGTCCCGGCCGGCCCTGCGAGCTGTCGTTCAGAACGAACGGCGTCACCTCGCCCCAGCCGGGAGCGAACGCGAACGTCTGCCCTGGTGTGAAGCGGTACTCACCCGGCTCGGTTCCCTGCGGGTAGTCGAAATCCAGCAGCGGGGTGTCCGACCCGTCGTCCACGCGCAGCGCGAGAATGGCCGCGGCGGCGTTCTCGCCGACACGGATCCCCCGCGACCTGGCGCGCCCGGCCGGGATAGCCCCGATCGCGGCGGTGTAGTCGGCCTCGACGACGGCCACGCCGGCGTCGATGCACTCCGGACCGAAAGGTTCGGTGAGCTGCTCGAGTACTGGAACAAGCACGCCTCGCGCGGCCGCCGCGACGGCTGCCTCTGGCGAGGCGCCTGGCAGCGCACGGCCGACGAACGCGTACGGCCGCGACCGCAGGTCGATCGCGTTCAAGGCGTCGTGGACCGCGATCTGCGCCATCGCGTACAGGTGCGACTCGTGCAGCGGGTTGTCCAGCGGAGCGATGCACGCCGCAATCGCCGCGTCCCCAGCGTTGGCGTTCCACGCCAGTACGGCGTTCGGTGTCTCGTCGACGGACGCACTGGAAGCTCCGGTTGTCGCCACCAGGAGCGCGGCTCCCAGCATCACCGCGAGACCAGCCCCGGTGGCCGAGCGCACGAGAGGTCTGGGCGAGTGCCGCCGAGGCTGCCGGGCTCCACCGGTCCGCTGCCGGTGACGGGAGGCGCGCTGGTCAGGAGCGAGGCCGGCAAGGCCCGCGTGGGCGTCGCCGGGATCGATGGTCATTGGCATGGGGACCTCCAACTTCTAGGGAGAGCGCTGCTGCACGAGGTCACGGTGGTCCCCGACGTCGGTGCGGAGCCATACGACGTTCCGCGTATGGCGGGGTGCAGCAAGCGGGTGGACTCTGGGCGCACGCCGCTGTCCCGACCGCACCGGGTTACGTGATCTCGCACAATTGCCAGTTTCCGCGGGATGATCTCGGGAACTCGCCGGCTCTGGCCGGGTCACCTCCCGGGATCATCGCTGAACGGGCGGGAAAGTCCGAGATCGTCGGGCTCGCGGCGGGCACGGGTCTGGCTGACGCCCGCCGCCTGCATCGCACAGCAGCCGCTCCAGGACGAAGTCGAGCAGCTCATGGACCTCCTCCGCGATGGGCACGGCCGTGCCCATAAGCCCGGATCCACCGCGGAGCTGTGGTGTGAGGGGCTGAACGTCGCGGGTGTGTCGTTTGACGGGGCTGATCGTTTGCGGGCGTGTTGGGTCTGCCGGTCTGCCGGCTTTCCTGGGTCCTCTGCTCTGTGGGTGCTGGCAGAGGGTCCGTTGACACGGTCGGTCGTCTCGTTGGCACGGGCATGACACCCCCGAGGACGCCTGAGTACCGCTGGACGCTGAGGTCATGCCGGCGCACCGACAGCGTCACGTGTGTCTACCCCGTGATGTCGGTCATGCAGCAGACCGTAGGACCGAGCCCTGGGCTAACGCCGCGTCATGGGCTCGCTGCCTCATGAGTTGTCCCTTGTGCGTGCAATGAGGGTGCGCTGCACGTCGGTTGGGGCCAGGTCCTGTCCTGGGCGCAGCGTCACAGCGTGACGGTGGAGGCCATCAGGTAGTCGTCGAGGAGTCTCTGCAGGTGGGTGCGGTC
>JBBPYA010000121.1:0-5696 GCA_038200385.1 Mycobacteriales bacterium
ATCAGCCCGTAGGCCAGGGCAAGGTTCCCGGAGAGGTTGCGGTAGGTGCCCGGTCGCATCCGCGCCGGTCGCACCTCGTAGGAGACGGCGAACGACTCGGTGGTCTCGCCGTAGTTCCAGCCGGCGCGGAACGCCGCGATATTCGCCGCCGCCAGTTGCGGCTGCCGGGCGAACTTCGTGTCCAGGTAGCGCAGCGTCGCGTCCGTCGGGCGGTGGTACATCCACGAGAGCAGCCCGAGGGCGAACATGTTCTTCGCCCGGGCCGCATCCTTCTTGCCCAGCCCGGTGTCCTTGAGTGCCTCGACGGTCATCGATGTCAGCGGCACCTTGTGCAGCCGCCAGGAGGACAACTCGTCACCGTCGAGCGGGTTCGAGGCGTAGCCGACCTTGGCGAGGTTGCGGTCGCCGAACTCGTCGGTGTTGGCAATGATGTCGCGTCCCGCCGGCAGATCGCTCAGGTTGGCCTTGAGCGCAGCCGGGTTCATCGCGACGAGTACGTCGGGAGCGTCGCCGGGAGTCGTGATCTCGTGATCGGCGAAGTGCAGCTGGAAGGAGGACACCCCGGGCAGGGTCCCGGCTGGTGCCCGGATCTCGGCGGGGAAGTTCGGCAACGTCGACAGGTCGTTGCCGAAGATCGCGGTCTCGCTGGTGAACTGGTCCCCGGCAAGCTGCATGCCGTCCCCGGAGTCTCCAGCGAAGCGGATGACGACCCGGTCGAGCTGCTGGACCTGCTTGGCCATGCGCTGGTGACACACTCCTTCAGATGACGAGTCCAGCCTACGACCAGGCGCGGCGCTGGGCCGACGGCACGCCCGTGACTGGTGTCACGGCAGCAACGTCGGGCTCGGCCTGTCCGCCACCGGCCTTCTCCTTGGACTGGGGTCGCCGCTACTCATTGTGGGTCCGCAACGTCGGTCTGGCCTGCTGTGCGGTGGAGTTCGTCGCGGCCTCGATGCGGCGCCACGACCTGGGGCGGCTCGCCGCCGCGCCGGGCCCGGGTGCGGGAGCCCCGGTGAACCTGCTGGTGGTCTCCGGCACGGTGACCGACCGGATGGCGCCGTCCATCCGCCGGCTGTACGACCGGCTTCCGCAGCCGCGGTACGTGCTGTCCTTCGGTGCCTGCGCGAACACCGGCGGCCCGTACTGGGACTCGTACGCGGTGACGAAGGGGGTCGATCAGCTGCTCCCCGTCGACGTCTACGTACCCGGCTGCCCACCCCGGCCGGAGTCGCTGTGGGAGGGCATCGCCGGACTCCAGACCCTTCTCGACGCCGACACCGCACCGGCTATCGCCCGGGACGTCGCGGGCCTGACGGCACCGCCGGTGCCCGGGCCACCGGAGTCCCCCCGGTGAGCGCGACCGCGGCGGTGGCTGACGCGCTGGCCCGGCAGGCGGGTGGCACCGCGTCCGCGGCGTTCGGGTTGGACTGTGTCGAGGTGTCCGCCCAGCGGTGGCTGACCGCGCTGCAGGCCGCCCGCGACCAGCACAGGCTGGGCTACTTCGACTGGCTCGGCGGCGTGGACGAGGCGCCGGAGGGCTTCGCCGTCGTCATCCACCTGGCCGAGTTGTCGAGTTGCCGACACCTGCTCCTGCGCACCCGGGTGCCGCGCTCGGCTCCGGTCCTGAGTTCCGCGGTCGGCCTGTTCGCCGGGGCGGCCTGGCACGAGCGGGAGACCGCCGAGATGTACGGCGTCGTGTTCGAGGGTCACCCGCAGCCCACACCGCTACTGCTGGGAGAGGACTTCGACGGGCATCCGCTGCGCAAGGACTTCGTGCTGGCCAGTCGGGTCGCCATGCCGTGGCCCGGGACCGCCGAGCCCGGGGGCGGCACGGCGCGCCAGGGCCGGCGTCCCCCCCGGCCCCCGGGGGTGCCCGACGCCGGGGAGTGGGGACCGACGTCGGCGCCAGGGACCGGCAGGTGAGCGCGCCGGAGGTGCCCCCGGCGGTGCCCGCCCGCAGCCGGGGGGTGATCGCACTGCTCGCCGACAACTGCACGTCGTGCATGATCTGCGCGCGGGAGTGCCCTGACTGGTGCATCCACATCGACTCCCACACCGAGGTCGAGCCGGCCGAGCGGGAGGGTGGCCGTCCCCGCAGCCACTACGTCCTGGACCGGTTCGCGATCGACTTCGCGCTGTGCATGTACTGCGGGATCTGCATCGAGGTGTGCCCCTTCGACGCCCTCTACTGGGCTCCCGAGCACGGGTACAGCGCCCGCGATGTCGGGGACCTGACCCACGAGCGGGACCGGCTCGGGGAGTGGATGGGTGCCGTCGTCCTGCCGCCGGACGAGGACCCGGTGCGCTGAGGTCGGGGCCACCGGGAACGACGGCACCCCCGGTCACGTTTGCCCTGTGGTGTCCGATCGGCTGAGCAGGAGTACGGGTGCGTCACGTCAACGGTCTCAAGACGGCCGTGCTGCTCGCCGTGATGTCGGCGTTGATCGTCGTGACCGGCGGCTGGATCGGCGGGCGGTCCGGACTGGTGATCGCCGTGGTCCTGGCGCTGGCGTTCAACGGCTCGGCGTACTGGTTCTCCGACCGGATCGCGCTGCGCTCGATGCGGGCGGTGCCGGTCACCGAGACGCAGGCTCCGCAGCTGTACGCCATGGTGCGGCAGTTGGCCACCGAGGCCCGCCAGCCGATGCCCCGGCTGTACCTGAGCCCGACCAACCAGCCGAACGCGTTCGCGACCGGACGCAACCCCCGCAACGCTGCGGTGTGCTGCACTGAGGGCATCTTGTCGATGCTCACCCCCCGCGAACTGCGCGGCGTGCTGGCCCACGAGCTCAGTCACGTCTACAACCGGGACATCCTGATCTCCTCGGTGGCCGGGGCGATGGCCTCAGTGATCACCTACCTCGCCCACTTCGCCATGTTCGGCGCTGCCTACGGCCGCAACGGCCAGCGGGGCGGCAACCCGCTGGCGGCACTGCTGCTCGCGCTGCTGGGCCCGCTGGCGGCCGGTCTGGTGCAGTTGGCGGTCAGCCGCTCCCGGGAGTACCAGGCCGACCAGTCCGGGGCCGAGCTGTCCGGTGACCCCCTGGCGCTGGCCTCCGCCCTGGCCAAACTCGATGCCGGCACCCGGGCACTGCCGCTGCGGCAGGACGACCGGCTGGTCAGCACCAGCCATCTCATGATCGCCAACCCGTTCCGTGGCGCGGGCCTCGCGTCGATGTTCGCCACCCACCCGCCGATGGCCGAGCGGATCCGCCGGCTGGAGGAGATGGCCACCCGGATGTAGCGGCCCGCTCAGCCGGCCGCGGCCTGCTCGGCGACCTGCATGACGTACTGCCCGTAGCCGGATTTGGCCAAAGCGGCGCCGAGGGCATGCGCCTGGTCCGGGGTGATGAGTCCCATCCGCATGGCGATCTCCTCCAGGCAGGCGATCCGCACACCCTGTCGGGACTCCAGCACCTGGACGAACTGGCCGGCCTGCAACAGGCTGTCGTGGGTTCCGGTGTCCAGCCACGCCGTACCTCGCCCCAGGTCGACCAGTCGCGCCGTACCGCGCCGGAGGTACTCCAGGTTGACGTCGGTGATCTCCAGCTCGTTGCGGGCCGAGGGCCGCAGACCGGCGGCGATGTCGGCCACCTCGTTGTCGTAGAAGTACAGCCCGGTGATGGCCCGGTTGGAACGCGGAGTGGCGGGCTTCTCCTCGATGGAGACGAGGGAGCCGGATCCGTCGACCTCGCCGACGCCGTACCGCTCGGGGTCGCTGACCTGGTACCCGAACAGCGTGGCCCCTGCCAACGCCGCGGCCTCGCGCTGGAGCAGCTCGGACAGGCCGTGGCCGTAGAAGATGTTGTCCCCGAGGACGAGTGCCACCTGGTCGCCGCCGATGTGCTTCCGCCCGATGAGGAACGCCTCGGCCAGCCCGTTCGGCTCCGGCTGCACTGCGTAACTGAGCCGCAATCCAAGTTCGGCACCGTCACCGAGCAGGCGCCTGAACAGCGGGAGATCCTCGGGGGTCGAGATCAGCAGGATCTCGCGGATGCCGGTCAGCATGAGCACCGACAGCGGATAGTAGACCAGCGGCTTGTCGTATACCGGGAGTAGCTGCTTGGAAACGGCCTTGGTGAGTGGATGCAGCCGGGTCCCGCTCCCGCCCGCCAGGATGATCCCCTTCAACGGCCGACGCTCCTCAGCGGTAGTTCGTGAACTGCAGCGCGATGTCGAAGTCGGCTGCCTTCAGCAGGGCGATGACCGCTTGCAGGTCATCCTTCTTCTTCGCGGTGACCCGCAACTGATCGCCCTGGATCTGGGCCTGCACGCCACGCGGCCCCTCGTCGCGTACCCGCTTGGCAATCTGCTTGGCCTTGTCGCTGGAGATGCCCTGCACAACCGTCGCCGTGAGCTTGTACGTGCGCCCGGAGGCCTGCGGATCGTCCGCTTCCAAGGACTTCAACGAGATCCCGCGGCGGACCAACTTGTCCTTGAAGACATCCAGGGCGGCGCGCACGCGCTCCTCGGTGTCGGCCTGGACAGTAACCGCGGTCTCGCCGGCCCACCCGATCGAGGCATTCGTGCCTCGGAAGTCGAACCGCTGGCTCACCTCTTTGGCCGCCTGGTTGACGGCGTTGTCCACTTCCTGCCGGTCGACCTTGCTCACCACGTCGAACGAGGGGTCTGCCATCGTGTCGTCCTCTCTGCCGTACGGCGCTCCGCCCGCAGCCGGGCCGGCGTTCGCGCCGCGGCGCTCCCGACCTCCGGCCGCAGGCGCCGGACCGGCCTCCAGCCGGTGTGTATCCTCGGGCCCGGTGCCGCAGCGGTGCGCGGCTCCACCAGGCAGGTTGCCCGAGTGGCCAAAGGGAACGGTCTGTAAAACCGTCGGCTCAGCCTACGTTGGTTCGAACCCAACACCTGCCACTGGCCCATCTGTGCAGTACCTGGCCGCCCGCCCGATGTCGCGATCGGGCGGGCGAGTTTCGTGCCGGCCTACGCCAGTACCGCTAATGCGACTCGGCACCCCGGTCATGCGGCCGACCGAGAGGGTGGTGGCCGGGGGCAGTTGTTGGGCTGAATGGACCATGTCCATTCATAGCCGGAGTAGACGCTCGCGTTTGGGGTGGTACGTTCAACCGAACGGGTGTCCGGCGAAGTACACGCCCGGGTGGTCGCGCCCAATACACAAATTTTTTCGTTGTGTCCAGAAGCACTGACCAACGCGGAGTGTCACGAAACGGGGACTCCAGGGACCCTGGGCGCGACCTTCCTGCCCCTTCTTGCGGGCGGCGCCGCGAACGGGTGCCGCCACGCCCCAAGCTGGACCCGAATGTTACCCAGCGTGAGCAAGACCCCCCAAGAGGGGGTCCCCGGCCGAGGTTTAGTGATCTGCGTAGGGATGTCGTAATGGCCTCAGATACTGCATCATTGCGATCGACGGCGCGGGGCAAGTTCATAGAATGGAGTTCTAACATGACCACTGCACGCTCAGCGGGGCGAGTGTTCGGTCGGGTTTCGGTCTTGATCGGTGCGTGCGCCGGACTGATCTTTGCGGGAGTGGCGCAGGCAAACGCTTCGCCGGTATCGACGAGTGTGAGTTCCAGTTCGGCGGCTGAGGGTTCTAGCTGGCAGGGCTCGTCCTGGAACGGCTCGTCCTGGAACGGGTCGTCCTGGAACGGGTCGTCCTGGAACGGGTCGTCCTGGAACGGGTCGTCCTGGAACGGGTCGTCCTGGAACGGGTCGTCCTGGAA
>JBBPYA010000122.1:0-7277 GCA_038200385.1 Mycobacteriales bacterium
ATGGCCGTCGGGCTGGGCACGGTGGCCTTCGATCTGACCCTCGCGATCATCGCGACCAGCCTGCTGCGGACCAGGCTCGATCCCCGGGCGTGGAAGGTGGTGCACTGGTCGGCGTACGCCGCCTTGCCCCTGGCGGTGTTGCACGCCCTGACCGCAGGCACCGACCTGGGCACTGGTCTGCTGCGGTGGATCACGCTGGGCTGTGCGGCCGCTGTGGTCGCCGCGGCGGGCTGGCGCTGGTCGCGGGCCAAGCGCCCCGAGATTCCGGCCGCGATCGGGACGGCGTACGACGACGGCCGGCGTCGTGCCACCAGGACCCCGGCCCGGACCCGATGAGCACGGCCACCGCGACCGGTTCCGGGCTGCGGCTGCTGCCACCGTCCCCAGTGGACCTGGCCGATCACGTGCGGCGGCACGGTCGGCAGCCCAGCGCGCAGCGGGTACTCGCGGAAGTCACCGATGCCGGCCTCACCGGCCGTGGCGGCGGGGCGTTCCCGCTCGGCCGCAAGATCGCCGCCGTCCTGGCCGCGCCCGGGCGCCCGATCGTCGTCGGCAACGGCGCGGAGGGCGAGCCGGCCAGCGGCAAGGACCGGGCCCTACTTCTGGCCAACCCGCACCTGGTCCTCGACGGCCTGCAACTCGTGGCGGCCGCAACCGGGGCCGACGAGGCGCACCTGTCCGTGCGCCCCGACCCGGACGTCCACCACCGGCTGACCGGCGCCCTCGCCGACCGTGGGCACGCCGGCGTGGACCTGCTCCCCGTAGAGCTCACGACCGCCGCGCCCGGATTCGTCAGCGGCCAGGAGTCCGCGCTCCTGCGCCAGCTGGCCGGTGGCCCGGCCCTCCCGTCGTACCAGTCCGAGCGGGTGACGCTCCGCGGCCTGCGCGGCCGACCGACCCTGGTCTCCAACGTGGAATCGCTGGCCCACCTGGCGCTGATCGCGCGGTACGGCGCCGACTGGTTCCGGTCGGAGGGAACCGCCCGGGAAGCGGGCACGATGCTGGCCACCGTGTGGCCGGCCGCGGGGGCACCCTTCGTCGCCGAATACGCCATCGGCACGCCGCTGGCGGACGTGCTCGGGCCGCCCGCCGTCGGCACGTCGGCGGTGCTCATCGGCGGGTACCACGGGGTCTGGCTGCCCTCGGGCCTGGCGCGGACCCGCCGGCTGTCCGCGGGCGACCTGCGCCAGTACGGCGCCACACCCGGTGCCGGGGTCGTCGCCGAACTCGCCACCGACCGGTGCGGGGTGGCCGAGACGGCGCGGCTCGTCGAGTACCTCGCTGCGGAGTCCGTCGGCCAGTGCGGGCCGTGCCTGAACGGGTTGCCCCGGATCGCCGGCGCCCTGCGTGCGCTCGCCGACGGCACGGCCGGGTCGGGCGTGCTCAAGGATCTGCGGCGCTGGAGCGGACTGGTGCAGGGCCGCGGGGCATGCGCGCATCCCGACGGGAGCGTGCGCCTGGTCGGCAGCGTGCTGTCGACATTCGAGCGCGAGATCGCGCTGCACCTGCGCGGCGGATGCAGCGCCACCGACCATCGACCGTTCCTCCCGGTCGGCGGGGGCCTGGCGGCTCTGGATCGACGACCACTCCTGCCGCCGGCGGCGGTCCGGGGCCGGCGGTCGGCGTGACCAGCCGGCTGCGGGTGGACCCGACCTCGTGCCGCGGGGACGGCGTGTGCGCCGTCCTGCTCCCCGAACTCGTGGCACTGGACGAGTGGGGCTACCCCCTGCTGTCCGATCGCCCCGTGCCGGCGGAGTTGCAGCGGGCCGCCCGCAAGGCCGCCGCGTCCTGCCCGACGCTCGCCCTGCGGCTGGTTCCCGACGGCGGCTGACCGGGCGTGCCCGGGGATCCAGCGCGCACAGGAACTCCACAGCCGGTTCTGTCCCGGCGTACAGGTTGGGACCGCACCGTCGGGTCATGACGATCAGTCCACCGGGCTATGAGCTGCCGCAGCTGCCGGCTGTGCCGCCGCCGGACGGCCGACGACCCGCGGTCGTCGGTACCGCGGGCCGACCCGATCGCGTCCCCCGCGCCGCCTCCGCCGGCGGCGTGGACGTGGCGACGTTCGACCTCGTCATCCCGGTACACAACGAGCACGTCGACCTCGAGCCCTGCGTACGCCGGGTGCACGACTACCTCACGACGTCGTTCCCCTTCCCGTTCCGGATCACGGTGGCCGACAACGCCAGTACGGACGGCACCGTCGACATCGCCCGCGCGCTGGCCGCCGAGCTGCCCGGAATCCGGGTCCTGCATCTGGACCAGAAGGGCCGCGGCCGGGCGCTGCGGGCCGCCTGGTCCACCTCCGACGCCCCCGTGCTCGGCTACCTCGACGTCGACCTGTCCACCGACCTGGCGGCGCTGCTGCCACTGGTGGCCGCGCTGGTCTCCGGGCATTCCGACCTCGCAATCGGGACCCGGCTCTCGCCGTCGGCCCGGGTCGTGCGCGGGCCCAAGCGCGAGTTGATCTCGCGCTGCTACAACCTCATCCTGCGCAGCACGCTGGCTGCCCGGTTCAGCGATGCGCAGTGCGGGTTCAAGGCGATCCGGCGCGACGCCGCCGAGCAGCTGCTGCCACTCGTCGAGGACATGGGTTGGTTCTTCGACACCGAACTCCTCGTGCTGGCCGAGGCGGCCGGCATGCGGATCCACGAGGTACCTGTGGACTGGGTGGACGACCCGGACAGCCGGGTGGACATCGTGTCCACCGCACGGGCGGACCTGCTCGGCGTCTGGCGGCTGGGCCGCGCGCTGGCGTCGAACCGGCTGGCGCTGCCGGTGCGTACGCCGCCGGCAGCCGCCGCCCGAGCGGATGCCGGCTGGCGCACGCTACTCGGTCAACTCGTCCGGTTCGCTCTCATCGGCGGTGCGAGCACCGCCGCATACCTGCTGCTTTTCCTGTTGCTGCGCAACGGGATCGGCGCTCAAGCGGCGAATGGCATCGCCCTGCTGACCACCGCAGTCGCCAACACGGCGGCCAACCGACGGTTCACGTTCGGGTTGCGCGGCCGGCGCCACCGGGCCCGCCACCAGGTGCAGGGTCTGCTGGTCTTCGCGCTCGGCCTGGCGCTGACCAGCGGCGCGCTGACCGTCCTGCAGCTGCTCAGCCCCGGCGCGGAGCGGGTTACCGAGGTGGTCGTCCTGGTGGCGGCGAACCTCGCCGCCACCCTGCTGCGCTTCCTGCTCTTCCGCGGTTGGATCTTCGCTGCGCACACCGACCCGAAGGGGCCCGTCCGATGACCGCCGTACTAGATCGTCCGGCGTACGACGATCCGTCTCAGCCCATCCCACCGGAGCGCTCCCGCGTCCGGCGGTTCCTTCGCGGTCCCGACCGCGACCCGTTCTGGATCCGGCCCGCGCTGCTGACCTTGCTCGTCGCGACCGCCGTCCTGTACCTGTGGGGCGTCGTCGGCGCGGGCTTCGTCAACTCCTACTACTCCGCGGCCGCGCAGGCCGGCTCGGTGAGTTGGAAGGCGTTCTTCTTCGGCTCGTTCGACGCCTCGAACGCGATCACCGTGGACAAGCCGCCGGCTTCGCTGTGGCTGATGGCGCTGTCGGTCCGGGTTTTCGGGCTGAACTCGTTCGCGATCCTGCTGCCGCAGGCGCTGTGCGGTGTGGCATCGGTGGGCGTCCTGTACGCCGCCGTCCGGCGGGCCGCCGCCGGCCCGGTCGCCGGCCTGTTGGCCGGTCTGGTGCTGGCGCTGATGCCGGTGGCCACCCTGATGTTCCGCTACAACAACCCGGACGCCCTGCTCGTGCTGCTCATGGTGGCGGCGGCCTGGGCGCTGCAACGGGCGTTGGGCGACGGGCGGACCCGCTGGCTGCTGCTGGCAGGGGCATTCATCGGGTTCGGCTTCCTGGCCAAGCAGTTGCAGGTCCTGCTCGTCGTGCCCGGGCTGGCAGCGGCGTACCTCGTGGCCGGTCCGCCCCGCCTGCTGAAGCGGATCGGTCAGCTGCTCCTCGCCGGGCTGGCGATGGTGGTCGCGGCCGGCTGGTGGGTGGCGATCGTCGAGCTGATGCCCGCCTCGGCCCGCCCCTACATCGGCGGTTCCCAGACGAACAGCGTGCTGGAACTGACGCTGGGCTACAACGGGCTCGGCCGGCTGAACGGCGCGGAGACCGGCAGTGTCGGCGGAACGTTCGGGTGGGGTGCTACCGGGCTCGGCCGGTTGTTCGCCGGCGCGATGGGTGGCCAGGCCAGCTGGCTGCTGCCGGCCGCGATGGCGCTCGCGCTGGCCGGGCTCTGGGCGCGCGGGCGGGCTCCCAGAACGGACCCGGCGCGGGCGGCAGTCGTGCTGTGGGCGGGCTGGCTCGTGGTGACGTGGATCGTGTTCAGCCTGATGGGCGGGATCTTCCACGAGTACTACACGGTGGCACTGGCGCCGGCCATCGGCGCCCTGGTCGGGATCGGCGCGGTGCTGTTGTGGCGGGCCCGGTCCCGGCTGTGGTCCCGCCTCGTGCTGGCAGCCGTGATCGCGGGATCGGCGGTGTGGGGATTCGTCCTGCTGACCCGGGCCACCGGCTACCTGCCCGGACTCCGCTACGTCGTGCTCCTGGGCGGCGTGCTCGCCGCCCTCGTGCTGATCTGGTCACACGCGGTCCCGCGGGTCGTCGCGGGACTGGTGGCGCTGGTGGGCCTGGCCGCGCTCCTGGCCGGACCGACGGCGTACTCGCTGGTCACTGCGGGCACGGTCTACCGGGGATCGATCGTCATCGCCGGTCCGGCCACCAACACCTTCCACTTCTTCGGTCGGGTGCTGGGACCGTCCGTCGGCAGCAAGAGCACCCTGGGCCTTCCGCCCCCCGGAGGGGTGCCCGGTCCGGTGCAGAGCCCCCAGCGCCCGTTTCCCCCGTCGTCCTTCGGGACCGGGACCGGGACCGGGAACGGCGCAACGGCGCGACCGGGCGCGTTCGGCAGCTTGCCGCCGGCGCCCAGGCCGAGCACCGGCGGAGGCGGTCTGCTGTTCTCCAGCGAGCCCGGCGCGAACGTCCTCGATCTGTTGAACGCCGACGCGTCGTCGTACGACTGGGTGGTCGCCTCCGTCGGTGCGAACAATGCGGCCGGCTACCAGCTCTCGACCGGGCATCCGGCGCTGGCGCTGGGCGGGTTCAACGGCAGCGACCCCTCGCCCACCCTCGCGCAGTTCCAGCAGTGGGTGGCGCGGGGCCGCATCCACTACTTCGCGAGCGGCTCCATTGGCGCGTCCAGCAGCGGCAGCAACGACAGCCAGCTGATCCGGACCTGGGTGATGGAGAACTTCACCGCGATCCGGGTCGACAACGTCACGCTGTACGACCTGACGCAGTGAGCGGGGTCCGGCCCCGGCCGGACCTCAGCGCGCCGCGCGGGTGGCCTCGGCGATGCCGGCCAGGTAGGTCCGGGCGGCGCGCGCCTGCACCAGCGCCGTGATCGGGCCGCCCAGCCGGGTGAGCCAGTGGTTGGGCCGGGAGAACACGACGATCCTGGCCCGCACGACGCCGGCGGCGTCCCGCTCGACGAGGAACGCCTCCTCGCCGCGGACCGGGTGCTCGGACAGGCTGCCGTAGGCGAAGCCGGCCCGGTCCTCGGACTCCGCGCGGTAGACCACCCGGCAGGCGGCGCGCACCCAGACCGGACCCAGCCGGATCGCCTGCACGACGGTCGCGCCGACGTCGGGGACCACGTCATCCGGCACGAGCAGGATGCCGCGGTGGCGTTGCGCCGCCCAGCTGTCCACCGCGGCTGCCGCCCGGTCGAACGTCGCCGGGCCGTGCCCGAGATGGCGCTGGTAGCGCCGGATCCGGTACCCGGCGGGGGGATTCGCGTCGGTGCCGCCGACCCCGTCGTACGCCGGCTGCTCGGCTCTGGCCCGTTCCAGCGCAGCGGCTAGCTGGTCGGCCCCGGGCCGGCGGAGGGAGAACACGACCTCGATACTGACAGCCGTGCTGGGTTCACTGGTTCTCATTGCCGCCGCCGACCGCCCCGACCTCCTTGCCGCGCCGGTCGCCGCCGCGCTGGCGGCCTGGCCGCGGGGCGGTGACGTACGGGTGGCCGAGATCGACCCGGAGGTCGCGGACACCGCGGCGTTCTGCGAGCGGTACGGCGTTGCGCCCGCTGACTCGGCCAACTGCGTGGTCGTGGCGGGGCGGCGCGGCGGTGAGACCCGGCTCGCAGCGTGCGTGGTGCTGGCGACCGATCGCGCCGACGTCAACGGCGTCGTACGCCGGGAGTTGGACGCCCGCAAGGCGTCCTTCGCGCCGATGGACCTAGCGACGGGGGAGTCGGGCATGGAGTACGGCGGCATCACGCCGATCGGGCTGCCCGCCGACTGGCCGGTCCTGGTCGACGCCGCGGTCGTCGGAGCCGGCGACGTGGTGATCGGCAGCGGGCTGCGACGCAGCAAGCTGGTGCTGCCCGGTGCCGCGCTCGCCGAGCTGCCCGGGGCACGGGTGCTGCCGCTTGCCCTCGGCGGCTGAGCCCCGGCCTGCTGGCCGTTCGAACGTCAGTTCGATAGGGTGGTAGCCATGCAGGCGGTCCAGGGTTCGCTGTGGGACGTTGTCGAGCAGGGCGGCGGTGACCTCGACTTCGCCGCCGCGGAGCGCTCGGACCTGGGACGTGGGGCGTGGCTGGAGGTCGTGCCCGGCTGGGTGCGCGAGGCGGAGTCGCTGTTCGACCGGGTGGTCGAGGCGGCGCCGTGGGCCGGGCACGAGCGGTGGATGTACGACCGGATGGTGACCGAGCCACGGCTGTCCACCCGGGAGTGGGCGGACGCGCCGGATCCGGTGCCGGCGATGGCTGCGGCGGTGAGCGAGCGGTACGGGCTACGCCTGGACGCGATCAGCGCGAACTTCTACCGGGACGGCCAGGATTCCGTCGCGTGGCACGGCGACACGTCGGGCCGGCGGGTGGCGACCACGGTCGTCGCAATCGCCGTCCTCGGCGCTCCGCGCCGGTTCTTGCTGCGCCCGCGCGGGGGCGGCCCGACCCGGCGGCTCAACCCCGGGCACGGCGACCTGCTGGTGATGGGCGGGACCTGCCAGCGCACCTGGGAGCACGCCGTCCCCAAGTGCGCGGTTGCCGGCCCCCGGGTGGCGCTGATGTTCCGCGAGCCGGGGGTGTTCTGATGCCGCGGTCGTGCCTTTGGACGTGCCCCCGGCAGTGTTCTGGTTCAGGACATCGGAATGGGGTGTCTCGCGACATCGGCATAGCGTGTCGCAGGTCATCGGCATGGCAGCTGCTCTGCAGGCTGCGGGATGTCGAAGCGTCGCCTTGTCATCACTGCCGTCCTGGCCGGCCA
>JBBPYA010000123.1:0-8571 GCA_038200385.1 Mycobacteriales bacterium
CCTCGACCGGGTCCGCGCGAAGACCGGGGTCGAGCTGGAGGTGCTCAGCGGTCAGGACGAAGCCAGGCTGACCTTCCTCGCGGTCCGACGCTGGTTCGGCTGGAGCGCGGGGCGGATCCTCGTGCTGGACATCGGCGGCGGTTCCCTGGAACTCGCCTCCGGCCTGGACGAGGTGCCCGACGTGGCGCTGTCCCTCCCGCTGGGCGCGGGCCGGCTCACCCGCGAGCACGTCGCCAGGGACCCGGCCTCCCGCGTGGAGGTGCAGGCACTGCGCACCTACGTCGGGGAGCAACTCGCCGACGCCGCGCAGTCGCTGCTCGCGGCCGGGATGCCCGATCGCGCCGTCGCCACCTCCAAGACGTTTCGCAGCCTCGCCCGGCTGACCGGGGCGGCGCCGTCCAAGGAGGGCCCACGCGTGGCCCGGCACCTCGGCCTGCCTGGCCTGCGCCAGGTGATCGGCTTCATCTCCCGGATCTCCGCACCGGACCTGGCCGAGTTGGAAGGCGTCAGCGCAACCCGGTCCCACCAGTTGCTGGCCGGCGCGATCGTGGCCGAGGCGGCGTTGGAGGCGCTGGCGCTGCCCAGCGTCGAGATTTGTCCCTGGGCGCTGCGGGAGGGAGTCATCTTGCGCCGGCTGGACTGGCTGGACGGGGTCTGATGGCCGCCGCCGGGGAGTTCGGGACCGCGTCGGCGCGGACGCTGGCCGACATCCTGGCCGAGGCGGGGATCGAGGCGACCGGCAGGGGCGGCCGCCGTCGCCGGAGCGAGCCAGACCCTTCTGAGCCTGAACCCGCGCCTGCCGGACCTGAACTCGCGCCTGCCGGAATCGAGCAGGTCGGGGTCGACATCGTCAAGGCCGGCAACGCCGGGGCCGACACGGCCGAGGTCGACACCGCCGAGGTCGACACGGCCGAGGTCGACAACGACAGAGCCGACACCGCCGAGGTCGACACCGCCGAGGTCGACAACGACAGGGCCGACACCGCCGAGGTTGACACCGCCGGGGCTGACACGGCCGAGGTCGACAACGCCGAGGCCGAGATCGACGCGGCCGAGCAGGCCCGCTCGGAGCCGGAGGGGGAGACGCTGGTCGTCCCGGGGCAGCCCCTCCCGCAGTCGAGGGGACGACACGGACAACCGGCGCGCGCCCCGGTGCCGGAAGGCAGCGCGGCCCGGGGATGGTCGTTGCTCATCGTCGAAGTCGTGCTGGTGGCATTCCTCGGAGTCCTGCTCTGGTACGGGTTCAGCGTCCTGTGGGAGCTGTATCCCTACGCCGCGGCTGTCGCGGCTCCGGGGGTGCTGGCCGGGATCGTGGGGGTGGGGCAGCTGCTCCGGGCCCGTCGCGGCCTCCCTCCGCTGCCGGGTTCGGTGGTCTTCGCACTCCTCCTGGTCGGCACGGTTCTTGCCGTCCTGCCCGCCGCCGCCGTGCTCGCCCGCAGCTGATCTCGCGCCGGCGGACCGTGGCGCAGGTCGCAGCCGCCCCGGACCCGGCACGGCGCCACGTGGGCGGACAATGACCCCGTCATGACCGATCCGGCAGCTCGTCCACGCGGTGGCGCGGTGCGTGTGCCGCGGGCCAAGGTCGGGCTGTCCACGACGGCGGCGTACCCCGAGTCGGTCGCCGTTGCGTTCGAACTCGCCGCGACGGCCGGGTACGACGGGGTGGAGGTCATGGTCTGGACCGACCGGGCCAGCCAGGACGTCGAGGCGCTGCGCCGGCTGCGGGACCGGTTCTCGATGCCGGTGCTGGCTGTGCACGCCCCGTGCCTGGCGGTCTCCCAGCGGGTCTGGGGTCGCGAGCCGTGGCGCAAGCTGGAGCGGTCCGCGGCCGCCGCCACCGCCCTGGGCGCGCAGACCGTGGTCGTCCACCCGCCGTTCCGGTGGCAGCGTTCGTACGCCCGGCAGTTCCCGGCGGGGCTGGGCCGCCTGAGTGAGCAGACCGGCGTCCGGTTCGCGGTGGAGAACATGTTCCCGCTGCGGGTCCGGGACCGGGAGGTCTCGGCGTACGCGCCGGACTGGTGCCCGCTGGACGAGGACTACGAGCACTTCACCCTCGACACTTCGCACACCTCGGTGTCCGCGACCGACCCGCGGTGGCTGCTCTCCCAGATGGGTGCGCGGCTGTCCCACGTGCACCTCGCGGATGGCACCGGGCTGCGGACGGACGAGCATCTGGTGCCCGGCCGGGGGACCCAGCCGTGCGCGGAGGTCCTGGAGTCGCTGGCGGAGAATTCCTTTTCCGGCGCGGTGGTGGTCGAGATCGGCACCGGCCGGGCCCGCGGCCGGCGCGAGCGGGAGGCCGACATCCTCGCCGCGCTGGCCTTCACCCGGTTGCACCTGGCTGCTCCCGCGCAGTCGGTCCCGCACTGATGGCGCGGACCGGACGACGCCCGGGCGGGTCGGACACCCGGACCGAGATCGTCGACGCCGCCCGGGCACAGTTCGCCGAGCAGGGCTACGACGCGACGTCGTTGCGGGCGATCGCCCGGGCCGCCGCGGTGGACCCCGCGCTCGTCCACCACTACTTCGCCGGCAAGTCCGCACTGTTCGCCGAGGTCATGCAGCTGCCGTTGGATCCGGCGACCGTGCTGCCCGCAGTACTGGACGTACCGCTGGACGAACTCGGGCGCTCTCTGACCCGGTTCTTCCTCGGGCTCTGGGAGTCGCCGGAGTCCGGCGCCCAGATGCTGGCGTGGGTACGGGTGGGGCTGGGCTCCGAGGAGGCGACGGCGCAGCTGCGCGGCTTCGTGACGTCCGAGATCCTCGCCCGGTTCGCGGCCCGACTGCCGGACCAGTCCAGCGCCGCGCGGCGCGCGGCGCTGGCCGCCACCCAACTGATCGGCGCCGCGATCGGGCGGTACCTGATCCGCGCCGAGGCGCTGGTGGCCCTCGACCTCGAGGAGTACGTCGACGCGGTCAGCGCAGTCGTGCAGGCGCACCTGACCGGCCCGGTCGCCGCGCCGGGGTGATTGCCAGGACGGGCCCGCGGCCGTAGTATTTCATCGTCCAGTGAAATATGGCGGAGGTGATGGCCTCGTGGTTGCTGCAGTCCATGTCGACGGGCTGACCGTTCGGCGCGGTGGGAATCTGGTCCTGGACGGGGTGTCCTGTGTCGTACCGACCGGTCAGGTGACCGGCCTGCTCGGTCCGAGCGGCAGCGGCAAGAGCACCTTGATCCGCAGTGTGGTCGGGGTGCAGATCGTGGCCGGCGGCGAGGTACGCGTCCTCGGGTTGCCCGCCGGCAGCCCGTCGCTTCGGCACCGGGTCGGCTACGTCACGCAGGACCGGCGGTGTACGACGATCTGACCGTCGAGGAGAACCTGCGCTACTTCGCCGCCGTTCTCGGGGCCGCGCCGTCCTCGGTCGAGGAGGTGCTCGCGGCCGTGGGCCTGGTCGACCGGGCCGGGTCGGTCGTGGGCCGGCTGTCCGGGGGGCAGCGCAGCCGGGTGTCGCTGGCCACGGCGCTGCTGGGCAACCCCGAGGTGCTGGTGCTCGACGAGCCCACCGTCGGGTTGGATCCGGTCCTGCGCCGCGACCTGTGGGGGATGTTCCGCCGACTGGCCGCCGAAGGGACGACGCTGCTGGTGTCCAGCCACGTCATGGACGAGGCCGACCGGTGCGACCGCCTGCTGCTGCTGCGGGAAGGGCGGCTGCTGGCCGAGGGCAGCCCCGAGGCGGTCCGCGCCGAGACCGGGACCCGGGATCTGGAGTCCGCCTTCCTCAGCCTGATCGACGCCCAGGAGGTGGCCGCGCGATGACCATCCGGATCGTCCTGGCCACCGCGCGGCGGGTGCTGCGCCAGCTCCGCCACGACCACCGCACGGTGGCGTTGATGCTGGTCGTCCCGTGCGTGCTGCTCGCCCTGCTGTTCTGGCTGTTCGACTCCGACCCCGCCGTGTTCGACCGGGTCGGTCCGGCACTGCTCGCGGTGATCCCGCTGACCGTGATGTTCGTCGTGACGTCGGTGGCGATGCTGCGCGAGCGCACCTCCGGGACCCTGGAACGGCTGCTCGCCATGCCGTTGCGCAAGCTGGATCTGCTGCTGGGGTATGCGCTCGCCTTCGGTGCGGTGGCCCTGGTGCAGGCCACCCTGGTGGGGACGCTGAGCCTGTGGCTGCTCGACCTGGACATCGCTGGGAGCCCGGTCTTGCTCGTGGTCACCGCCGTCGTGTCCGCCGTTCTCGGTTGCGCCCTCGGGCTGCTGTCCAGCGCGTTCGCGCGCAACGAGTTCCAGGCCGTGCAGTTCCTGCCGGCGTTCGTCCTCCCGCAGTTGCTGCTGTGTGGGCTGTTCGTGCCCCGCGAGGCCATGCAGACCGTGCTGCGGGTGGTCTCCGATGTGCTGCCGCTGTCCTACGCGGTCGACGCCATGAAGGAGGTGTCCGCGACCCGCGGGCTGACCGGGACGGCCGGCGTGGACTACGCGATCCTGATCGGGTTCATCCTGGCCGCGCTCGGGCTCGGGGCGGCCACGCTGCGCCGCCGGACAGGCTGACCGGCTCCGGCCGCAACAACAGGAAAGACTCAGGCTCGGCACAGGATCCGCCGTTAGCCTTGCGGACATGGGTGACGCATGAGCCCGGAGTCGGCATCCTCGGTCGAGCGGCGTCGCCTGACCAGACGGGACTTCCTGCTCGGAGCGGCCGCCGTGGCCGGGGGAGCCGTCGCCGTACCGGTGATCTGGACGCACCTGGCCGATGGCGCGAACGGGACGGCCGTGGCCAGCTCATCCCCCGCCGACGACCACTGGCTCGGGGCGGGCTACTGGGGCAACCGGCTGCAGGACTGGGTGATCCGCAACGGCCGCATCGTCTGCGTCGCCGACGCGAGCGCCCGGATCGGGCGCACCGTCTACCTGCTGACAGTGAGCCTGGACGGCAGCAGGCCGTTCAGCCTGCAGGTCCGGACCGGCACCGACGTGCCGGGCGAGGGTCTGTCCGGCTTCCTGATCGGGACGGGGGAACTCGGCACCGATTACCGCCGGCCGGCCCTCGTCGGTCCGGCGTCGGGCACGGCCGGCGGGTTGTTCTGCGTCTACGGCTCAGATGGCCGGG
Organism: Mycobacteriales bacterium; assembly: GCA_038200385.1. Lineage (GTDB taxonomy): Bacteria > Actinomycetota > Actinomycetes > Mycobacteriales > Geodermatophilaceae > JBBPYA01. Next base: position 5,052 of record JBBPYA010000123.1, read on the forward strand.
CCACCTTCCGTGACCACACCGACGAGATCAACCAGTTCGACTACGCCGAGTTCTCCTCGGCCGGCAGCGGGCCGGCGCCGGCGCGGACCGCAGGTGAACAGGTCGACCTGACCCTGAGCAGTGTGCCGCGCTCCGACGGGACGGTCACCCTGACGCTCCAGGCGGTCGACTCCTCGACCGGCTCGCTGCTGTCGCAGGCGGTCCTCACCGGCCGTTCGCAGGACAGCGTGACCGGCGGGATCTCGCTGGTCTCCTCCGCGCCGATCAAGGGCCAGTCGGCCACCTACTGGTTCCAGAACGTTCAATCCCAGGGTCAGGGTGCGGTATCCCGGCCCGAGCGGGGCCTCGGTCCGGTGGTCGGAACGATGTTCAGCCTCAGCGCCGGCGTGCTGAAGATGACCGCGCAGATCATGCCGATGCGACTGACCACGTCCGATGCGATCACGCTGCAGGTAAGGCTGGGGTCGGGCTGGCGCACGGTCGCAAAGGCGCCGATCGGTCCGGGCTGGACCGCGCTGCTCCGGGTCGAGGGCTGGGATGCCAGTGCACCACGGCCCTATCGCGTCGTGTACTCCCGCGGCGGCACGTACGAAGGCACGATCCCGGCCGAACCCGGCCCGGCCGGGATGACGGTCCTGACGCTGTCGTGCACCAAGGCCTCGCACCGGCACATCGACGCGGGCTCGCGTTACGACACGCTGGTCCCTGGAGAGCACGCCCTCGGCATGTACACCAGCCGCAACGTCTACTTCCCGTTCGAGCGGCTGGTCCGGGGAATGCGCGCGCAGCGACCGGACGTGTTCGTGGCGATGGGCGACCAGTTCTACGAGCAGAACCCGACCGTCAAGGATCCCTCGGGCAATCCCGAGCTGGACTTCCTCTACAAGTACCTGCTGTGGTTGTGGTCCTTCCGGGACATCACGCGGGACACCCCGACCTTGGTGCTGGTCGACGACCACGATGTGTTCCAGTCCAACCTCTTCGGCGAGAGCGGGGCACCGCTTCCGGCGGGCGCGGAGCCCTCGGTCGGTGGCTACCGCAACGACCCGGTGTGGATCAACACGGTCCAACGGGTGCAATGCGGACACAATCCGGACGCGTTCGACCACGCGCCGGTCGAGCGGGGTATCACGGTGTACTTCACCCGCTTCACCTACGGCGGGGTCCGGTTCGTGCTGCTCGAGGACCGCAAGTTCAAGTCCGGCGGCGACGGGCTCGACGAGAACGCGGCCACGATCCCCGAGGACCAGCTGCAACTGCTCGGACCGCGGCAGGAGACGATGCTGGCCGGACTGGCGGCCGAAGGTCCGGGTCCTCCGACGGTCGTGGTCAGCCAGACCATGTACGCGAGCCTGCAGACCGGGGTCACCCACCAGCCGCTGGCAGTTCGCGACTCGGCCGGCTGGCCGCCCCAGGCCAGCCGTCGTGCGCTGAAGTCGATGGCGGCCGCGCGCGCCGTCCTGCTCGCCGGTGACACCCATCTGGCGGCGCTGGTGCGCCACGTCGACGGGCCGGTCCAATTCTGTGGGCCGGCGGGGGGCGCGACGTTCGTCCGGTGGTTCGAACCCGCGCCGCCGCTGCCCAACGCCGGGTCCCAGCCCTACACCGGCGAATTCACCGACTCCTACGGCAACAAGATGCAGGTGCTGGCGGTGGCCAACATGAAGATCGACCAGGCCGAATGGGTCAAGGCCTACCACAACACCAACTGCGGCGACCAGGCAATCAAGGAGGAGGGCTACGGCGTCCTGCGGATCGACGGGGTGGCTCGGCGGCACACTTTCGAGGCGTGGCGGTTCGACGTCGACCCGACCACGCGGGGTGCCAGGCCGATGCCGGGCTGGCCCTACGTGCTGCCCTTCGACGAGGCCTGAGCCGCGCTGCGCGTACGCCGAGCGGTCGGCCCCCGCGGCAGTAGTCTGGGACGGTGCTCCGCTCGCTGATCCTGGCCGCCGCCCGCAATGCCGGGGTGAAGAACCTTGTCGCCTCGGCGCCGGTCAGTCGCACCGTCGTACACCGGTTCGTGGCCGGCGAGACGGTCGAGGACGCGGTGGGCGCGACCCGCTCGCTGCTCGAGCGGGATCTGCACGTCAGCCTGGATCACCTCGGCGAGGACACCGTGGAGGCGGAGCAGGCGCGCTCGACGGGGGAGGCGTACGCCGCCCTGCTCGAGCGGTTGGCCGAGGAGGGGCTGACCCCCGGCGCCGAGGTCAGCGTCAAGCTGTCCGCGGTGGGCCAGCTGGTCGATCCGGCGTTGGCCTTGGGCGTGGCCCAGGAGATCTGCGCCGCGGCGGCAAAGGCCGGGACGACGGTCACCCTGGACATGGAAGACCACACCACGACCGACGCGACGCTGGGCGTGCTGCGCGAGCTGCGGCGCGACTTCCCGGCCACCGGCGCGGTCCTGCAGTCCTACCTACGCCGCACCGAGGGCGACTGCCGGGACCTGGCGCACGCCGGGTCCCGGGTCCGGCTGTGCAAGGGCGCGTACGCCGAGCCGGAGTCGGTGGCCTACCAGGACGACCTGGAGGTGGACCGCTCCTACGTGCGGTGCATGAACGTGCTGATGGCCGGCGAGGGCTACCCGATGTTCGCCACCCACGATCCGCGGCTGGTGGCGATAGCCGGCGAGCGCGCCGCCTGGTACGGGCGGAGCAAGGACAGCTGGGAGTACCAGCTGCTGTTCGGCATCCGGCCCGACGAGCAGGTCCGGCTGGCCGCGGGAGGTCATGTGGTGCGGATCTATGTGCCGTACGGCGTGGAATGGTTCGGGTACCTGATGCGCCGGCTGGCCGAGCGTCCGGCCAACCTCTCCTTCTTCCTCCGTGCCGTGGCCACGCGGGGCTGAGCACGCCGCGTGGACACCCTGGCCATCTTCGGTGGCGGAAAACTCGGCGAGGCACTCGTCTCCGGCCTGCTCCGCGGACCGCGGACCGTCGAGGACGTCGTGGTCTGCGAGCGGCACCCGGACCGGGCGGCGTACCTGACCGAGACGTACGGCGTCCCCGCGGTGACCATCGCTGAGGCGGCCCGACGGTCCGCGGTGCTGCTGATCGCGGTCAAGCCGCAGGACATTGCCGCACTGCTGGACGATCTCGCGCCGAGCGTGCGTCCCGAGCACACCGTGGTCAGCGTCGCGGCCGGGATCCCGACGGCCCGGATCGAGCGGGCCCTGCCGGCCGGCACGCCCGTCGTCAGAGTGATGCCCAACACGCCGGCGTTGGTCGATCAGGCGATGAGCGCGATCAGTGCCGGCCAGCACGCCGGGCCCGAGCACCTCGCCGTCGCCGAGACGATCCTGGCCAGCGTCGGGAAGGTGGTCCGGGTCCCGGAGGAGTACCAGGACGCGGTGACCGCGCTGTCGGGCAGCGGTCCGGCGTACTTCTTCTTCCTGGTCGAGGCGATGATCGATGCCGGCATCCTGCTCGGCCTGCCGCGCACGCTCGCCGCCGATCTGATCGTCCAGACCGCGCTCGGCGCAGCCACCATGCTCCGGGACTCCGGCGAGCACCCGGTCCAG
>JBBPYA010000124.1:0-3608 GCA_038200385.1 Mycobacteriales bacterium
GCACGACGAGGTCGACGACATCGCCGGGCAGTCCGACAACAGCGCCGGGCACGGTCCTTCCGACCAGAACTGAGCGATTGCGGGGATATCCACGCTACGTCGCCAGAAATAGGGTGGATATCCCCGCAACGGGCGTCGCTCAGCTCAAGCCCCGTGGGCTGCGACCGGCGCTCTATAGTCCAGACACACGCCCTACCAGCTGCCTCTGCGGCGACCGCGCTTGGCGGTGTACATCGCCGCGTCAGCGCGGTGCAAAGTGTCCTCGGGTACGTCTCCTGGTGCCGCGAGGTACGTCCCCACGCTGGCCCCGACATGCACCAGGTGGCCGTGGATCGGGTGCGGCTCGGCGAGCGTCCGCCCGATTCGCGCGCTCAGCCCGGCTAACCCGGCGGCGCTGACGCGGGGCGCTACCATAACGAACTCGTCCCCGCCGAGCCGGGCCACGGTGTCCTGCGCACGACTGATCGCGCTCAACCGACTGGCCACTGTTTGCAAAACCTCGTCGCCAGCCGCATGGCCGTGGGTGTCGTTGATCGGTTTGAAGCCGTCGAGGTCGATGTAGAGCAGGCCGACGTCGGCCCTTGCTGGCCGGCCGGTCCGCGACGTCAAGGCAGCGGTCAGTCGTTGGATGAACAGGGTCCGGTTTGCCAGCCCGGTCAGCGGGTCCTCGGAGGCCTTGCGCTGCAGCTCCTGTTCCGCCCGCTTTCGCCGGCTGATGTTGCCGTGTGAGATCAGAACGCCGCGAATCGGACCCACGACTGGCGTGACCCGCAAGGCGAACCAGCGGCCCACCGTGGGCGACGGACAGGCGTATTCCAACTCGCACTCGACAGTGTCACCCGCCAGGACCGCCTGTAGACCCTCGGCGACGGCGCTCGCGTCCGCACAGCCCGTCGCAGCGGCCCGTAGGCAAACATCCAGATAGCTCACACCAACCCCGGTGCGGTCGGGTGCTCCTCCGTTGTCCAGGGCGAACATGTGCCAAGCCCGGTTCACGGCGACAATCGTGCCGGCGCCGTCCAACAGGGCGGTGGCGTCTGGCATGGCGTCCAATAGTGCGGCAGTCCCAGGGTTGAAACCAACCCTGGGCGATGGCGCAGCGCCAGCGACCGACACCGCTCCTCCCTCCCAGATGCGACCCTCGCCCCAGTCGAACGTACCTGTAGGTAGCCGATGCCCTACAGCCTGCCGCGCGGTGACGGGTCCTGCCGTGCGTCGGCACAGCTATGACGCGACCGGTGAAGAAGGAAGCGCTGCGGGGATGTCAACGGCGCTGACCCGTCGGGTGTCAACAGCGACGCGGCGGGGCGGCCGCAGCTCAGGCCTCCGGCGGATCGCTGATGAGCACGGACACCGAACGGAACTGTTCGGGCGTGGCCTGCAGCACCCGCAGCCGGGGATCGGGCACCGTGAGCAGCCGTCCGGCGACCAGCGGCCGCACGAGGGCCAACCGCGGGTCGGTCAGCGTCGCGTCCAGCGCGGACCGGTCGCCGCCGAGCACCACCGCGGCCAGGGTCTTGGCGTGCGGGACAAGCACCCGCACCGCGCAGTCGGCCGCAGCCTGGTACGCCGCCCGCGCCTGGTTGTCCCGCCGGCGGGCGAACCGCTGCTGCGAGGTGCCACCGGCGGCCGAGCGGCTCTGGACCAGCCGGCTGCCCACCTTGGACTCGACCAGGTCGATCCCGTCGAAGACCCCCGCCGCGTAGCCCCCCTTGCGCACCAGCAGCACGCCGACCCGGCGCGGGCGCAGCACGGTGTCCACGAACCCGAAGAACTCGCCCTCGTCCGGGACGAACGGCGGGAACGGCACCGACAGCACGGCCCTCGAGCCGTCCGCCGCCTCCACACTGATTCCCTCGGCGTCGGTCACGGCCGCCATCTCGCCGTGCCGCCCGCCGAAGCGCTGCAGCCACCCCGCGACCCGCTCGGCAGGCACGAACACCTGCCGGGCCGGCATGTCGGGGCGCGTCACTCTGGCACCTCCGCGGCGGCGAGTACGTCGGTGCGCGTCACCCCGGCACCTCCGCGGCGGCGAGTACGTCGGTGCGCGTCACCCCGGCACCTCCGCGGCGGCGAGTACGTCGGTGCGCGTCACCCCGGCACCTCCGCGGCGGCGAGTACTTCGGTGCGCACCCGAAGCTGGTGGCAGGCGACGGCCGCTGCGGTGGCCACGTTGAGTGAGTCCACCCCCGGCGACATCGGGATCGTCGCGGCGACGTCGGCGGCGGCCAGCGCCGCGTCGGTCACACCGGGGCCCTCCGCGCCGACCAGCAGCGCCAGCCGCGGATGCGCGTCCGGGTCGATCGCGGACAGCGGGACCGAGCCGGGTCGGGGGCTGAGCGCGACGACGGTGTGACCGGCCGCCCGCACCGCGGACAGCGCTGCGGGCCACGGCGTCAACCGGGCGAACGGCACCCGGAGCACGTTGCCCATCGACACCCGTACCGACCGCCGGTACAGCGGGTCCGCGCACCGATCGCCGAGCAGCACCGCCCCGACCCCGAGGGCCGCCGCGTTGCGGAACAGCGACCCGAGATTCTCGTGGTCGTTGATGCCCTCCAGTACCAGCAGCCGGGCCGCCGACAGAAGCTCCCGCGCGTCCCAGCCGGGCGCGCGGTCGGCGACGGCGAGCACGCCGCGGTTGAGGTGGAAGCCGACGACGTCGGACATCACCTCGGGGCAGACGGCGTACACCGGGCAGTCCGCTCCCGAGAGGTCGGCTGCGAGGTCGTCCAGCCGAGCAGGTACGCCCAGCACCGCGCGCAGCGGGTACGGCGAGGCGAGCAGCCGGCGCACCACGACGATACCCTCGGCGATCACCGCACCCCGACCCCCGGGGCGGTCCGGCCGGCGGTCGGCCACGGTCAGGTCACGGAACTCGTCCAGCCTGACGTCGGCTGGGTCATCGACCTCGATCCGCCGCATCAGGACCACCCCATCAGGAACACCGCATCAGGGACACACGGTGCCGCCGCGTCGATCGCGGAACGGGGCGCGGTCGCGGGCACCGGCCGAGTGTCGCCGACGGGTACCCGACCGGCCAAACCGCAATCCAACGATTGGGCGACAGGTCTCGTCCGTGTCGTATCGCGCGCCTACAGTGCCTGCGTGACGTTGCTGGATCGGCCGCGGCCGGCCGCCCGGGGGCGCGGAACCCGCGCCGGAGGGAGCCGGGGCGGCGTACTCCTGCTGCCGCCCTGGACCCGGGCGCCGTGGCTGGCCTTCGGTACCCCCGCGGTCATCCTGGCGGTGCTTGGCGCGGCGGCCATCCTGGCCGCTGCCAGCTCCTCGGCCGCGCTGTTCCTCTCCTCGGCATCCTCGGAGTCGCTGCGGGTCCAGCTCGCCGCCGAGTGCCCGGACGCGGCGTACCCGCAACTCCAGCAGGTCGTCCTGCCCGGCTCCGCCAAGCCGGCGTCCGACCGGCGGGTCCGCTCGGCGATGCGAGCCCAGGGCCTGCGCGATCCGCAGCGACTGGCGGTGATGTCCGGCTCGGTCCCGATCCGCAACGGCGACCAGCAGACGCTGGGCCGGATGATCTACCGCGACCGTGCGGTGGCGAACATCGACGTACTCGATTCCACCACCGGGTCCGGTCTGTACCTGCCGGA
>JBBPYA010000125.1:0-5461 GCA_038200385.1 Mycobacteriales bacterium
GACCTCCTCGAGCGGCTGAGCAACCTGGCCGGGGTCGTCGCGGTCAAGGAGAGCACCGGTGACGAACTCAAGGCCATGGCCACCACCGAGAGACTGGTCGGGCGAGTGCGGGTGTTCAATCGCTTCGTATACCGGCGCGGGCTGGCCGTCCTCCGGGAGATCGGCGGCGACGGCTCAATCGACGGCGGCGGCCTCGGGGCGCCCTTCGCCGTCTCGTTCTACGAGGCGGTCTGGCGCGGGGACTGGAACGCGGCCCGGGCCGCCGCCGACGCCTACAGCACGCTGTCCGCGGGTCTGGTCACCGCAAGCTATGCCGGCCGGTTCGGCTCACCAACGGCCCAGCTCAAGGCGGCGATGCGGATCCTCGGCCAACCCGGTGGGTGGGTGCGCGAGCCGTTGCTGGAGATCTGCGACACCGAACGGTTGGGTGCGCTGGCCGAGCTGCTGACCCGCAGCGGGCTAGTCGACGCGCTGGCCGCCGGCGCACCGGGGCCGGATGGCGCGCCGAAGGGAGCCGCGTGAGGCGGCTGCGCCCCGACGCGGTGGTCACCGTCGACGGCCGGACCCTGCCGGCGTGCACCGGGCAGTCCCTGTACGGAGTCCTCATCGACGCCGGTATCTGGTGGCACCGCACCCATCCGGTGAGCGGTGCGCCGGAAGCCGGGATGTGCGGCATGGGCACCTGCCTGGCGTGCCTGGTGGACGTCGACGGCCGGCCGGGCGTCCGCGCCTGCGCCGTCGAGATCCGCGACGGATTGCGGGTGCGGACCGGGGCGCGGCGTTGAGCGCCGTCCGGACAACGGAGGTCGTGGTGGTCGGCGGGGGGCCAGCGGGCAGGGTGGCGGCGCGGGAGCTGGCCCGGCTCGGAGTGCGCGTCCTGCTGCTCGACGAGCATCGCCGACTCGGTGGGCAGTACTACAAGCGACGGGCCGGGGCGGTCCGCGCCCAGGCCGGCGACCTGCGGCCACGCGGGACCCGGCTCGCCGCCGAGGTGCTCGACGCCGGCGTCGACGTCTGCTCCGAGACCGCGGTCTGGGGCGTGGACGACGACGGGCGGACGCTGCTGACCGTGCACTTGGGTACTCCCGGGTCGGTGCGAGCGCTGTTCACCGTACTGGCCACCGGCGCGCACGAGCGGGTGCTGCCGGTTCCCGGCTGGCAGTTGCCGGGGGTGTGCACCCCCGGAGCGGCGCTGCACCTGGCGACGATCGATCGGGTGGCCATCGGCCGACGCGTGGTGGTCGCGGGGAGTGGACCGTTCCTGCTTCCGGTCGCGGTCGCGTTGCTGGACGTCGGTGCGACCGTGGCGGCCGTCTGCGAGTCCGGCACGCCGTACCGCTTGGACCGGGACGCGCTGCGTGGCCTGCGGCACCCCGCCCGGGTGGCCCAGTTCGCCGGCTACCGGGCCCGGCTAGCCCGGGCCGGGGTGCCGGTCCGGCAGGCCACCCGGGTCGCCGCCGTGACGGGGGGCGACCGGGTCGCCGCGGTGCACCTCGCGACCGGCGCCGGAACCGTGCAGCTGGACGTCGACGCGGTGGCGCTGGGCTGGGGTTTCCGGCCGAACACCGAGCTCGCCGCGCTGCTGGGCTGCCGGACCGAGATGGACGAGACGACATGGGACCGCCTCGTCGTCGCCGACGATGTCGGGGGTACCACCCGCGAGGACGTCTTCGTCGTCGGGGAGGCCGCCGGTGTGGCCGGTGTCCAGGCCGCCGTGGCCCGCGCGGCCGTCACCGCGAGCCAAGTCGCCCGGCGGCTCGGTCGGTCGCCGTCCCCCACCGCGCAGCGACGCGCTCGGGTCGCCCGGCGCGCGGCCACCCGAGCCGCGGCGTGGACCGCTGGGCGCTTCCCGGTAGGCGCCGGCTCGTGGCTGCCCGAGGTCCACGACGACACCGTGGTCTGCCGCTGCGAGTTCGTGACGGCGGCCGAGCTGCGATGCGCCAGCCGGACCGTGCTCGCGTGCGGGGACCCGGACGCGGCGAAGGGCGCGACCCGCGCCGGGATGGGGCCGTGCCAGGGCCGGCAGTGCTTCCCGGCCGTGGCCGTCCTCACCGGAGGCGGGGTCTCGGCGTTCCCGGTGCGGATGCCGGTCCGTCCGGTCAGCGTCGCGGCCGTCGCCGCGGGCAGTCCGATACCGGCCGACCACGACGTGCCCGCCGGCCCCGCGGACACCGCACCGTCGGCATGGCCCACGTCGGGCGGCCCGTCGTGACCGCGGTGGACGTGGTCGTCATCGGCGCAGGGATCCTGGGGGCCGCGACCGCGCACCACCTCAGCGCCGCGGCGGCCCGGGTCGTCGTGCTGGAGCGGGGATCGCCGAACCGGGAGGGATCGGGTACGACGGCCGGCAACCTGCACATCCAGGCCGTCCACACCAAGCGGCCCGGACAGGCGATCCCGCTGGACAACGTGCGTTTCCTGCCCCTGCAGGCCGCGGCCTCGGCCCTGTGGGCGGACGTCGAGGCCGAGCTGGACGCCGACGTCGAGCTGCGGCGTAGCGGCGGGTGGATGCTGGCCGAGAGCGCGGAGGACGAGGCCGAACTCCGGGACAAGGCGCCGCACGAGCGGGAGCACGGGATCGTGACGGAGCTGCTCGACGGCGACGCGGCCCGCTCGGCCCTGCCGGTCCTGGGCCGCACGGTCCGGGCGGCCACCTGGTGCCCCGACGACGGCTACGCCAACCCGCTGAAGGTGACGCCGGCGTACCTGCGGTCCGCGATGCGGCTGGGCGCCACGGTCCACGCCCACACTCCCGTGACCGGTCTGCGGCGCGACGGCGAGGTGTGGCGGGTCAGCACCACCCGGGGGGACTGGGTCGCCCCGGCCGTCATCGTCGTCGCCGGACCCTGGATCCGGGACATCGTCGCGATGGCCGGCGTGACCGTGGCCGCGGCCCCGGTGGCGATCCAGATGCACGTCACGGTTCGGGTGCCGCACGTGCTGCCGAATCTGGTGCAGCACATCTCCGAGGGGTTGTCGGTCAAGCAGGTGGCGGCCGGCCAGATCCTCATCGGCGGAGGCTGGCCGGCGGCGGCCCTGGACCTGGCCGGCCGCTCGCCGATCAGCGTGCGATCCATGCAGGGCAATCTCGCCCAGGCCACCAGGTTGTTGCCGTTCCTCGGCGAGCTCACCCTGCTCCGGGTGTGGGCCGGTCCCCTGGCGGCCACGCCGGACGAGATGCCGGTGGTCGGCGAGGTCCCTGGCGCGCCCGGTCTCTTCCTGGCCGGCGGCACCTACGCTTTTACGTTCGCCCCGCTGTGGGCGCGGCTGCTGACCGAGATGGTCACCGGCTCCGGACTGTCACTGGACGTCAAGGATCTCGGCGTCGACCGGCTCGTGGAGCCCGGACTACGGGCCCGCGATGGCTGATCGCCTGCGGGCGGCCCTGGACGAGGGTCGGGAATGGGAGATCGACTTGCTAGCCCGGCTGGTCGCGGTGCCCAGCGTGACCGGTCGGCCCACCGAGATAATGACTGTGCTCGAACCGGAGCTGACTGCGTTGGGGTTGCAGGTGTCCCACATCGAGGTCGATCCCGGCAAGCACCGCGCGCACCCGGAGTTCTCCCCGCCGTACGCCGACAAAGACCCCCGCCCGCCGGTACTGCACGCGGTCGACCCGACCGCACCCGAGCGGCCCGAACTGCTCCTCTTCGCACACACCGACACCGAACCGGTCCATCCGGGCTGGTCGTCGGACCCGTTCACGCTGCGCCAGGACGGCCCGCGGGCCTACGGGCTCGGGGCGAATGACGACAAGGCGGGGGTGGTAGCGATCCTGGGCGCGATCCGGGCCGTCCGTGCGGCCGGAGAGCCCACCGCGTGGCGGCCGCAGATCGTCCTCGGCGCGGGCAAGCAGGGCGGGAGCCTCGGGATGCGGCAGGGCGTCGAGGCGGCGGCGGGGGTGCGGGCGGCGGTGTACAGCCATCCGGCCGAGAGCGGTGCGGGGCTGGCCCAGCTCAAGGTGGCCTCGCGCGGCCTGGCCACCCTCGGGGTAGAAGTCCCCGGGCAGACCCCGGCGCCGATCGAGGTCCGTACGCCGGCCAGCGCCGACCCGCGGCGTGGACACACCGCGGCGGCGCGCGCCGCCGGGTTGGCCGTCGTGGCGCAGCAGTGGTCGCACGACGCGGAAGTCTGGGCCGTCGTGGGGCTGCAGTCCGGGGCGGCGGCGTACGAGGTGCCGGCTTCGGCCCGACTCGAACTCGCCTGCTGGTTCACCGGCGGCACCGTCGCCGGCCTCGTGGCCGTGGCCGAGGAACGGCTGCGCGCGCGGCCACCGACGACTGGGAGCGCCGGCACCCGCCGGTGGTGACGGTGCACGGAGTCCGGGCGAATCCGGCCTCCTGTGCGGGCAGCGCCTTCGCCCGGGCGGCGCTGGCCACGATGGCCGGCGTGACGGGCCGGCCGACCGAACCGTACGGCTGGCACAGCGCGAGTGACATCCGGTTCCCGATGCGGCTGCTGGGCGTGCCCGCCATCGGCTTCGGGGCGCTGGCCGGCGGCTTCTACGGGGCGCAGGAATGGGTGGACGTGCCGTCGATGCGCGCCACGACCGAGGCGCTGGCCCGGATCCTGCGGGCCGGGCCGGTCGGGGACCGGGCGTGATCGAGACCGTCCTCGGCCCGGTCGCCCCGGCCGCGCTGGGTCGCTGCCTGCCGCACGAGCACGCAATCTGCGACTTCGAGCCGGCCGGCAGCGGAGGGGACCACCTGCTCAACGAGCCCGAACTCATCGTGGCCGAACTGGCGCCGTTCCGGGTCGCCGGTGGGATGTCCATCGTCGAGGTCACACCGCCGGATCTGGGCCGCGACCCGTTGGGGCTGCGCGAGATCTCCCGCCGCAGCGGAGTGCACATCGTGATGGGAACCGGGTGGTACCGCCGGGCCTACTACCCGGCCCGGCTGGACCGCACGCCGACGGCGGCGATCGCCAAGGAGATGATCGTCGAGCTGCGCGACGGGGTGGGGGACACCGGGATCCGGGCCGGCCTGATCGGGGAGCTGGGCGTGGACCGGGACCACATCAGCGCGGTCGAGGAACGCGTCCACCGGGCCGCCGCACGGGCCGCGATCGTGACCGGATGCGCGGTCAGCACGCACTCGTCGATGTTCCCGGTCGGGCTGGCCCAGCTGGAGCTACTCATGGAGGAGGGTCTGGCGCCGGAGCGGGTGGTGATCGGTCACGCCGACACCTTCATCGACACCGGGTACCACGACGAGGTGCTCGACCGCGGCGCGTACCTGCAGTTCGACACCTTCGGACGCCAGCACATGAACCCCGACGAGCGCCGGGTCGCCGCGTTACTGCGGCTGGTCCGGGCCGGCCGGCTCAAGCGCCTCCTGCTCTCCAGCGACCGCTGTCGGCGTAGCGACCTCGTCGCCTTCGGCGGGGTGGGCTACGCGCACGTGCTGACCACCGTGCGCGACCGGCTCCTCGAGCTCGGACTGAGCGCGGCGGAGTTCGA
>JBBPYA010000126.1:0-5811 GCA_038200385.1 Mycobacteriales bacterium
CGAGGAAGCCTTGTTCTGCGAGCGCAACGTGCGCATCCAGTCCCGCTCCAGGGCCTCCAACGCCGCTCGCACAAGTCCAAAGTCACCGGGTGTCTGAGCGCTGTGCCAACCCCTGACGACCAAGCAAACTGGCAAACCTGCCGGTCAAAGGCGTGAAGTGGGCGCGGCTGGGTTCGAACCAGCGACCCCCCGCTTGTAAGGCGGGTGCTCTTCCGCTGAGCTACGCGCCCCCGTCGTCGTGATCATGGGGCCTTACCGGCCCTGGCCGGCGGATACCCATGTCACGGCAGAAGGGGGGACCAGGACCGGCGGATACCCATGATCACGGCAGGAGACGGGACCACCGGCCGGCGGATCCCCACGGCGGACAGCGCCTACGCCGCGGCGAGCTCGCCGAGCGCGGAGCGCCAGACGTCCTGGTCGCGGGCCTCCCCCGGCCCGTTCACCTCGGCGAAGCGGACGGTCCCGTCCTGGTCGACGAGGAACGTGCCGCGCACCGCCATCCCGTGGTCGGTGTTGAACACGCCGTACGCCTCGGCAACCGCGCCGTGCGGCCAGAAGTCCGACAGCAGGGGGAAGGGGTAGCCCTTCTGCTCCGCCCACGTCTTCAGCGAGTACGTCGTGTCCACGCTGATCGCCAGCAGCTGTACGTCGTCGTTCTGGAAAGACGCCACGTCATCGCGTACGGCGTCCAGCTCACCCGTGCACACGCCGGAGAACGCGAAGGGGTAGAAGACCAAGAGCACGCTCTTGTCGCCGCGGAACGAGGCCAGGCTGACGTCCTGGCCATCCTGGTTGCGGAGGGTGAAATCGGGGGCGGTGTCGCCGACCTGGACAGCCATCACGATCCTTCAGCGTCGGCCGCGCCCGGAGCGCGGCGTCGTCAACCGGGCAGCCGCCCAGTCCTTACCGGCATTGACGGTACTGGTCTGCTGCAGGCCCGCCGTCGGCGCCGCCTCGGTGACGTCGCTGGCCTCCACGTGCCCGGGCCGCCCGGCCTTCGGGGTCATGAGCCACACCACCCCGACGTCAGCCAGCGGGCCGATCGCGTCGACGAGGGCGTCGACCAGATCACCGTCGTCCTCCCGCCACCACAGCAGCGCGACGTCGACGACCTCGTCGGAGTCCTCGTCCACGAACTCGCCGCCGGTCCGGTCGACGAGGGACTCGCGCAGTTCCTCGTCGCAGTCCTCGTCATAGCCCACCTCCAGGACGACCATGCCGGGCTCGATGCCGAGGCGGTCCGCGGCGCTCCGCTCGCCGGTCTGGTCGGCCTGACTGCTCACTCCCGCACCACCCCTCGACGGGTCCGCGGCCACGACGTTGAGGCTCGTCCGTTCCTCCGATCACTCACGCGAGACGTTCCCCTCCATCTCTCGGCGCAGCCGCCGCCCCGGCTCCGCTCACCGCGCGGGCACGCCGTGCGACTTGGGTAGAAAACACAGTCTGGCGCGCAGACGCAAGGGGCAACAGACGGCCGCACCGCCGATCAGGCGGTCCCGCAAGCGGATTGCAGAACGTCCTGTGCGTCCAGGATGATCTGCGTGTTGACGTCATCGCCGGCGTTGAGCTTGTCCCGCACCTCGACCTGGGCCTGCCGGTAGGCCACCGACGCGTCCTTGATCGGCCCCTCGGGCAGCGGATCGATGTAGCCCTGGACCTCCTTCTGGGCCTTGTCGAACTGCGCGGCGACCGAGTTGCGCATCTTCTGCGTCTGCTCCGCGGACGGCTTGTCGGCCAGGTCGTTGAACGCGGAGAACGCGTCAATGTCACTGAGCGGGATCAGGAAGCAGGCGGTGAGCTCGTCCCCCATCGGCCCGGTGGTCGACGTCGGCTCCGTGCTCGGCGGGTCAGTCGACTCCGTCGTCGTCTCGGTCGTGGTCTGAGTGGTCTGCGTGACCCCGGCCCCGACGTACTGCGCCGTACCCGGGGCGATGGTGCTTGCGCACGCGACGAGACCGGCCAACAGTGCCGAGGCGCCGACGAGCGAGGCGACGCTGTGACGCAGGCCCATGCAGACTCCCGATTCCGGAGGGGCGACCAGCCCCCCTGGTCGCGGCTACGTAGCGTAGGACACGCTACCGGGGCGGGCGCCACCTGACCGGATCGTCGGCGCAACGAACGGCGGCCGACCGCGGTGCGGATGCCGGACCGGCCTTGCGAGACAATGACCGGGTACGACGCCCGCGGCACACCCCAGCCTGGAGGCAGCGTTGGCCAGCGAACAGACCCAGGACCGACCGAGCATCACCGACGGCCTGCCCAGCCAACTACCCGACATCGACCCCGACGAGACCGCCGAGTGGCTGGAGTCCCTCGACGCGGTCGTGGACAACGTCGGGCGCGGCCGAGCCCGGTACCTCATGCTCCGCCTGCTGGAGCGCGCCCGGCAGCAGCACGTCGGCGTACCGGCGCTGCGCAGCACCGACTACATCAACACGATCCCGCCGGAGCGGGAGCCGACCTTCCCCGGCGACGAGTATGTGGAACGCCGCATTCGGGCCTACATCCGCTGGAACGCCGCGATGCTGGTGCACCGGGCGCAGCGGCCCGGGATTGGCGTCGGTGGGCACATCTCGACGTACGCCTCGAGCGCGAGCCTGTACGAAGTCGGCTTCAACCACTTCTTCCGGGGCAAGGACCACCCCGGCGGCGGGGACCAGATCTATTTCCAGGGGCACGCCTCCCCCGGGATCTACGCCCGTGCCTTCCTCGAGGGACGGCTGTCGGAATCCCAGCTGGACGGCTTCCGGCAGGAGCTCTCGCACGAGGGCGGGGGGCTGTCGTCGTACCCGCACCCGAGGCTGATGCCGGACCTCTGGGAGTTCCCGACCGTGTCGATGGGCCTCGGCCCGCTGAACGCGATCTACCAGGCCCGGTTCAACCGCTACCTGCACAGCCGCGGCATCAAGGACACCAGCGGGCAGCGGGTGTGGGCGTTCCTCGGCGACGGGGAGATGGACGAGCCGGAGTCCCTCGGCGCGATCGGCGTCGCCGCCCGCGAGGAGCTGGACAACCTCACGTTCGTCATCAACTGCAACCTGCAGCGCCTGGACGGCCCGGTGCGCGGCAACGGCAAGATCATCCAGGAGCTGGAGAGCTACTTCCGCGGCGCCGGGTGGAACGTCATCAAGGTGATCTGGGGCCGCAACTGGGACCCGCTGCTAGCCGCCGACGTCGACGGCGCGCTCATACACCTGATGAACACCACGCCGGACGGTGACTACCAGACGTACAAGTCCGAGAACGGCGCCTACGTCCGCGACCACTTCTTCGCCCGCGACCCGCGCACCCTCAAGATGGTCGAGCACCTGTCCGACGACGAGGTGTGGGGCCTGCAGCGCGGGGGGCACGACTACAGCAAGGTGTACGGCGCCTTCCAGGCCGCGGTCAAGCACACCGGTCAGCCGACGGTCATCCTGGCCAAGACGATCAAGGGTTGGACGCTGGGCAGCCATTTCGAGGGCCGCAACTCCACCCACCAGATGAAGAAGCTGACCGCGGAGGACCTCAAGGCCTTCCGCGACCGGCTGTACCTCGACATCCCCGACGAGGCGCTGGACTCCAAGCTGCCGCCGTACTACCGGCCGCCCAAGGACTCGGACGAGCTGGCGTACATGTTCGAACGGCGCCGCGAGCTCGGCGGGTCCATCCCGCGGCGGATCGTCAGTGCCAAGCCGCTCACCCAGCCGGAGGAGAAGTACTACGACGTCCTGCGCCGCGGTTCGGGCAAGCAGGCCGTGGCCACCACGATGGCCTGCGTCCGGCTGCTCAAAGAGCTGCTCAAGCACAAGGACATGGGGCCACGGTTCGTGCCGATCATCCCGGACGAGGCGCGCACGTTCGGCATGGACGCGATGTTTCCCAGCCAGAAGATCTACTCCCCGCACGGACAGAACTACGCCTCGGTGGACCGGGATCTGCTCCTCGCCTACAAGGAATCCAAGACCGGGCAAATCCTGCACGAGGGGATCACCGAGGCCGGCTCCGCGGCGTCCTTCACGGCGGCGGGTACGGCGTACTCCACGCACGGCGAGCACATGATCCCGATCTACATCTTCTACTCGATGTTCGGCTTCCAGCGGGTCGGTGACGGCCTCTGGGCGGCCGGCGACCAGCTCACCCGCGGGTTCCTGCTCGGGGCCACCGCAGGGCGCACGACCCTCAACGGTGAGGGGTTGCAGCATGAGGACGGGCACTCTGTGCTGCTCGCCTCGACGAACCCGGCGGTGGTGGCCTACGACCCGGCGTTCAGTTTCGAGCTGGCCCACATCGTGCGCGACGGGCTGGCGCGGATGTACGGCGAGGACTCCGGGGAGCGCTCGCCGGACGTCTTCTACTACCTCACCGTCTACAACGAGCCCTATCTGCAGCCCGCCGAGCCCGAGGGCGTCGACGTGCCGGGGATCCTGCACGGCCTGTACCGGTATGCGCCGGCCCCGGACGGCGACGGCCCGCGGGTGCAGCTGTTGGCCTCGGGCGTGGCGGTGCAGTGGGCGCTGCGGGCGCAGGCACTGCTCGCCGAGGACTGGGGCGTCCGGGCCGACGTGTGGTCGGTGACGTCGTGGAACGAGCTGCGGCGCGACGCCCTGGACTGCGACGACTTCAACCTGGACCATCCCGACGACACGCAGCGCATCCCGTACGTCACCTCCGCGCTACGCGACCAGCCCGGACCGGTCGTGGCGGTCTCGGACTGGATGCGCGCCGTACCCGACCAGATCTCGCCCTGGGTGTTCAACGACTTCGCGTCGCTGGGTACCGACGGGTACGGACTGTCCGACACCCGCCCCGCGCTACGCCGGCACTTCCGGGTCGACGCGCCGGCCATCGTGTTGCGCGCGCTGACCGCGCTGGCCAACCGCGAGAAGTTCGACCACGGCGCCCTGCAGGCCGCCATCGACAAGTACGGCGTCACCGACATCGGCCAGGTCGAGGAGGACCACAGCGGCGGCCTCACCTGAGACCACAGCGGCGGCCTCACCTGAGGCCACCACCGTCGTCCTCTCCCAAGGCCACCACCGTCGTCCTCTCCCAGCTCAGCGGGACCTCGCGGGTGGTCTGCCACCCGCGAGGACCCGCCACGATCAGGTGACCTGATCGTGCGGGGCGCAGGGCGCGGGGGGCGGCGCGGTAGCGGTGCGTGTGGCGGGGCGGCGGCGCGGGCTGGGCCTGGGCCCGCCCGGCATCGCCCCGGCTAGCCGGCCAGCGTGTCCAGCGCCACCGCGGCGTACGTCGCCACGCCGGTGGCGAACGCGTCCTCGTCGAAGACGACCAGGTTGGAGTGGTTGCCCGGCGCGGTCTCCGGGTCCAGGTCGGGCGGGCAGGCGCCAAGGAAGGCCATCGCGCCGGGGACCTGCTCGAGCACGTAGGACCAGTCCTCGGCGCCCATGATCGGGGTCTTCATGACCTCGACCCGGTCACTGCCCAGTACGCCGGAGGCCACCCGGTGTACCGCGCCCGCGAAGTCGGCGTCGTTGACGGTGACCGGGTAGCCGGCCTCGATCTCCAGCTCGGCGGTCATGCCGTGTGCCGCGGCGATGCCGTTGGCCACGGTGGACACCAGCTCCTTGACCTTGTCCCGGGACTCCACCGACAGGGTGCGGATGGTTCCCTCCAGTTCCGCCCTGGCCGGGATCACGTTGTCCGTGGTGCCGGCGGTGATCCGGGCGATCGTCACGACGGCGGGGTCGAAGATGTCGATCCGTCGCGTCACCATCGTCTGCAGCGCAATGACGATCTCGGCCGCGACCGGGATCGGGTCCATGGCCTGGTGCGGCGCCGAGGCGTGCCCGCCGGCCCCGCGCAGGA
>JBBPYA010000127.1:0-10758 GCA_038200385.1 Mycobacteriales bacterium
CCCGCTAGTTCACGAAGCCCTGGTCCTTGAGGTACTGCGCGGCGACGTCCTCGGGGAACTGACCGTCGACGTCGACTGAGGCGTTCAGCTGGGTCATCAGGGCCTCGTCGATCGGCGCCGCGACGGCGTCGAGGATCTTGGCGACGTCCGGGTGCGCGGTGTTGAAGTCGTTGTTGATCTGCACCGCCGACAGGTAGCTGATGAATGCGCTCTGGCTGTCGTCCATCAGCGTCAGGTTCAGCGACTTGATGCGCCCGTCGGTGGTGAACACCTCGCCGAAGTTGCACGGGCTACCGTCGGCGGTGGACTGGTAGATGATCGCGAACTCCTGGACGGTCTGCTTGTCCTTGGGCCAGGTGGCCCCGTAGGCGTTCTCGAAACGCACGATGCCGTCGTCCCGCGACCCGAACGTGCTGTCCAGGCACAGCGTGGCCTGGTCCGGGTTCTGCTGCACGAACTTCGCGACGTCCTCGAGCGTCTTGAGCCCGTTCTGGCTGGCGAAGTCGGCCCGGGTGGCCAGCCCGTAGGTGTCGTCGAATGGCGCCGGCTCGGTCCAGAACACGTTGTTCTTGGCCAGGTCCTCGTCCTTGACGGCCTGGTACTGCGCCATCGGGTCGTCGATCGGCTTGTCGTGCTTGAGGTAGTTGATGTACGCCGTCCCGGTGTACTCCCAGGCCGCGTCCACCTCGCCGGCCAGCAACGCGGTGCGGGCGCCGGCGGGGCTGGGCAGGTTCTCGGTCAGCTTGACCGAGGCGCCGGCCGCCTCCAGGGCCTGCTTGGCGATCTGGCCGAGGATCAGTTGCTCGGTGAAGTCCTTGGAGCCGATCCGTACGTTGACGCCGGACAGGTCGAAGTTGTCGGCAAGCGACTCACCGGACCCTCCGGACCCGCCGGAGGCGTCGGAGCCACTGCCCGATCCGGACCCGCCGGAGGTGCTGCTGCCGCAGGCGGTGGCCCCAAGGGTCAGCACGGCCACGATCGCCAGCCAGCGCAGGCGATTCGGTTTGCGTTGCATGGTGGTCCCTTCGTCGAGGTCTGGTGGCACGGTGTGACTGTCAGAGGCCCTTCGGGCGCAGCAGGTCCTCGGCGATGCCGCCGACCCAGTCCGCGAGGATGGCAAGGGCGGCGGCCCCCAGGCTGCCGACCGCCACGACGAGCGGGCGGCCCTGCGCCTGGCCGCTGGTGATGAAAAGCCCGAACGTGCCGCCGCCGATGAACGCGGCCAGCACCGCGGTCGCCACGGTGAGCACGAGAGCGGTCCGGACGCCGGTGAGGAGGATGGGCACCGCCAGGGGCATCTCCACCCGCAGGAGCACCGCACGCTTGCTCATCCCCATGCCCCGGGCGGCCTTGACGACCCCGCGGTCGACCTGCTGCAGGCCCACCATGGTGCCGCGCAGTACCGGCAGCACGGCGTAGATGGCCATCCCGAGGATGGTGGCCCGCACGCCGTTGCGCAGCAGCAGGATGTAGATCGCGAACAGCAGCCCGATCGCAGGCACGCCCTGCCCGATGTTCGCGACCGCGATGATGTACGGCGTCACGAGCCGGGCCCAGGGGCGAGTCAACGCGATGCCCAGCGGGATGGCGACGACGAGCGTCAGCGCGGTGGCCCACAGCGAGATCTGGATCTGCTCGCTGGCGGCCCGCTGGATGTTCGCGGCGTTGATGATCCGCCGTTCGATGTTGTCCAGGTCCTGGTTCTGGACGTACACGTACATCGCCAGGCACGCCAGCCCGACCGCCAGCGGTACGCCAAGGTAGCGCGCGAACCGCCAGGGCGACCCGGACGTGACCTCGACGCGGGTGTCCGGCGCGCCGGTGGTCAGCGTGGTCACGTCGGCGCGTCCGCGCCGGGCACCCTGTCGGACTCGGCCTGTGCGCGAAGTTCGCGGATCGCGGCCATGATCGTGTCCAGGTCCAGCGTGCCGGTATACGCGCCGCGCCGGTCGACGACGACAGCCACGCCGTTCGCGCTGAGCAGCATCTCCTGCAGCGCGTCGTTCAGCGTCGCGTGGCTGTCGATGGTGGCCTGGACCGGCGTACCGGCCGAGCCGAGGTCACGGGGCTGCTCGAGGTCTCGGGTGCCGATCCAGCGGGCGGGGCGGCGCTGCTCATCCAGGAGCAGCAGGTGGCTGCGGCCGGTCTGTTGCAGCTGCCGGCGGGCACCGTCGGTGGTCATCTCCGGCCCGATCGTGGGCCACTCGCCGGTGGCTACGCCGACCTCGTGCACCCGGGTCAGGTTCAGCCGCTTGAGCAGGATTCCCGAGCCGAGGAACTGGGTGACGAAGTCGCTGGCCGGGTTGGACAGGATCGTCTCGGGGGTGTCGTACTGAGCGATGGCCGAGCCGACCTGCAGGATCGCGATCCGGTCGCCCATCTTGATCGCCTCGTCGATGTCGTGGGTGACGAAGACGATGGTCTTGCGGATGTCCTCCTGGATGCGCAGGAACTCGTTCTGCAGGCGCTCCCGGGTGATCGGGTCGGTGGCGCCGAACGGCTCGTCCATCAGCATCACCGGTGGGTCGGCGGCCATCGCCCGGGCCACCCCGACCCGCTGCCGCTGTCCGCCGGACATCTCCTTGGGGTAGCGGTTCCGGTACGCCGCGGGATCCAGGCCAACCAGGTCGAGCAGTTCGTCGACCCGATCGTTGATCCGCTTGGCATCCCAGCCGAGCATCTTCGGGACGGTGCCGATGTTCTGCGCGATGGTCTGGTGCGGGAACAGCCCGATCTGCTGGATGACGTAGCCCATCCGGCGGCGCAGCTGGTCCGGGTCGACATGCGTCACGTCGTCGCCCTGGAGGAAGATCCGGCCCGAGGACGGCTCGATCAGCCGGTTGATCATTTCCAGGGTGGTCGTCTTGCCGCAGCCGGAGGGCCCTACCAGGATGACGATCTCGCCCTCGGGTACATCGAGGTCGATGCTGCTCACCGCCGGCGTCGGCTGCCCCGGGTACTGCTTGGTCAGGGCGTCCAGGCGGATCATCGGATGGCCGTTGGAAGTCGGTGGGGTCACAGCAGTCCTCGGGGGGTCGTGAGTCGGCCGAGCAGGGCCAGCAGGGCGTCCAGGACGAGCGCGACGAGGACGATGGCCACCGTTCCGATCACGATCTCGGGCACCGCGCGGACCGAGCCGATCGAACTCAGCCCGCTGAAGATGAGCTCCCCGAGTCCCGGGCCGGCGACGTAGGCACCGATCGCGGCGATGCCGACGATCAGCACCGTCGCCACCCGCAGCCCGGACAGGATCACCGGGTAGGCCAGCGGCAGCTCGATCCGGAGCAGGCGCTGGGTCTTGGACATGCCCATCCCGGTCGCGGCGCGCACGACCGCCGGATCGACCTCGCGCAGCCCCGTGATCGTGTTGCGCACGATCGGCAGCAGCGCGTAGATGGCCAGCACGGTGATGGCGGCGGTCCAGCCCAGTCCCACGATCACGATCAGTGCCCCGAAGTAGGCCAGCGCCGGCACCGTGAACAGCGTGTTGACCGTGACGAGGACCACCGTCGCCGCGCGCGGCCTGCGGTACACCAGGACGGCCAGCGAGATGCCGAGCACGGTCGCCACCCCGACCGCGATACCCACCGCGATCAGGTGCTCCAGCGTCAGACCGAGCACGACGTCCCAGCGTCGTTGCAGGTAGGTGGAGATGGTCATCGCGGGCTACTTCGCACGTAGGTGTCCGCCCGTCTGCCGGTGTGCTGAGGTACTGCGCCAGCCCGCGGCACGGGCAGCGGAAGTATAGAAAGGCGCCGGGGGGTGCGGTAGTACGCTGAGTTGGTCCGAAACCGCGGATTTCCTGTACGGAGCCACATTTCCGGAAGAACGCCGCCCCCCTGCGCGAAAGAACCCTGATGGCCGGTCGACGCCCCGCCAAGCCGAACATCCTCCTTGTGATGGCTGATCAGATGTCGGCAGCGTTTCTGCCGGTCTACGGTCACCCCGTCGTCCACGCTCCGGCCCTGGACCGGCTCGCGGCCGGCGGCGTGGTCTTCACCGCGGCGTACTCCAACAGCCCGCTGTGTGCGCCGGCCCGCTTCGCGATGGTCAGCGGCCAGCGCAACACCCGGATCGGCGCCTACGACAACGCCTCGGAGCTGCGCGCCTCGGTGCCGACGTTCGCCCACCATCTGCGTTCGCTGGGGTACCGGACGACGCTGTGCGGGAAGATGCACTTCGTCGGCCCGGACCAGCTGCACGGGTTCGAGCGCCGGATCACCACCGACATCTATCCGGCCGACTTCGGGTGGACCCCGAACTGGGACGACCCGCAGGGCCGCTTCGACCGCTGGTTCCACAACATGGACAGCGTCGTCAACGCCGGGATCGCCGAGGCGACCAACCAGCTGGACTTCGACGACGAGGTCGGCTTCCAGGCGGTCCGGGAGCTGCGCGATGCCGCCCGCACCTCGCAGGACCGCCCCTGGTTCCTCACGGTGTCCTTCACCCACCCGCACGACCCGTACGCGATGCGCCAGCGGTACTGGGACCGTTACCGGCACGAGGACATCGACCTGCCCCGGGTCGACGCCGGTGACGTGGACCCCGACCCGCACAGCGCGCGGCTGCGCCTGGTCTCGGCGATGGACGCCGTCGACATCACCGAGGAGATGGTCCGCAACGCCCGGCACGCCTACTACGCGGCGATCTCCTACGTCGACGAGTGGCTCGGGCTGCTGCTGGAGACGCTCGAGGCCACCGGGATGGTGGACAACACCGTGGTCCTGTTCACCGCGGACCACGGCGACCATCTGGGCGAGCGTGGGCTCTGGTACAAGATGTCCTTCTTCGAACCGGCGGCCCGGATCCCGCTGGTGATCGCAGCACCAGGTGCCGACCGGGGGGTGGCCGCGCCCGACCTGGTCTCGCTGTACGACGTGCTGCCCACGCTGGTCGAGCTCGGCGGCGGTGACCCGGCCGGCGACCTGGGCCACCCGGTGGACGGGACCAGCCTGGTCCCGCAGCTGCAGGGGCACCGCGACCCGGACCGGACCGTGCTCGGGGAGTACCTCGGGGAGGGCGCGGTCGCCCCGATCTTCATGATCCGGCGTCGGCAGTGGAAGTACGTGTGGTCGGCCCCGGACGGCGCGCAGCTGTTCGATCTGTCCGCCGACCCGTACGAGCGGCGCAACCTGGCCGGCCGTCCGGAGCTGGCCGACCTGGTCGCGGGGCTGCGCGCTGAGGTCGACCGGAACTGGGACCACGAGCGGATCCGCTGCGACGTCGTGGACAGCCAGCGGGCCCGCCGGGTGGTCGACCACGCATTGCGTACCGGCCGCTACGTGCCCTGGGACCATGTCCCGCTGCCGGACAGCGCGAACCAGTACATGCGCAACCACCTGGACCTCAACCTCGTGGAGGCCACCCGCCGGTTCCCCCGGCCGATCTCGGAGCACCAGGGCGTCATCTGAGCGATCCAGCGCAGCCGGCCCTCCGGCGGCCGGCGGCCGAATCCGGGCTCAGCCCACGGCCGCGCCGACCAGCACCCCCAGGCCGTAGGTGACTGCGGCCGCCGCCGCGCCGACGAGCCCGGTACACCAGGGCCAGCTCGTAGGCCCCGACGTCCAGCAGCGGCACGGCGTCGGCCGTCGCCGTACCCGGGGCCGAGGCGGCCAGGAGCTCACGCTGCGAGCGGACCGAGAGGTACTCCCCGGCGCCCATCGACAGCGCCCCAGCTAGCAGCCCGGCCAGGCCGGTCAGGCCGGTCAGCAGGACCGTCGCGTTGGAAACCCCGCCACCGCTGACCCCGAGGACGAGGGCGAGGTTGCTGACCAGACCGTCGTTGGCCCCGAACACCGCGGCCCGGAAGGTGCCCGACACCGCGGCCCGGCCGCGGGCAGCCAGCCCGCGCACCACCTCGGCGTGGATCTGCTCGTCGGCGGCCATGGCCTCGGTGGCGTCGAGATCGCCCTCGTACGGCGACCTGCCCTCCGCGCGTTGCGCCAGCGCGAGCACGAAGACCGAGCCGAACCGGCGGGCCAGCCACGTCAGCAGGGTGCTGCGCATGCTGGCCCGGGCCGGGCGCCCCCCGCGATCGCCGAGCAGCCGCTCCCAGTGCGCGGCGTGCCGGCTCTCCGCCCGGGCGAGCGCCAGCAGGATCTCCCGCTCCTCCCCCTCCCGCCGGGCGGCCAGCTCGCGGTACACCGCTGCCTCGCTGCGTTCCTCGGCCAGGAAGCGTCGCCAGCGCCGTAGCACGGCGGCCGGAACCGGGACGCCGCCCTGCATCGTCATGGCCTGAGCCTAGGAACCCGCGAACCCGGTGCTGAACCGCGCTCCCCGGCCGACCCCGGCGGTCCCGGCGCGCGGAGCGGGGCAACCCGCCCCAGCGGGACGCGTCTGCAGGTTGTGACGGTGCCAGCACCTACGGTTGGCAGCGCACTACCGCACGGCGGGCCGCTAGGGCAGCGCCAAGCTGAACCCACGGAGGTCGCTCGTGCCGCGCTCGGAGCGTCCCCAGCTGCGCCGGCTGATCCCCACGGCGCGCGGCGCCGGCGCGGTGATCGATCTGAGCTGGCTGCGGTGGATCGACCCGGCGCACCTGGCCGCGACGGCGGCCCTCGCGCACGGCAGCGTCCGGGCCGGAGTCGCCGTCGCGGTGCTGGCCCCGGCGGATCCGGACCTGCGCAGCTACGCCGCCCGGATGCGGCTGGGCTACGTCCTCACCGGCATCGGGGTCGGTCACGACCTGCCCGTCGTCGCCGAACGGGACCGCCGCGCCGACCTGCTGGAGGTCCGGCCGGTCAGCACCGAGACCGATGCCTGCGACCTGGCGGCACTCCTGGCCGGCAAGGTGCGCGCGGACAGCGCCACGGCGAGCAGCGCCCTCTACGCCTGCGTCGCCGAAGTGGCCCTGAACGTGGCCGAGCATGCCGGGGCCGTGGGCTACCTCGCGGCCCAGACCATTCCCAGCACGGGCACGATCCGCTTCGCCGTCGCCGACTCGGGGCGCGGGATGTTGAGCACCCTCGCGCCGCGCGGCGCGCGCAGCCACCGGCAGGCCCTGCGCCTGGCGCTGTCCGGCCGGAGCCGCTTCGCCGATCCCGACCGGGGCACCGGCCTGCCCACCACCCGGCGCGAGCTCATCCGGCTGCGGGGGTCACTGTTCATCGCCTCGGGCGCCGCCAGCGTCCTGGTCACCGGCAGCGGGGAGCGGATCGGCACGATCCGGCCGGCCTATGACGGGACGCTGGTCCAAGGGGTACTCCGGGTCCCACGGCGCTGACTGTGGGTGAGCCGGTCCCGAACGGCGGCCGCAGGGTTGCCACCGGCGTTACCGTAGGACTAGATGTCGTGCCCTGAGCGAGACACTGACGCAAGAGAGTAAGAGATGTTGACGCTGGTTCTTCCGAGCATGGTGGCCGGGCGCAACCTGGCCGACACGCTGGTCGGCCGCCTCGACGGCACCCTGCTGGACGCCGAGGTCGTGGTGGATTCCCGGCGGCTGGTCAGTGCCAGCCCGTCGTTCGCCGCGCAGCTCGTCCGCCGCATTCTCACCGAGGGACAGGCCCGGATCCTGCGGGTGACCGCCGCTCCGGCGAGCTTCGTCGAGTACCTCGAAGAGGCCGCGGGCCGGCTGGGCGTGCGTGAGCGGCTCGTCGTGTCCGACGTGCCCAGCCTGTCCGGCTGAGCCTCACCGGCCGGTACGGCGCCGCGCACGCGCGGATGCGCGGCGGGACTGCCACCAGCCCGGCACGGTGAGTTCGGTCCCGATCAACTCGTTCATCTCGGTCCACGCCGCCTCCTCGTCCCGCGCCGTGACGTCGTCGTCACCACCGAGGAAGGAGAACCGGGCCGCCCGGTGCCATCCGGCGACCGCCTCGGCCACCCGGGCGGACTCCACGCGCGCGAGGTAGACAGCCAGCAGCGCCTCGGCGTCGGATCGCGCGGCGGCGAACCGGGGATCCTCGGTGACGGCGACCTGCGCGCCGCGGGGGGCGGTCTCCGCGGCCTCGAGCAGTTCGGGGCCGAGATCGCGCAGCGCGGCGCGCACGGTCAGCGCGGCAGCCTGCAGGTCCAGCAGTGCCGCCCGGCGCCGCTCGTAGACCCGGTGCCGGTGCTCCATCGTCCACGTCGACAGCTGTGACACGACGGCGACGAGCACCGCGACCGACGCGGTGATCACCGCGGCCGTCACCGACGACAGGTTCACGGCACCTCGCTTCCCCTCCGGGCTCCATCCTGGCCCTCCGCACCGACGTCGACCCCTCCGGACGTCCCTGACACGGTCACGCGAGGGTTGTGCTGAACGGCCGCAGTGACCTGACACGAACGTGCTAGTGTTGTGGGTGATGGACGTCCTGACGATCGCCGAGGCCGCCTCGACCACGGGGTGGTCGGCACGGATGCTGCGCTACCTGGAGCAGAGCGGCCTGGTCACGCCCCGCCGCTCCGACGGTGGCTACCGGCTCTACGGCCCGGCGCAGATCGGTCGGCTGCGCAGCCTCAAGCAGCTCACCACCCGCTGGGGCATCGGACCGGCCGAGCTGGCCTTCGTGGCCCGGATGCGCAGCGACCCGGCGCTGGGCGCCGCGGTGCAGGGGTGGTTCGGCGAGCGGGCCGGACGAGCCGACGGCGTCCCCGACAGCGTCCCCGACAACGACCGACCGGAAGCCGACTGGCTCCGGTTCGAGCAGGAGAAGCACGAGCGCCTGCTCGCCCACCAGACCACCGGCAACAGCAACGAGGAGTTGGTATGAGCACCAGCATCGGCACCGACCACAAGGTCGCCGACCTGTCCCTGGCCGACTTCGGCCGCAAGGAGATCGAGCTGGCCGAGCACGAGCTGCCCGGCCTGCTGTCGATCCGCGAGGAGTACGCCGAGGCGCAGCCGCTGGCGGGCGCCCGGATCACCGGCTCGCTGCACATGACCGTGCAGACCGCCGTCCTGATCGAGACCCTGACGTCGTTGGGTGCCGAGGTCCGCTGGGCCAGCTGCAACATCTTCTCCACCCAGGACCACGCCGCCGCCGCGGTCGCGGTCGGCCCCCACGGCACCCCGACGGACCCCCAGGGGGTTCCGGTATTCGCCTGGAAGGGCGAGACGCTCACCGAGTACTGGTGGTGCACGACGCAGGCGATGCTGTGGCCGGACGGGCAGGGCAGCTTCACCGGCCCGAACATGATCCTGGACGACGGCGGTGACGCCACGATGCTCGTGCACCGCGGCGTGCAGTACGAAAAGGCAGGCGTCGTACCGAACCCGGACACCGCGGAGTCCGAGGAGTTCGAGGTCTTCCTGACCGTGCTGACCGAGTCGCTGCAGCAGGACCCGCAGCGCTGGACGAACATCGCCGCCGCGATCAAGGGCGTCACCGAGGAGACCACCACCGGGGTGCTGCGGCTCTACGAGCTGGCCCGGGCCGGCGAATTGCTCTTCCCGGCGATCAACGTCAACGACTCGGTGACCAAGAGCAAGTTCGACAACCTGTACGGCTGCCGGCACTCCCTGATCGACGGCATCAACCGGGCCACCGACGTGATGATCGGCGGCAAGGTCGCTGTCGTGTTCGGCTACGGCGACGTCGGCAAGGGCTGCGCGGAGTCGCTGCGCGGGCAGGGCGGCCGGGTCATCGTCACCGAGATCGACCCGATCTGCGCACTGCAGGCGGCGATGGAGGGCTACCAGGTGGCCACCCTGGAGGACGTCGTCGAGACCGCTGACATCTTCATCACCTCCACGGGCAACAAGGACATCATCACCGCTGCGGACATGGCCCGGATGAAGCAGGGCGCGATCGTCGGCAACATCGGCCACTTCGACAACGAGATCGACATCGCGGGGCTGCCCAAGGGCGGCGCGACGCGGATCAAGGTCAAGCCGCAGGTCGACGAGTGGGTGTTCCCGGACGGGCACTCGATCATCGTGCTCAGCGAAGGGCGGCTGCTGAATCTCGGCAACGCCACCGGGCACCCGAGCTTCGTCATGAGCAACTCGTTCTCGAACCAGACGATCGCCCAGATCGAGCTGTTCACCAAGAACGACGACTACGACAAGCAGGTGTACGTGCTGCCCAAGCACCTGGACGAGAAGGTCGCCCGGATGCACCTGGACGCGCTCGGCGTGAAGCTGACCGTGCTCAGCAAGGAGCAGGCCGAGTACATCGGCGTGGACGTGGCCGGCCCGTACAAGTCCGACCAGTACCGCTACTGAGCAGTGCCTGACACCGCGGCGGATTCCCTGCTCGAGCAGGGACTCCGCCGCCTCGTCTGGGCGCAGCGGGCAATGCCCGGGCTGGCCCGGATAAGGGACCGCTTCGAGCGGACCCGGCCCCTGGCCGACCGCTGCGTCGTCGCGGCCCTGCACGTCACGGCCGAGACCGCGGTGCTCATGTCGGTGCTGCGAGCCGGCGGTGCGCAACTGCACCTGGCCGCGGCCAACCCGCTGTCCACCCAGGACGACATCGTGGCGGCGCTGAGCCGGCAGGACGGGATCTCGGTGCATGCCAAGCGGGGGGCCGACCGCACGACGTACGACGAGCACCTCGAACGAGCCGTTCTCGCCGGCCCCGACCTCGTCCTCGACGACGGCTGCGACCTGGTCGGGCGACTACACACGACCCACCGCGACCTGTTGCCCGGCGTCCTCGGGGGTTGCGAGCAGACCACGACCGGTGTCCTCCGGCTGCGCGCGATGGCTGCCGAGGGGGAGCTCCGGTTCCCGGTGCTGGCGGCCAACGACAGCCCGCTGCAGCAGAGCTTCACCAACCGGCACGGCACCGGTCAGTCCACGGTGGACGCCGTGGTCCGGGCCACCAA
>JBBPYA010000128.1:0-23147 GCA_038200385.1 Mycobacteriales bacterium
AGGAGATGACTGATCAGCGGCTTGAGCCGGTCACCGGTGATCAGCACCGACGCGCCGCCGTCGATCGCCCAGGCCTCGACGGCCGGGTGCGCCACCAACGCCGCGGCTTCCCCCCGAGATCCTCCTGGACGACGACGTACCCGCGGTCACCCCGGAGTACGGCTCGCTGAGCCGGTCCCGCACCCAGTCGGCCACATGCCCGGAGACGTACCTCACGCGACCGCGACCCCCAGCAGGTCCGGCAGCACCTGCCCGATCGGGTCGCGCACCACGAGGTCGGCCAGAGCGTCGTACGGCGTCGGC
Organism: Mycobacteriales bacterium; assembly: GCA_038200385.1. GTDB lineage: Bacteria > Actinomycetota > Actinomycetes > Mycobacteriales > Geodermatophilaceae > JBBPYA01. The sequence goes on from JBBPYA010000128.1 coordinate 304, forward strand.
TCGGCGTTGACTATGACCAGCCGCGCCCCGTGCCGGGCGGCCAGCCGGGCCAGCCCGGCGGCGGGCTGCACCGTCAGCGACGTGCCGACGGCGTAGAACTCGACGCAGTCCCTCGCGGCCTCCTGGGCCCGCCGCAGGACCGCGGTGTCCAGATGCTGTCCGAAGGACACGGTGGCCGACTTCAGGATGCCGCCGCAGGTCAGGCACGGCGGGTCCTGCTCCCCCGCCGCCACCCGCGCCAGTGCGTCGGACATCGGGGTCCGGGCCCGGCAGCCCAGGCATTCGGCGCCGTACAGCGTGCCGTGCAGCTCGATCACGTCGGTGGAGCCGGCCTTCTGGTGCAGGCCGTCGATGTTCTGGGTGATCAGGGCCCGCAGCCGGCCGGAGTGTTCCAGCTCGACCAGGGCGCGGTGCCCGGCGTTCGGCACGGCGCTCCACGCCGCGTGCTCGCGGCGGTTGCGCCAGGACTGCCGCCGCAGCTCCGGATCGGCGAGGTAGTTCTGCAGGGTGAACATGGCCTGGGACTTGGGATCCTTGGTCCACACGCCGTTCGGACCACGGAAGTCCGGGATGCCGCTGTCGGTGGAGATCCCGGCCCCCGTCAGTACGGCGATCGACGGCGTCATGTGCCCATCCTTCCCGACCGGGGCGGATAGGAGGCAGCGAGCGTCGTGGCCGGGCCGACCCGACCGAGCGTCACACGTAGAGCACGGACACGCCGGGCAGCGCGTCGAAGCCGGCGTCCTGTGTGGCCACGCTGGCGTCGTGCGCCAGCGCCGTGGCCGCGATCAGCGTGTCGATCACGCGCGGATTCCGCCCGGCTTCCCGCAGCAGCGCAACCAGCCTGGCGAAGTTCTCAGCCACCGCAGCATCCACGGCGAGCGGCTCGTGGTCCCTGGTCGCCGACTCCAGGGTGCGCAGCCGCAAGGCGCGAGCGGCGGAGCCGGCCGCCACCAGGACGCCGATCCGTAGTTCGGCGATCGTCATCACCGAGACGGCGGTGCTGGCGTCTGCGGGCAGGTCGAGCAGCGGCCGGCCCGCCTCCCGCGCGATGAAGACAGAGGTGTCCAGGACAACGTTCACCTCGGACGCTTCACAGGCTGTCCAGCCTCTCTGCCACTGCCTCGTCCAGGTCCGTCCGGAGAGCCGGGTCGGCCTGGGTGGCGCGAAGCCTGGCCCAGACCTCCCCTGCCGGCACCCACCTCCGCTGCCGGCGCAGCGGGACGATCGCCGCGACCGGCCGGCGGTCGACGGTCACGACGAATTCCTCCCCGGCCTCGACGCGGCGCAGCACGCCGGCGGTGTCGTTGCGAAGCTCGCGCGAGGGAATGGTGCGCACGGCCGTAGCATACCCAGTACACGCGTAGCAGCGGGCTTGATGGCGCGGATCAGCCATACGGAAGGATGGGCAGGCAGCGCGCACCCGGGCGAGAGGACGTTCACCAGTGGCACAGGACAGTTTTGGCGCACGGGGACAGCTCGGCGTCGGCGACGCGACGTACGAGATCTTCCGACTCGAGGCGGTGGACGGCGCCGACCGGCTGCCCTACAGCCTGAAGGTGCTGGCCGAGAACTTGCTGCGCACCGAGGACGGCGCGAACATCACCGCCGACCACATCCAGGCGCTGGCCGGCTGGGATCCCGCCGCGGAGCCGAGCCAGGAGATCCAGTTCACCCCGGCCCGGGTGATCATGCAGGACTTCACCGGTGTTCCGTGCATCGTGGATCTGGCCACCATGCGGGAGGCGATGGTCGACCTCGGCGGCGACGCGGCCCGGATCAACCCGCTGGCCCCCGCCGAGCTGGTGATCGACCATTCGGTGATCGCCGACGTCTTCGGTCGCCCGGACGCCTTCGAGCGCAACGTGGACCTGGAGTACGAGCGCAACCGCGAGCGCTACCAGTTCCTGCGCTGGGGACAGACGGCGTTCGATCGGTTCAAGGTGGTGCCGCCGGGCACCGGGATCGTGCACCAGGTCAACATCGAGCACCTGGCCCGGGTGGTGTTCGAGCGCGACGGGACGGCGTACCCCGACACCTGCGTCGGCACCGACAGCCACACCACGATGGTCAACGGCCTGGGCGTGCTGGGCTGGGGCGTCGGCGGCATCGAGGCGGAGGCGGCGATGCTCGGCCAGCCGGTCTCGATGCTGATCCCCAGAGTGGTCGGGTTCAAGCTCACCGGCGAGCTTCCCGAAGGGGCCACCGCCACCGATCTGGTCCTTACCATCACCGAGATGCTGCGCCGGCACCAGGTGGTCGGGAAGTTCGTGGAGTTCTACGGCGAGGGCGTCGCCGCGGTCCCGCTGGCCAACCGGGCCACCATCGGCAACATGAGCCCGGAGTTCGGCTCGACGTGCGCGATCTTCCCGATCGACTCCGAGACCATCGACTACCTGCGCCTCACCGGCCGCCCGGACCGGCAGCTGGCCCTGGTCGAGGCCTACTGCAAGGAGCAGGGGCTCTGGCACGACGCGGCGCGCGAGGCGGCGTACTCCGAGTACGTCCAGCTCGACCTCGGCACCGTCGTGCCCTCCATCGCCGGACCGAAGCGGCCGCAGGACCGGGTCGCGCTGTCCGAGGCCAGCTCCACGTTCCGCTCCGCCCTGGCCGACTACGCCACGTTCGAGCCGGTCGAGGACGAGCCACGGTCGGTCGTCGACGAGGCCGAGGCCGAGTCCTTCCCGGCCAGCGACCCACCCTCGACGACGAACGGCAACGGCAGCGGCGTACCGGCCGATCAGGACACCGCCCCGGCCGGGCAGCGGCAGAGCCGCCCGACGCCGGTAACCATGGAGGACGGCACCGAGACCTCGGTTGACCACGGGCACGTGGTGATCGCCTCGATCACCTCGTGCACCAACACCTCCAACCCGCAGGTGATGATCGGCGCCGCGCTGCTGGCGAAGAACGCCGTCGAGCGCGGCCTGGCCAGCAAGCCCTGGGTCAAGACCTCGCTGGCCCCGGGCTCCAAGGTGGTCATGGACTACTACGAGCGGGCCGGGTTGACCCCGTACCTGGAGAAGCTCGGCTTCCACCTCGTCGGCTACGGCTGCACGACGTGCATCGGCAACTCCGGGCCGCTGCCCGAGCCGGTGTCCGAGGCGGTCAACGCCAGTGACCTGGCGGTGGTGTCGGTGCTGTCGGGCAACCGGAACTTCGAGGGCCGGATCAACCCGGACGTGAAGATGAACTACCTGGCCTCACCACCGCTGGTCGTTGCGTACGCGCTGGCCGGGTCGATGGACGTCGACCTGACGCGGGACCCGCTCGGTCAGGACGCCGACGGCACCGACGTCTACCTGCGCGACATCTGGCCGTCCTCCCGGGAGATCTCCGAGGTCGTCGCCTCCTCGATCGGGGCAGAGATGTTCAGCAAGGACTACGCCGATGTCTACGCCGGGGACGAGCGCTGGCAGTCGCTGCCGACGCCGACCGGTGACGTGTTCGAGTGGGACGCGGACTCGACGTACGTGCGCAAGCCGCCGTACTTCGACGGCATGGGCCACGACCCGGACCCGGTCACCGACATCGAGGGGGCACGGGTGCTGGTGCTGCTCGGGGACTCGGTGACCACCGACCACATCTCCCCCGCCGGCTCCATCAAGGCCGACTCCCCGGCCGGTGAGTACCTGCAGGAGCACGGCGTGCAGCGCCGCGACTTCAACTCCTACGGCTCGCGCCGCGGCAACCACGAGGTGATGATCCGCGGCACGTTCGCCAACATCCGGCTGCGCAACCAGCTGGTCCCCAGCTTCGAGGGCGGTGTCACCAGGAACCACCTGACCGGCGACCAGCAGAGCATCTACGACGCCGCGCAGGAGTACGCCGGGGCCGGGATCCCGCTGGTGGTGCTGGCCGGCAAGGAGTACGGGTCGGGCTCGTCCCGCGACTGGGCGGCGAAGGGTACGGCGCTGCTCGGCGTCCGCGCGGTGATCGCGGAGTCCTACGAGCGGATCCACCGCTCCAACCTGATCGGGATGGGGGTCCTCCCGCTGCAGTACCGCGAGGGGGACACCGCGTCCTCCCTCGGCCTGACCGGGGACGAGGAGTTCTCGATCAGCGGGGTCACCGCGCTCAACGACGGTCCCGTCCAGGAGGTCGCGGTGCGCGCCGGGGACGTGGAGTTCGCCGCGCTCGTGCGGATCGACACCCCGGGCGAGGCCGACTACTACCGGCACGGCGGGATCATGCCGTACGTGCTGCGGTCGCTGCTTGGCTGACCTGCGGGGGCCGCGGGTCGTCCTGCGCCCGGTCGGCCCCGAGCACCTGGCGCAGCTGCGCGCGATCCGGGGGCGTCCCGGGGTCGTCGCGTGGTGGCAGCTCCCGCCGGCGGACTGGCCGCTGGACGAGGAGCCGGACACCTGGCGGTACGCCGTGTTGTACGACGGTGCCGTCGTCGGCTTCGTGCAGTGGTACGCCGAGACCGACCCGGAGTTCCGGCACGCCGGTCTGGACCTGTTCCTTGACCCGGCGGTGCACGGGCAGGGGTTGGGCACGGAGGTGGTGCGAACCATGTGCGCGCACCTGGTCGACGAGGAGCACTACCACCGGCTGGTGATCGACCCCGACGTCGACAACGCCGCCGCGATCGCCTGCTACCGCAGGGTGGGGTTCCGCCCGGTTGGGGTGCTGCGGCAGTACTGCCTGGACCGGCACGGGACGTGGCGCGACGGGCTGCTGATGGACCTGCTGGCCCCGGAGCTGGTCCGCGCGTGAGGCGGGTGGCCCGGCCCCGGTCCGGTGCGGACCCGCGGAATGAGCGCGGGTCCGCGGAACAGGCGCTGACCCGCGACCGGCCCATCGGCGACAATTCCGGCATGGACCTGGGACCGGCGGCTCGCGGATGAGTGCGGTCACCGTCATCGGCGGCGGGGTGATCGGCCTGACCTGCGCGCTGCGGCTGGCCGAAGCAGGGCACCGGGTCGCCGTCGTCACGGCGGACGAACCCGCTACTACGACGTCGGCGGTGGCCGGTGCGCTCTGGTATCCGTACCGCGCGTGGCCGGTCGAGGCCGTGACCCGCTGGGCGGCCCGCAGCCGCGCAGTCTTCGGCGGCCTGGCTGCGGAATCCTCGACCGGCGTGGCCGTGCGGGCCGGCCGCGAGCTATTCCGCGCGCCGGCGCCCGACCCGTGGTGGGCCGCCGCGGTCCCCGACCTTCGACGGTTGCGGCCGCCGGAGCGGCCGGCTGGGTTCGTCGACGGGCTCGGCTTCTCCGCCCCCGTCGTGGACATGGGTCGCTATCTGCCTTGGCTCCGGTCCCGGTTGGACGCGCACGATGTCGACATCGCCATACGCCGGCTGTCCACTGTGGACGACGCTGATTCCGACATTGTGGTGAACTGCTCCGGTCTGGGCGCACGGGACCTGGTCGGTGACGCCGCCCTGGTCCCGGTCCGCGGGCAGGTGGTGCGGCTGGCCAATCCCGGGCTGACCGACTGGGTGCTCGACGAGGAGGATCCGGCCGGACTGACCTATGTCATCCCCCGCTTCGACGACGTCGTGTGCGGCGGCACCGCCGAGACCGGCGCCGAGCTGACCGCGCCGGATCCCGTTGTGGAGGCGGCAATCCTGTCCCGCGCCGTGGGCCTGGTCCCGGCCCTGGCCGGTGCGCCGGTGCTGTCCCGAGCGGTCGGCTTGCGCCCCACGAGATCAGCGGTACGGCTGGAGGCCGTCGCCGCCCGCAACCGGCTCGTCGTGCACTGCTACGGCCACGGCGGCGCCGGAGTCACACTGTCCTGGGGCTGCGCCGACGACGTGGTCGACCTGGTCGCCTAGCAGTGCCTACGGCGGTGTCGTTCGGACCGTCATGTGTTCGCCGGGTCGTCCGAAGATGCTGAGGATCTCCGCGGGTTCGTCTCCGGTGCCGCCGAACCAGTGCGGCACCGTGGTGGCGGATTCGGCGACCTCGCCCGGTCCAAGTACCCAGTCCTGGTCGCCCGGAATGAGGCGGAGGTGTCCGGACAGAACGTAGATCCAGTCGGAACCATCGTGTGCCCGTGGCTCCGGCGTGACCTTGCTGGTCGGGATGACGATCTTCCAGGCCTGCATCCCGTCGGGCGGCCGGGTCAGGGGGATCACCGTCCTGCCCTGGACCCGGTCAGGCTTCAGCCGGATGCGCGGGTCGCCCTCCTCGGGCGCCCCACGAGGTCGTCCAGCGGCACCTGATAGGCGTGCGACAGCGCAAGGAGCAGTTCCAGCGGGGGCCGCCGCGCAACGCCCCCGCCGCCCACCTGCACGGCCACCTCTCACGAGACGGCATCCCACCCGCCGAGCTGCTGGCGGCCGGCCGCCACGAGGTCACAGGCTACGGCGGCGTGATCCCTCGCCGGCACCGTCACTGGCCTGGTGCCCGACGGACGGAGCGGGTTCTGGGTTCACCTCGCCGGCGGGCAGCGGATCTCGGCACGGCGCTTGGTGGTCACGACCGGCTTGCGCGACGAGCTGCCGGACGTCCCCGGGCTCCGCGAACGGTGGGCCCGCACTGCCCCTACTGCCCCTACTGCCACGGCCACGAGGTTGCGACGTCGGCTGGGCGTGCTCGGTGGCCGTCCGAGCGCCGTCCGTTAACGGCCTCCTCGTCGGCCTCGGCTGTGACGTCGACTCCGAGGGTTGGGTCACGGTCGATCGCGCCGGACTACCAGCGCCCCCGGAGTCTGGGCTGCGGGAAACATCGTCGACCCGCGCCCAGGCGCTCGCCCTCGGCGCCGGCACCCAGGTGTTCACCCAGGGCATCGGGGCACCGATCTTCGGCCGCGGCGTCCTCACCCTGGCGCACCCGGTCGGGCCGAGGCCTGATCTGAGGTGTCCGATCGGGGTCGCCGCGCCCGGCGTACCTGCTCTCCGACGGCCTGTCCGTCCGCGTCGCGGGCAACCGGCTGCCGATCGGGAGCCGGGTGGCGCCGCGAACTCCGCCGACGGCCGCTCAGGAGGCGGTTGAAGGCCAGCACCGACCCAAAGGCCGCGAGGGCGGCCAGTTCGGAGGTCACGAGTGACGTCAGCAGGGAAGCCCCCAGGAGCAGAGCGACCATCACCCACGCCACGAATGTCAGCACGCCGGCGACGACGCTCGCGCGCAACCCACTCCGCATCGTGACCCTCCGGTTACCGTGTGACAGATCACGGTAGCCGATCAGGTTGTACCAGTGGTGTCTATGAGCGAGCCCCGGGATGGACCCTGCGTGACTCCCGGGCGGTCATCCGGCGGGAGCAGGGGCGTCGACGTCCGTCCTGCGGGCCTGTGTCTGCGGCCGGGCCAAGCGCAGGTACAGGCTTTGGGACCACGAGCAGGTTTCAACAGCGTCGACGTCACCGGACCGCCCAGGATGACCACCGGCATCGGATGTTCGCTCACCCGGGCCGACCGGCTCCGACGGTGCCAACCATGCTCGCGCCCGGCCAAGCACGGTCCGGCAGGATCGGGGGCATGGATCTGGGTCTGAGCGGACGGGTGTACGTCGTTACGGGTGGCAGCAGCGGGCTGGGCCGGGCCGGCGCCGAAGCCCTCGCGGCAGACGGGGCGCGGCTGGTGATCGGGGCCCGCGACCCCGACGCGCTGGAGGCCACGGCCCGGGCGCTGGGTAGCCCCGAGAATGCCATCGGCATACCGGCCGACCTGGCCGATCCCGACGCCCCGGCCCGGCTGGTCGGGCGTGCCATCGAGGAGTTCGGACGGCTGGACGGCGCGCTGCTCAGCGTCGGGGGGCCGCCGGCCGGCCCGGTGACCGGGATGGACGACGAGGCGTGGCGGGCGGCGTTCGAGTCGGTGTTCCTCGGCCAACTGCGGGCCGCGCGGGCGGTCGCGGACGCGGTGTCCGACGGGGGGTCGATCGCCTTCGTGCTGTCCTCGTCGGTGCGCTCCCCCATCCCCGGGCTGGCCCTGTCCAACGGGCTTCGACCCGGCCTGGCGATGGTGGCCAAGACCCTCGCCGACGAACTCGGGCCGCGCGGGATCAGGGTGAACAGCCTGCTGCCGGGGCGGATCGCCACCGCGCGGGTCCGGGCCCTGGACGAGAGTCAGGGAGACCCGGACGCCGTCCGGGCCGCCGCCGAGAAGGGCATCCCACTGCGCCGCTACGGCGAGGCCGCCGAGTTCGGCCGGGTCGCGGCGTTCGTCCTGTCACCGGCCGCGTCCTACCTCACCGGCACGGTCATCCCGGTCGACGGGGGGATGCTGCGCACGCTGTGACCCGGTCGGCGTCCCGGCCTGGGCTTGCTCCGCTCCGTCGACCGTCGGCTCGCCGTGGCGGCCCGCCCATTGGACACTGTGTGGGCGCAGGGTGCGGCCGGTCGGGGATCCCGGGCCGCCGGGTCGAGAAGGGATCCGCGGTTGTTCTTCGACGACTGGTTCAGTCTGGTCCGGGTGCTCGTGGTGGGGGTGCTGAGCTACGCCGCGCTGATCGTCCTGCTCCGGGCGTCCGGCAAGCGGACGTTGAGCAAGCTCAACGCGTTCGACTTCGTGGTCACGGTCGCGATCGGCTCGACGTTCGCCAGCGTACTGCTGTCCTCGGGCGTGGCCCTGGCGGAGGGCGTCACCGCGCTGGCGCTACTGATGGCCCTGCAGTACGCGGTCGCGTGGGCCTCGATCCGCAGCCCGCTGGTCGAGCGACTGGTCAAGTCCGAGCCGACCCTGCTCTACCGCGACGGTTTCCTGACCGCCACGATGCGCCGGGAGCGGGTGACCCCCGACGAGCTGCGGCAGGCGGTACGCGGGCAGGGCTACTCCGAGCTGGCGGAGGTCACGGCGATCGTGCTGGAGAACGACGGCTCTCTGAGCGTGCTCACCGCCGTACCGCCGCTTCCGGACGGGTCACGGTAGGGCCGCGGCCACCTCTGTCCCGGCTCCGGCATCGGCGGCGAGCAGGGCCGGGGACTGGCGCTCGAACTGGGTGCGGTATAGCTCGGCGTAGTGGCCGTTGAGGGCCAGCAGGTCCTCGTGCCGCCCGGACTCCACGACCTGGCCCTCGTCGATCACCAGGATCTGGTCGGCGTCGCGCACCGTCGACAGCCGGTGCGCGATGACCACTGACGTACGCCCGGTCAGGGCCGCGTCGAGGGCCCGCTGCACGGCGACCTCGGACTCGGAGTCCAGGTGGGCCGTCGCCTCGTCCAGGATGACGATGCCAGGGCCCTTGAGCAGCACCCGGGCGATCGCCAGCCGCTGCTTCTCCCCGCCGGACAACCGGTAGCCGCGGTCCCCGACGACGGTGTCCAGTCCCTCGGGCAGCGCGCGGACGAGCGGCCCGATGTGCGCTGCGTCCAGAACGGCGTACAGGTCCTCGTCGGCGGCCTCGGGGCGGGCGTAGAGCAGGTTGTTGCGGATCGTGTCGTGGAACATGTGCGCGTCCTGCGTGACCGCACCGATCGCCCCGCGCAGCGAGGCCAGCGTGGCGTCGCGGACGTCGATCCCGCCGATGCGCACCGCCCCCGAGCCGACGTCGTAGATGCGCGGCACGAGCTGGCTGATCGTCGTCTTGCCGGCGCCCGAGGAGCCGACGAGGGCCACCATCTGGCCGGGCTCGGCGCGGAAGGAGACACCGTGCAGCACCGGATTGGCCGGGGTCTGGTCGGGTATCGCGATGTCTTCGAGGGAAGCGAGTGAGACCTCGTCGGCACGGGGGTAGGCGAAGTGCACGTTGTCGAACTCCAGCGCCCGCGCCTCGCGCGGCAGTTCCACCGCGTCCGGCTTCTCGGTGATCTTCGGCGGCAGGTCGAGCACCTCGAAGACCCGCTCGAAGGACACCAGGGCGCTCATGACGTCGACGCGGACGTTGGACAGCGCGGTCAGCGGGCCGTACAGGCGGGACAGCAGCAGCGCCAGGGACACCACGGTGCCTGGCGTCAGGCTGCCGGTGAACGCCAGCCACCCGCCGAGGCCGTAGACGAGGGCCTGCGCCAGAGCCGCGACCAGGGCCAGCGCGGTGAAGAACGTCCGGCTGTACATCGCCGACTGGATCCCGATGTCACGAACCCGTCCGGCCCGGCCGCGGAAGGATTCCGCCTCCTGCTCGGGGCGACCGAACAGCGAGACCAGCAGCGCCCCGGAGACGTTGAACCGCTCGGTCATCGTCGAGTTCATCGACGCGTTCAGGCCGTAGCTCTCCCGGGTGATTTGCTGCAACCGGCGTCCGACCCGCCGCGCCGGGAGCACGAAGACCGGCAGCAGCACCAGCGACAGCGCGGTGATCTGCCACGACAGGCTGAACATCACGCCGGCGGTGAGGACCAGGCCGATCACGTTGGACACGACGCCTGACAGGGTGGAGGTGAACGCCTGCTGCGCGCCGATCACGTCGTTGTTCAGCCGGCTGACCAGCGCACCGGTCTGGGTGCGGGTGAAGAACGACAGCGGCATCCGCTGCACGTGTTCGTAGACCTTGGTCCGTAGGTCGTAGATCAGGCCCTCCCCGATCTGCGAGGAGAACCACCGGTTGCCCATCGAGAAGCCCGCGTCCAGCACGGCGAGCCCGGCGATGATCAGCGCCAGCCGGATGACGTCACCGGCCGAGCCGCCGAGCCCGGCGATCTGGTTGACGATGTCCCCGGCCAGCAGCGGGGTGACCACCCCGATCAGCGCCGAGGCGGTCACGATGGCCAGGAACACCGCCAGTTGCCGCCGGTACGGCGTCGCGAAGGCCGCGACGCGACGCACGGTGCCCGCCGTCAGTCGCTGCCCGGGGACCGTCTTGTCCCTCGTGAACGACCGCATCGTCGTGTAGTTCGAGTGGTGTGCGCTCATGTATTACCTGTAATCATCGGCTGCCTTTCACTGCCCAACGCCGTGGTCCCCGGATCGCTTCCCGGGCCGGAGCGGGAGGCGATCAGCCGGGCAACCCCAGCATGGACCCTGCCGCGCGACGCCGTGCCGGACTGGTCAGGACGTCGACGCTGTCGACGGCCTGGTCGATGGCGCCGGGTAGCCGTGGCGTGCTGTCCGAGCGGTCGCCCACCCCCTCGATCAGGCGACGCAGCGCGGGGTCGGTGATCGCGGCGACCAGCGCGGTGACCAGACCCGCCGCAGGGGGAACCTGGATGTTGCGCTCGTGGAAGGCCACCGGGAGCGGATCGACGCGGGCGGCCAATCCGAGCGCATTCGTGGCCGCCACGAGGTGCCCCGCGGCCCGTCCGAGCGCCTGCTCCCGCTCCCGCCAGCGCGACGCGGCGAGCGCGGCGGACAGCTCCGGCGCCAGAACGCCGGCGATCGGCAGCCGCGCGAACGCCGTTCCGAGCCACTTGCTGTACGGCGCCCACTGCCGCGCCACGAGCAGGGCGAGCCGGATCAGGTCGCGCACCAGCCGGGCGGCGAGGATCGCGCTCCCCAACGCGTCGCCGTACCCGCCGGTACGCCCGACGAAAGGCGCCTCCTGATCCACCCGCAGCCAACCGGCGGCCAGCACGTACCGCCACACGTCCTCCGGATACCACGTCACCGCCTCCCGTCCGGCGGTGAGCAGCCCGGCCGGATCGTGGAACACCGGCGCCGCGGTGACGGTCGCCAGCAGCTGGGTCGGCGTACGCAACCAGTCAGCCGGCGGCACTCCGGCGGTGGGGTCGAAACCGAGCCGGGCGGTGAACAGCGCGGCGGCCGTGGTGACCGCCGGCGTGGTGGTCCAGCCGTTGAACGCCGTCTCGCTGGTGAACCAGACCGGCAGACCGTGCTGCCGCTCCGGCAGGGTGGCTAGCGCGGCCACGACCGGCTCCGGGGCGACGTCGGGCGGCAGGACGATCTGCACGCGGGGGCCGAAGTCGTGGTCCGGCGACACCGTGTCGTCGTACCCGAGCACGTCCGAGCCGTCCCCGATCATGGCCGCCGCGTGCGGAGCGCCGCCGAGGACAGGTTCGATCCGGGGCCGGACCTGCTCGAGGTAGAACGTGCGCGACAGCTGATGCCCCCGTGGTGCTGCGGCCGCCCTCGACACCAGTCGAGCCTAGTGAGGCGTGTCGACCCCGTTCTCGGCGCGCCACGGGCGTCGAGCCCCCGGCCAGGTGCGGCCGGTATTCGACGCTAGGAACCGAACAGCGTCCGCAGGCTGCGGATCTGGGCCGCCCGCTCCCGGCGTTCCTGCGCGGCGTGATCCCGGTCGGATGCGCCCAGCAGGAGAGCCTTGGTCTCGCGGAGTGCGGCAGCGGGGGCGGCCAGCAGCGCGGCCACCAGGTCCGCGGTGGCCGCCGCCAGCTCCACGGCCGGGACCACGAGGCTGGCCAGGCCGAGCCGGGCAGCTTCGTCGGCGGCGATCCGGCGGCCGGTCGCGCAGATCTCCAGCGCCCGGCTGTACCCGACGATGTCCACCAACGGCTTGGTGCCGGCCAAGTCAGGGACGACGCCCAACCCGGTCTCGGCCATGCACAGCTTCGCGTCGTCGGCCAGTACCCGCAGATCGCAGGCCAGGGCGAGCTGGAAGCCGGCACCGATCGCGTGCCCCTGCACGGCCGCGACGGACACGATGCCGGGATCGCGCAACCAGGTGAACCCGGCCTGGTAGCCGGCGATCACGTCGTCAGCGTCGGCCGAGTTGGCCAGCGCCGAGATGCCGGGCAGACCCGGCAGCCCGTCAGCGCTGAACAGGGCCCGGTCCAACCCGGCGCTGAAGGACGTCCCTGCGGCCCGGATCACGACGACCCGCACGTCCGCGGGGAGGTTCTCGCCGATCTCGCGCAGCCGGGTCCAGGTGTGCGGCGTCTGGGCGTTCAGCGCATCCGGGCGATCCAGCACAACCGTGGCCAGTGCACCGTCCCGCTCCAGCCGTACCCCGCCGTCAGCGGAGGTCACGGCCGCTCAGGACTTCTTGGCGGCCTGTCCCCTGGTGGCACCGCCCCGCCGGCGCAGCGCCTGGCCGTCCTCGGTCAGCAACCGGTGGACGAAACCGTACGAGCGCCCCGACGACGCGGCCAGCGCTCGGATGCTCTCGCCCCGGTCGTAGCGCGCCCGCAGGGACGACGCCAACTTGGTGCGTTCCGCACCGGACACCCGGACACCCTTGCTCAGTTCGGCCACCGTCGCTCCGTCCACTGTCACCCTGCGGGTGCCGGGATGCCGGCGCCTCGCTTCCAGGTCGGTACCGACCATGATCCCCGCTCAGCGCCGAGCTAGCCACTTGACCCCCGGGACCTCGACGCTCCGTACGATCTGCCACCGTGACCACGGTGACGCGGGCCCGGCGCAACGCCGGGACACCGCAGCGCCGCAGCCTGTCGGCGATTTTGTGGTGGTCGGCACTGACACTGGCCGCGCTGGCGGCCTGGTGGACGGCGGGTACGCCGCCGACCGGCGGGTCCGGGCCAAGCCTCGGTGTGGGGTGGCCGCTAGCCGCAGCGCCGGTGCTGATCGCGGTCCTCGGCCTGCTCGCGGTACACCAGCGCCGGCACGAGCGGGTGCCCTGGCCGGTGCTGCTGGCCGGGGCCTACCTGGTCTGCGCGGCCTGGACCATCACGCTCGCCGCGACCAGCGGCGCGCTGTCCGACCGGAGCCGGTTCGGGGCCGGCGAGGCGGCACCGCCGCTGTCAGGACGGCTGCTCGCGGAACTGGCGGGGTCCGGCGTCGACGGGGTGGCAGCCGCGGTGTTGGTCTGCCTGGTCGGGGCGGTTGCGACCCCGCTGGTGGCGATCGCGGTGCGATCGCTGTGCGGCGAGCTGACCTCGCGCCGGCTGCTTCCGGTCCTCGCCCTCGCGCCGTACGCCCTCGCCGGGGCGAACGTCGAAGCGCTCGCCCTCGCGCTGGGGGCTGCGACCCTGGCGACGGCGACCGTGGCCAGCGATCCGGACCGGCCCGGCCCGCGCCGGCTGCTGCTGGCGGCGGCCTGCGGACTGCTGCTCGGCACCGCCGCGCTGTTCGGATACGCCGCGGTGCTGCTCGCCGCCGGGGTGGTGTGCGTGTTCTTCGTCCGGCGCCGGCCGCTGCTCAACGTCGCGGCCGCGGCGACGTTCTTCGTCCCCCTGCTGCTGGCCCGGGCGATCGGACTGGACTGGACCGCGGACCTGGCCGGTGCGCTGCGGGTGGACGCCGCGACCGGGCTCGGCCTGCTCGGATCCGCGCTGGCCGCCGCGGTGGTGCTCCTGGTCCTCGGCGGTCCGGCGCTGGCCGCGTCGCTGCGCTCGATCCGGACAACGCCGGGCTGGCCGTTCCTCGTCGCCGGTGCGGCCGTCGTGTTCGCCGGTGTCGTCGCGGGCCTGGTGACCGACCGGGTGAATCCGGGTAGTTGGCTGCCCGGCCTGCCGTGGTTGCTGATGGCGGCGACCGCCCCGGACCGTCAGGGCGGTCCCTCGATCCCGACTCCGGTGTCCGTACTCGCCGTGGGCAGCGCCTCGGCGTACGCCGTCGCCCTGCTCAGTCAGGCCGGCTGACCAGAAGCCCGGGACCGGCCCGATCAGGCCAGTGCGACGAGGTCGGCGAACTCCTCGCTCCAGGTGTCCTCGACCCCGTCGGGCAGCAGGATGACCTTCTCCGGGGCGAGCGCGGTGACCGCGCCCTCGTCGTGGGTGACCAGGACGACCGCCCCGGCGTACGTCGACAGCGCCCCGAGCACCTGTTCCCGCGAGGCCGGATCGAGGTTGTTCGTCGGTTCGTCGAGCAGCAGCACGTTCGCCGAGGAGCAGACCAGCCCGGCCAGCGCCAGCCGGGTCTTCTCCCCGCCGGACAGGGTGCCGGCCCGCTGGTCGGCGACGTCGCCGGAGAACAGGAACGAGCCGAGGATCCGGCGCAGTTCCCCGTCGGTAGCCTGGGGTGCAGCGGCCCGCATGTTCTCCAGCACCGTGCGGTCGGTGTCCAGCGTCTCGTGTTCCTGGGCGTAGTAGCCGAGTCGGAGTCCGTGCCCGGGTTCCACCGCCCCGGTGTCGGAGGGCTCGAGGCCGCCCAGGATGCGCAGCAGGGTGGTCTTGCCGGCGCCGTTCAGGCCGAGTACCACGACCCGGGAGCCGCGGTCCACGGCGAGGTCGACGTCGGTGAAGACCTCGAGCGACCCGTAGCTCTTGGACAGCCCGGCGGCCGTCAGCGGCGTACGCCCGCACGGGGCCGGGGTCGGGAACCGGACCCGGACCACCCGGTCGGCCTGCCGGACGCCGTCCAGGCCGGCGGCGAGCCGGTCCGCGCGGCGGTCCATACTGTGCGCCGCCCGGGCCTTGGTCGCCTTGGCCCGCATCTTGTCCGCCTGCGAGCGCAGCGCATCGATCTTGCGTTCGGCATTGGCCCGCTCCCGCTTGCGGCGCCGTTCGTCGGTCTCGCGCTGCTGCAGGTACTCCGCCCAGCCGACGTTGTAGACGTCCATCTCCGACCGGGTCGCGTCCAGGTGCCACACCTTGTTCACGACGTGCCCCAGCAAGGCGGCGTCGTGACTGATCACGATCAGTCCGCCGCGGTGCTGGCGCAGGAAGTCCCGCAGCCAGGAGATCGAGTCCGCGTCCAGGTGGTTGGTCGGCTCGTCGAGCAGCATCGTCTCGGCGTCGCTGAACAAGATCCTGGCCAGCTCCACCCGCCGGCGCTGCCCGCCGGACAAGGTGCGCAGCGGCTGGGCGAGGACCCGGTCGGGCAGGCCGAGGTTGGAGCAGATCCGAGCCGCCTCGCTCTCCGCGGCGTAGCCACCCAGCGCGGTGAAACGGTCCTCGAGCTGCCCGTACCGGCGGACCGCCTGCGAGCGCGCCGCCTCGTCCACGAGCGAGCTCATCTCGACCTGCAACTTCTGCAGGTCGCTGAGCATCCGGTCGAGGCCGCGGGCGGACAGCACCCGGTCGCTGGCGGTCACATCGAGGTCGCCGGTCCTCGGGTCCTGCGGCAGGTAGCCGGCAGGGCTGGTGGTCTCGATATTGCCGGCGTACGGCGCGGTCTCCTCCGCCAGGCAGCGCAGGGTGGTTGTCTTTCCGGCGCCGTTGCGGCCGACCAGGCCGATCCGGTCGCCGGGCTGGACGCGCACGGTCGCCGGGGACAGCAGGATGCGGGAACCCGCGCGCAGCTCCAGCGCGGTGGCGGTGATCACGGCAGCACTCGCAGACGGGTAGACGGGACGGGGCAGGGCCGCAGCGGCGGATCCTTCGTCAACACGTCAACGGCTGCACCCGGGTGAGTCTACCCGCGCGGTGTGCCGGCCGGCCCACTACCGTGATCACGGACTTTCACCGGTCAGGACCGGCGGATCCCCATGATCACGATAAGCACGGGGGCGGGGCGTTGGATCCTCCGGGTCAGCCGAGCGGGTTGACGAAGAGCACCTCGGCACCCACGGGCCGGTAGCCCGCGGCGAGCAAAGCACGCAGCGAGGCGGCGTTGCCCGGCGCGACCTGGGCCCAGACCGCCTCGTCCGGGTCGACCAGGAACCGGGCGGCCCGCGCCAGGGCGCGTCCCATTCCCCGGCCACGGTCGGCCGGCGACACCTCGAAGGCGGTCTCCCAGCGGCCGCCGAGGCCGCGTCCGACAAGGACCATCGACTCCGGCGCCGGCTCGACAACGTAGGCCCTGACGTCGGTGCGGTAGCGGACGGCGCGGACCATCCGCGGATGGTCCCCGGTCAGCGGGACCAGCTCGAGCGCGGGCCGACCGGCGGAGCCCCTCGCGAGCAGCACGACGTCCAGCGAACCCTGCGTTCGTCGGAGTAGCCCGGCCAGCTCAGTGAGAAACGGCCCCTTCAACGGAGCTCCGAGATCGTGGGGGTCCAGCTGGCGGCGTACCCAGCCGGAGTCCACGTCCGCGGCCACGACATGGTGCCCGGTGAACCCGAGCACGGCCGCCGTCGTACCCGGCGGTTGCGGGTACACGTCCACTGCGCCGTCGGCCGCAGCAAGGTGTCCGATGGCCACCGCTGCAAGCAGCTCCGCAAACGGATGCGGCCCGGATCCGGCCCCACCCTGACTCGCGATCATAGGATTTCGCCGGTCAGGACCGGCGGATCCCCATGATCACGGTAGGCACGGGGGCGGGCGCCGGCGGGGGGTCAGACGTTGAAGCCGAGTGCGCGCAGCTGCTCGCGCCCGTCGTCGGTGATCTTGTCCGGGCCCCACGGCGGCATCCAGACCCAGTTGATCCTCGCGTCCGAGGCCAACCCGGGGCCCGGGCCGCCGGTCAGCGCCTGGATGGTCTGATCCTCGATCACGTCGGTGAGCGGGCAGGCCGCCGAGGTCAGCGTCATGTCCAGCGTCACGACGTTGCCGTCGTCCACGTGGACGCCGTACAGCAGGCCCAGGTCGACCACGTTGACCCCCAGTTCGGGGTCGACCACGTCGCGCATGGCCTCCTCGATGTCCTCCACCGACGGCTTCTCAGCCGGTTGTGTCGTCGTCTCACTCATCGCTACCTCCGCTGTCATCCGTGCGGGCTCCAGTCTGGCCCGGGTGCTGCGCGCCTGCTCGGGCGGTGGCGTCGCGGAAGGCCATCCAGCCCAGCAACGCACACTTGACCCGGGCCGGGTACTTGCCCACGCCGGTGAACGCCACGGCGTCGTCGAGGGACTCCTCGAGGGACTCCGCGACGGCGGGGTCGCCCCTGCTCTGCATGAGCGTCAGGAAGTCGGCGCCGATTGCCTCCGCCTGCGACAGCGACTTGCCCACCACCAGGTCGTGCAGCAACGACTCCGAGGCCTGGCTGATCGAGCAGCCCAGTCCCTCGTAGGACACGTCGGCGACGGTGTCGCCGTCCAACTTCACCCGCAGCGTGACCTCGTCCCCGCAGGTCGGGTTGACCTGGAAGGACTCCCCGTCGTACGGCTCGCGCAGGCCGCGGCCGTGCGGGTCGCGGTAATGGTCCAGGATGATCTCCTGGTACATCGACTGCAGTTGCATCAGCTCACCCGGAAGAATCGGCGGACCTGCTCCAGCCCGTCAGCCAGCGCATCGATCTCCGCGGTCGTCGTGTACAGGTAACCCGAGGCCCGGGTCGACGACGGGATCGCGAACCTGCGGTGCGCGGGCTTGGCGCAGTGGTGGCCGCCGCGGACCGCGATGCCGAGGGAGTCCAGGACCTGCCCGATGTCGTGCGGGTGCAGCGGGTCGAAGGTGAAGCTGATCGCGCCACCACGGTCCTCGATCGTGGTCGGACCGAGGATCCGGACACCCGGCACGGCCTGCAGCCGATCCAGGGCGTACGCGGTGATCTCCCGCTCGTGCGCGGCCACCGCGTCCATCCCGATCGCGGTCAGGTAGTCCACGGCCGCCCCGAGCCCGACCGCCTGGGCGATCGGTGGCGTGCCCGCCTCGAAGCGGTGCGGCGGCGGCGCGTACGTCGACCGCTCCATCCGCACGTCCTCGATCATCTCGCCGCCACCGTGGAACGGCGGCAGCTGGCAGAGCAGCTCGTGCCGCCCCCACAGCGCGCCGATCCCGGTGGGGCCCACCATCTTGTGCCCGGTGAACCCGACGATGTCCGCGCCGGTCGCGGTGACGTCGTAGGGCAGCTGTGGCACGGCCTGCGCGGCGTCGAGCACGACCAGCGCGCCGACCTCGTGCGCGCGGCGGGCGATCTGGGCGACCGGGTTGATCGTGCCGAGCATGTTCGACACGTGGACGAGCGCGACGACCTTGGTCCGCTCGTTGATCAACTCGTCGAGCCGGGACAGGTCCAGCCGGCCGTCCTCGGTCAGGCCGATCCAGCGCAGTGTCGCGCCGGTCCGCTGGGTCAGGAGCTGCCACGGCACGATGTTGGAGTGGTGCTCCATCTCGGTGATGAGCACCTCGTCGCCGGGTCCCACCCGGTACGGCGGATCGGCCCACGCCAGCACGTTGGCGACCAGGTTCAGTGCCTCGGTCACTCCGCGGGTGAAGACGATCTCGTCCCGGCTGGGCGCCTTGACAAAGGCGGCCAACTTGTCGCGGGCCCCCTCGAACGCCGCGGTGGCCTCCTCGCCGAGCTGGTGTACGGCGCGGGCCACGTTGGCGTTGTGCCGGGCGTAGTGCTCCATCAGCGCGTCGAGGACCTGCTGCGGCTTCTGCGAGGTGTTCGCGCTGTCCAGGTACACCAGCGGTCGATCGTCGGCCAGCCGGCGCTGCAGGATCGGGAAGTCCTTGCGGACCACGTCGACGTCGTACGCCGGCGCGGGTCCGCTCAACGGCATTCCGGTACCCAGATCGAGGCTCATGCCGGTGCCTTGAGGAAGCGCTCGTACCCTTCGGCCTCCAGCCGGTCGGCCAGCTCGTGGCCGCCCTCCTCGGCGATCCGGCCGTCGACGAACACGTGCACGAAGTCCGGCTTGATGTAGTTCAGGATCCGGGTGTAGTGGGTGATGAGCAGCACTCCGGTGTCGCCGGTGTCGCGGACCCGGTTGACGCCCTCGGCGACCGCCCGCAGCGCGTCGACGTCCAGGCCGGAGTCGGTCTCGTCGAGTACGGCGATGGACGGCTTGAGCAGGGACAGCTGGAGGATCTCGTGCCGCTTCTTCTCCCCGCCGGAGAAGCCCTCGTTGACGTTGCGTTCGGCGAAGGCGGGGTCGATCCCGAGCGCCCCCATCTCGGCCTTGACCTCCTTGACCCAGGTCCGGATCTTCGGGGCCTCGCCGCGCAGCGCGGTCGCCGCCGATCGCAGGAAGTTCGACACCGACACGCCCGGCACCTCGACCGGGTACTGCATGGCCAGGAACAGCCCGGCCCGGGCCCGCGCGTCCACGGTCATCGCGAGCACGTCCTGACCGTCCAGCGTGATGCTGCCCTGCGTCACGGTGTACTTCGGGTGACCGGCGATGCTGTAGGCCAGCGTGGACTTGCCGGAGCCGTTGGGGCCCATGATGGCGTGGGTCTGCCCCGAGGAGATCGTCAGGTCGACCCCCTTGAGGATCGCCTTCTCGACGTCGTCGGTGCCCGTGACGCTGACGTGCAGGTCGCGGATCTCAAGCGTGGCCACAGCTTTCAGTTCTCCCTGGTGTCGGTCGAATCGATCAGTACGTCGGAGCCGTCCACCCGCACCGGGTAGACCGGAACGGCGACGGTGGCCGGTGGCCCGGTGGGTTCACCGGTGCGCAGGTCGAAGCGGGACCCGTGCAGCCAGCATTCGATGGTGGTGCCCTCGATCTCGCCCTCGGACAGCGGCACCTCGGCGTGCGAGCACACGTCCTCGATCGCGAACAGCTCGTCGCCGGTCCGCACGATCGCGACCGGCAGCTCCCCGATCTCCACGTGCAACGCGCCGTCCTCGGCGATGTCGTCGAGGCTGCACACCCGGGTGAAGCTCATCGCGTGCCCCGGTCCGGGGATACGACGCGGCTTGCCGTCATGCGGCTTCCTCGTCGAGCCGGGCCTCGATGGCGGCCAGCAGCGGCGCGCTGACGGACTCCTCGCCGATCCGCGTCAGCAGCGAGGCGAAGAAGCCGCGGACCACGAGCCGGCGGGCCTGCGCGGCCGGGATCCCCCGCGACTGCAGGTAGAACAGCTGCTCGTCGTCGAAGCGGCCGGTGGCGCTGGCGTGCCCGGCGCCGACCACCTCACCGGTCTCGATCTCCAGGTTGGGGACCGAGTCCGCCCGGGCGCCGTCGCCGAGGACGAGGTTGCGGTTGAGCTCGTAGGTGTCGGTGCCGGTCGCGGCGGTCCGGATGATGACGTCGCCGACCCAGACCGCGTGCGCGTCCTGCCCCTGCAGCGCGCCGCGGTACTCCACCCGGCTCCGGCAGTCCGGCACGCTGTGGTTGACCCACAACCGGTGTTCGAGGTGCTGCCCGATGCCGGCGAAGTACAACCCCAGCAGCTCCGCGGATCCACCCGGGGCGGCGTAGTGCACGTTGTTGACCAGCCGGACGAGGTCGCCTCCTAGGGTGACGGCCACCTGCTTCACGGAGGCGTCGCGTCCCACCACGGTGTCCAGCTGTCCGCCGTGCACGCTGCCGGCGTCCCAGTCCTGGACGACGACGATCGTGACGTTGGCACTGTCACCGACGAGCACCGCGACTCCCCCGGCGTAGCGGGCCTGGCCGCTGTGCCGCAACACGATCGTGCCGGTAGCGAACGCGCCGATCTCGATCACGACCTGGCCCCAGACGACCTCGTCCGAGCCGGTGCCTCGCAGGTCCACCTCGACCGGGCGCTGCAGTGCGGTCTGCTCGGCGACCCGCAACACGACGGCACCGTCGCAGCGGGACCGGGCCAGCGCCGCCAACCGGTCCACCGGCTCGGGCAGGCTCTTCAGCAGCGGGTCGTCGTCCTGCACGGCACCGATCTCGACCCCGTCGGGCAGGTCGTGCGTCCACTCCAGCTGCGCCGACGAGTCCGCGCCGTTGAGCAGCGCGGAGATCCGACGCAGCGGCGTGAACCGCCACTGCTCCTCGCGGCCGGTGACGGTCGGGAAGTCCTCGACGCGCGTGGATTCGGTGCGCGCCGGCCGGACGTCCAGCGGCGGGTGAACGGTGGTCATGCTGAGGCGGTCTCCGTCATCGGTGGTCGGCGGGCGCGGTCCAGTCGGTGGGACTAGCCCACCGAGCCCTCCATCTGCAGTTCGATCAGCCGGTTGAGCTCCAGCGCGTACTCCATCGGCAGCTCGCGGGCGATCGGCTCGACGAAGCCGCGCACGATCATCGCCATCGCCTCGTCCTCGCTCAGTCCGCGGCTCATCAGGTAGAACAGCTGGTCGTCGCTGACCTTCGACACCGTGGCCTCGTGCCCCATGGATACGTCGTCCTCGCGGACGTCGACGTACGGGTAGGTGTCCGACCGGCTGATGCTGTCGACCAGCAGCGCGTCGCACTTCACCGTCGACCGGGAACCGTGCGAGCCGTCGTTGATCTGGACCAGCCCGCGGTACGACGTACGCCCGCCGCCGCGCGCCACGGACTTGCTGATGATCGTGCTCGACGTGTTCGGGGCGGCGTGCACCATCTTGGCGCCGGCGTCCTGGTGCTGCCCCTCGCCGGCGAACGCGACCGAGAGGACCTCGCCCTTGGCGTACTCACCGGTCATCCAGACCGCCGGGTACTTCATCGTGACCTTGGAGCCGATGTTGCCGTCGACCCACTCCATGGTGGCGCCCTGGTGGGCCACCGCCCGCTTGGTGACGAGGTTGTAGACGTTGTTCGACCAGTTCTGGATGGTCGTGTACCGGCAGCGCGCGTTCTTCTTGACGATGATCTCCACGACGGCCGAGTGCAGCGAGTCGCTGGTGTAGATCGGGGCCGTGCAGCCCTCGACGTAGTGCACGTAGGCGCCCTCGTCGACGATGATCAGCGTCCGCTCGAACTGGCCCATGTTCTCGGTGTTGATCCGGAAATAGGCCTGCAGCGGGATGTCGACATGCACGCCCGGCGGGACGTAGATGAACGAGCCCCCGGACCAGACAGAGGTATTCAGGGCGGCGAACTTGTTGTCCCCCACCGGGATCACCGAGCCGAAGTACTCCTTGAAGACGTCCTCGTGCTCGCGCAGGCCGGTGTCGGTGTCCAGGAACAGGACACCCTGCTCCGCCAGGTCCTCGCGGATCTGGTGGTAGACCACCTCGGACTCGTACTGCGCGGCCACTCCGGACACAAGTCGCTGCTTCTCCGCCTCCGGGATGCCGAGCCTGTCG
Source organism: Mycobacteriales bacterium (assembly GCA_038200385.1). GTDB lineage: Bacteria > Actinomycetota > Actinomycetes > Mycobacteriales > Geodermatophilaceae > JBBPYA01. The sequence goes on from JBBPYA010000128.1 coordinate 22,761, forward strand.
TAGGTCGCCTTGATGTCGGCGGGCAGCTCGTCCCAGCTGGTGGCCTGCTTCTCGGTGGAGCGGACGAAGTACTTGATGTTCTGGAAGTCGATCCCGGAAAGGTCCGATCCCCAGGAGGGCATCGGCTTCTTGTCGAACAGCTTCAGACCCTTGAGGCGACGATCGAGCATCCACTCCGGCTCGTTCTTCAGCGCCGAGATGCCGCGGACCACGTCTTCGGACAGTCCGCGCTTGGCGATCGAGCCAGCGGCGTCGGAGTCGGCCCAGCCGAACTGGTAGCGACCCATGGCGTCGATCTGCTGGTCCTGCGTGAGCAGGGCTTCGGTCGGGTCGGAAGTGGTGGTCATGAAGTGGTCCTCCCAGGTGGTGGTGGATCCGTGACGAACC
>JBBPYA010000129.1:0-6029 GCA_038200385.1 Mycobacteriales bacterium
CGCCCGGCTGGGCAGCGCCGCCGCCGGCCGCGTCTTCCCCCTGCTGCACCGCCGAGGCTCACCCCGGCCGCCGGCGTCCCGGCCGCAAGTGGTCCCGACGCGCCGACTCGCGTCGCGGGTGCCGGCAGGTCGGGACCAGTTCCGCGAGCGGCGCGGTCCCGTGGTGGCCGCGATGAGCACGGGGAGTTCCACGACCGGCGAGGTCCCCCGATGACGGCAGTGATCGGACGGGCAGTCGTGATCACGGCATCGAACCGCGCGTCGGCCGGGGTGTACGCCGACCGCTCGGGGCAGATCCTGGCCGAGGGGCTGCGCGGGCTCGGGCTGGCCGTGGACGATCCCCTCGTGCTGCCCGACGACCGGGTACAGCTCGCCGCCGCGATGCGGTCGGCTGCCGAGTCAGGCGCCGATCTGGTCGTCACCACCGGTGGCACGGGGTGCAGTCCGACCGACATCACCCCGGAGGCCACCCGGGACGTCATCGACCGGGAGGCACCCGGGCTGGCCGAGGCGATCCGGGCGTACGGCGCGCCCAAGGTTCCTACCGCGGTGCTGTCCCGCGGGGTGGTCGGGTTGCGCGGCCAGACCGTAATCGTGAACCTGCCCGGCTCCACCGGCGGGGTGAAGGACGGGTTGGCGGTGCTCGGCCCGCTGCTGGCGCACCTGATCTCCCAGCTGCGCGGCGGCGACCACACCGGCTGAGCCCGATCAGCCGATCCGCACCCGCTGCCCACCGCCGTACACGTTCATCGTCTCTCCGCGCAGGAAGCCGATCAGCGTCATCCCGGCGGACTCGGCCAGCTCCACCGCCAGCGAGGACGGGGCGGAGACGGCCGCCAGGATCGGGATGCCGGCCATCAGTGCCTTCTGGGTCAGCTCGAACGACGCCCGCCCGGACACCATCAGCGCGCAGCCCGCCAGCGGGAGCTTGTCCTCGCGCACCGCCCAGCCGATCACCTTGTCCACGGCGTTGTGCCGCCCGACGTCCTCCCGGACGCAGAGCAGCTCGCCCGTGGCGGTGAACAGCCCCGCCGCGTGCAGGCCGCCGGTGCTCTCGAAGACCTTCTGCCGGTCCCGCAGGATGTCCGGCAGCGCGCTGAGCACGGCGGCTGCGACGACGGTGGGATCGGCCACGACTTCGTACGCCGACCTGGTCCGGATCGCGTCGATGCTGGCCTTGCCGCACACCCCGCACGAACTCGTGGTGTAGAAGTTCCGCTCCAGCCCGAAGTCGGGGACCGGCACACCCTCGGCGAGCGCCACGTCGATGACGTTGTACGTCTGGTTGCCCTCGTCGTCGGTGCCCGCGCAGTACCGCATCGTGCGCACCGACTCCAGTTCGATAATCACGCCCTCGGTGACGAGGAACCCGTGCACGAGGTCGAAGTCGTCGCCCGGGGTCCGCATGGTCACCGACAGCGGCGAGCCGCCGAGGCGCACCTCCAGCGGCTCCTCGACCGCCACGCTGTCCGTCCGCCGCTGCTGCGCGGTGCCGTCGATGCGGATGACGGAACGGCGTGTGGTGACCCTGCCCATGAGTCGAGGTTACGCAGCGGCAGCCACCGGCAGCTACCGGCGGCCGAGGAGGACGGCGGCGCTGCAGGCCAGGGCGGCCGCGACTAGCCTCACGGCGGTGACGAGCCCGTACGCCGCCATCGTGCTGGCCGGGGGGCGCGCGGCCCGGATGGGTGGGCGGCCCAAGCCCGAGCTGGTGCTCGGCGGACGACGGCTCCTCGACCGGGTACTGGACGCGGTGGACGACGCGGCTGTCCGCGTCGTCGTCGGGCCGCCGGTCGAGCTTCCCGCCGGGGTCGCGCTCACCCGCGAGGATCCGGCCGGAGGCGGCCCGGTCGCCGCCCTCGCCGCCGGGTTGGCCGCCCTCGGCACCCGGCCGCCGACCCAAGTGGTCGTGGTCGCGGCCGACCTGCCCTTCCTCACCCGCGACGTGGTCCGGGCGCTGCGTACGGCCGCCACGGTCCGGGACGGTGCGGTCCTGCTCGACGCCGACGGGCGGGACCAGCACCTGCTCGGGGCCTGGCAGGTCGCTGCGCTGCACGCCGCGCTGGCCGCAGTCAGCGATCCACATGGGGCCCCGCTGCACCGCACCCTGGCAGGTTTGGACGTGCAACGCGTGTCATGGCAGGTTCCGCCGGGTACGGCACCACCATGGTTCGACTGCGACAGCGTCGAGCAACTGGCCGAGGCGATGAAGTGGGTGGGGACGTGAACGACCTGCAGCAGTGGGCGGCCCGGGCGGCGGCAGAACTCGACCTTCCAGACCGTCTGGAGCAGGCCGACATCGACCTGATCCTCGATCTGGCGCGCGACTCGGCACACGGCGTCGCCCGCCCGGCCGCGCCGCTGACGACGTACCTGCTCGGGCTGGCCGTCGGCCGCGGGGCAGACCGGGACGCGGCCGCGGCCGCGTTGACCGCACTGGCGCTCGACGAGGGCTGAGTAGCCCCAGGCGAACCCCGTGCCGAGCCGCAGCGCCGCCGCGCCCCTGCCCGGCAGCAGTGCTCAGGCCCGCCGCGCCCGGGTCTGCTCGGCACGGGCCGCCAGCTCCCCCGGCGCGGGGTAGCCGACTTCGACCAGGGTCAGGCCGTGGGCGGGTGCGACGGGCACCGCGCCGGAGCGCTCGGTGGCCGTCAGCAGTTGCGCGGGCCACCCGACCGGCCGGCGGCCCTCGCCCACGGTGAGCAGGCAGCCGACCAGCGAGCGGACCATGGAGTGGCAGAACGCGTCGGCCCGGACGGTGGCCGCCAGGACGCCGTCCGGGCGGCGCGCCCAGTCCAGCTCCTGCAGGGTCCGCACCGTGGTGGCCCCTTGCCGCCGCCGGCAGAACGCCGCGAAGTCGTGCAGCCCCAGCAGGTCGGCGGCGGCGGCCCGCACGGGGACGAGGTCGATGGGGCGGCCCCAGGTCGCGGTGTCGTGCCGGCGTAGCGGCGGAGCCCCCCAGGGGCGATCGCTGACCCGGTACACGTAGCGCCGCCAGAGCGCCGAGAACCGCGCGTCGAAGCCGACCGGCGCCCTCGCGACAGCGCGGACCCGCACCTGGGCCGGAAGGACCCCGGCCAGCCGACGCAACAGCCGCTCGCCCTCCCTGGCCCAGACCGGGGCTGGTACGTCGACGTGGGCGACCTGCCCGGTGGCGTGCACCCCGGCGTCCGTGCGACCGGCCACGACGAGCCGGACCGGTTTGCGCAACACGATCGCCAGGGCGTCCTCGACGGCGCCCTGGACGGTGCCCAGCCCCGGCTGCACCGCCCACCCGGCGAACCCGGCCCCGTCGTAGGCCAGGTCCAGACGCAACCGGACGTGCCCCCCGTCCCCGGGTGTGGGGGCGGGAGGCACGTCGGTTGCGGTCGCCCGCTCCGCCGGGTCGTCCCGGGGCTCAGCCGTTCTGGTCGCACTGGCTCGGCGGCAGCTCGAAACCGGCCGCCTCCGCCGCCTCGGCGTCGGCGAACCAGACCTCAGGCACGGTCTGCTCGTAGAACGCGCTGTCCGGCACGTGGTACAGCTTCGAGGACTCGTTGCCCTTGATCGGGTACCCCTCGGGCATCCCGGCGTCCGCCAGTGCTGCATGGCTGCCTGCTCCGAACGGGTGGGTCTCGGAGTCGACGTCCTCGGAATCCGCGCCGTCGGCGTCGTCCACCACGGCGGTGTCCGGCTCGACGGTGTCCGGCTCGGCCCCGGCCGTGTCGGCGTCGGTGTCGTCCACCTCGGCCTGGGCCGTACCGGTGTCGGTGTCGTCCACCGCCGCGTCATCCACTGCGGCGGTGCCGGGCTTGGCGGCCCTGCCGTCCCGGGCGAACCGGGTGCCGCGGGCCCGCTCGGCCTCCCCGACCGCCTCCTGGCCGACGGTCAGCGCCTCGACCAGTTCGATCACGGCCATCGGGGCGTTGTCGCCCTTTCGCGGGCCGATCTTGACGATCCGGGTGTACCCGCCCCGGCGCTGCTCGAACCGCGGTCCGATCTCGGCGAAGAGGTGATGCACGACGTTCTTGTCCCGGATCGTCGTCATGACCTGCCGGCGGGCGTGCAGGTCACCCCGCTTGGCGAAGGTGACCAGCCGCTCGGCCAGCGGCCGCAGCCGCCGGGCCTTGGCCTCGGTCGTGGTGATCCGGCCGTGCTCGAACAGCGACGTGGCCAGGTTGGCCAGGATCAGTCGCTGGTGAGCCGGCCCGCCGCCGAGGCGGGGACCCTTGGTGGGCGTGGGCATCTGTGCTGCTCCTTCGGATCTGGCGGTACGGCGGGGCTACAGCTGCTCGGTCTCGGCGTAGTCGTCGTCGGAGCCGTCACCGGCCGCGGCCGGCGCGGCGGGCTGGCCTGAGTCGAAGCCGGTGGCGCCGTAGCGCTCCCCGCCGTACGTGCCGGGCTCGTAGTCCGCCCCGCCGTAGGACTCCCCGAAGCCGTCGCCGCCGTAGGTGTCCACGATGGCCGAGGGGTCGAAACCAGGAGGGGAGTCCTTCAGGGCCAGGCCCATGGTGTTGAGCTTGACCTTGACCTCGTCGATCGACTTCGCACCGAAGTTGCGGATGTCGAGCAGATCGGCCTCGCTCCGGCTGACCAACTCGCCAACCGTGTGGATGCCCTCGCGCTTGAGGCAGTTGTAGGACCGGACGGTCAGGTCCATCTCCTCGATCGGCATCGCGAAGTTCGCGATGTCCGCGGCCTCGGCCGGCGACGGCCCGACCTCGATGCCCTCGGCTTCGATGTTCAGCTCGCGGAACAGGCCGAACAGCTCGACCAGGGTCTTGCCGGCACTGGCGATGGCATCGCGCGGGCTGAGGGACGGCTTGGTCTCCACGTCGACCACGAGCCGGTCGAAGTCGGTGCGCTGCTCCACGCGGGTGGCCTCGACGTTGTACGTCACCCTCAGCACCGGGGAGTAGATGGAGTCCACCGGGATCCGGCCGATCTCCTGGCCGGTCTGCTTGTTCTGCGGGGCGGGGACGTACCCGCGGCCCCGCTCGACGGTGAGCTCGACCTCGAGCCGGCCCTTCTTGTTGATGGTGGCCAGGTGCAGCTCGGGGTTGTGCACCATCACGCCGGCCGGCGGGGCGATGTCGGCAGCGGTGACGTCCCCGGGGCCCTGCTTGCGCAGGTACATCGTGACCGGCTCGTCGGAGTCCGAGCTCACGACGAGCCCCTTGAGGTTCAGGATCAGCTCGGTGACGTCCTCGGTGACGCCCGGCACGGTGGTGAACTCGTGCAGCACACCGTCGATGCGGATGCTTGTGACCGCCGCACCCGGGATCGAGGAGAGCAGGGTACGACGCAGCGAGTTGCCGAGCGTATAGCCGAAGCCGGGCTCGAGAGGTTCGATGACGAAGCGGGAGCGCAGGTCGTTGACCGGCTCCTCGGTGAGGGTGGGGCGCTGGGTGATCAGCATGGTGGAACTTCCTCTCGGTTCAGGCGACCGCTATTTGACGCCTGTGTGGTGCGGGCCGTCGATTGCATCGGTAGGCAGCCGACGGGTCTAACCGGGGGACAGGGTCCGTTGAAGGTTGCTCCCAGATCGAGGTGACCTTCGTAGGTAACCCTGCCAAGGCACCTACTTGGAGTACAGCTCGACGATCAGCTGCTCCTGGACGGGGGTGTCGATCACGGCCCGGCTCGGCATCGAGTGCACCAGCACCCGCAGCTGGCTGGAGATGACCTCCAACCACGCCGGCACCGGGCGCGCGCCTGCCTCGGCGCGGGCCACGACGAACGGGGTCATCTCGTGGGACCGCTCCCGGATCGAGACGATGTCGTGCTCGGTCACGCGGTACGAGGGGATGTCCACCTTGTGCGCGTTGACCAGGACGTGGCCGTGCCGGACCAGCTGGCGGGCCATGTCCCGGGACTTGGCGAAGCCGGCCCGGTAGATCACGTTGTCCAGACGGGACTCCAGGATCTGCAGCAGCACCTCACCGGTCTTGCCCTGCTGGCGGTTGGCCTCGGTGTAGTAGCCGCGAAACTGCTTCTCCAGCACGCCGTACACCCGCTTGGCCTTTTGCTTCTCCCGCAGCTGTAACAGGTAC
>JBBPYA010000130.1:0-3436 GCA_038200385.1 Mycobacteriales bacterium
CGTCCGGTGGCTGCACCGGGTCTGCGGTGAGGCCGGTGGGCAGTTGCAGGTCACCGGCCAGGCCGACCTGGTAGGTGGCCGGGGCGGTGGGGCCGGCGTAGCCGGCGTCGGTACTGGCCACCGCCAGCCGCAGCCGGTGACCGGCCGGGACGGTCGCCACCAGCGCCGGCAGGGTGACCGGCTGCAGAACAGCCCCCGCCGCCGCCGCCGTGGTCGAGGTGGTGAGGCGGAGCGGGGCGGCCTGCCCGAGCAGGGTGGCCTGCCCGGCCGGGTCCAGGGCGTACAGCTTGGCGAACAGCACCGCCTCCCCGGACGGCGAGCTGACCTGCAGCTGCGCGACCGGGGAGCCGGCGATGTCGAGCGGCTCGCCCAGCGGGGCGCTGTCGAAGACGGCGGTCTGCCCGGGGATGTCGTACGCCCCCGACGGTCGGCCGCGCCCGAGGTCGCCGGGCAGGGGGGTGGAGACCGCGGCCGGGGTGCCGCCGGCGGGGTTGAGCACCGGCTGGGGGCCGCCGGTCAGCGGCAGCCCGGTCCGCTGGGTGGCGGCTGCGGCGGGGCCGAGGCCGGGGTAGCCCGCGACGGTGGCCACCCCGGTGGCATCGGTGGCGTAGTCGAAGCTGGAACCGGGGTTCGGTCCGCGGCCACGCAGGTAGAAGTCGAACCAGGCCGGCAGCAGGCTGGCGTCCAGCTGCTGCGCGGGTGGTTGCCCGGCTCCGTGCCCGCCGGGATGCCACACCACCTTGACCGGGGTGCCGGCGGCGGCGATCGCCCGGGCGGTGGCGTCGGCCTCGGACAGGCCGAACACCAGGTCGCCCTCGCCCTGGACGAGCAGCGTGGGGGCGGTGATGTCCCCGGCGACCGTGGCGGGGCTGGAGGCGGCCAGCAGCGTCCGCAGCTGCTCGGTGAGACGCCCGGTCTGGGCGGTGGCCAGGTAGGCCTGGCAGTACTCGGGCCGGAACCGGCCGCAGGTCGGATCCAGCTGCTCCCCGGGGGGTGCCGGTTGGAAGCCGGCCTGCCAGAAGTGCTCGGCCCAGGCCTGCTTCCATACCCCGTCGTCGTCGACGCCGGCGCCGGCGGCGAGGGTGTCGGCCTCCGGTGGGCCGGCGGAGTTGGGGGCCAGCGCCGAGACGAGGCTGTTCCAGGTGTTGACCGCGACGACGGCGTCGACCCGCGGGTCGTGTCCGGCCAGCAGCAGCGACAGCCCGCCGCCGTAGGAGCCGCCGTGCACCCCGACCCGCGGATCCCCCGGCCCGTCCAGGAGGACCCCGGGCAGGCCGGCGAGGACGTCGAGCATCCGGGAGGCGTCGGCCACCTCGTACTGGGGGGCGTCGATGCTGATGGTGCCGGTGGACTGGCCCATCCCGCGGGCGGTGTAGGTGACTACCACGAAGCCGCGGCCGGCCAGGTCCAGCGCGCGGCCGGTCAGGCTGGCCTTGGTGCCGCCGAAGCCGTGGGCCAGCAGGATCGCCGGCGCCGGCGTCTGCGCGGTGGCCGAGGCCGGGACGTACACGGTGGTGTCCAGCCGCACCGCGTCCGCGCCGGCGCCGGAGTCCACCCACAGGTCGGTGGCGGTCACCCCGCCGGTGGGTGCGGCGTCGGCCGGTTGCGCTGAGGCGGCCAGCCCGGCCGCCAACGCGGCCGCGGTGAGAACGGCGGCGGCGGCGCGCCGCAGCGCCCGTCCGGGCCGGCGTGGGAGTCGTGGGTTTGCGGTGCCCATCACAGGGTCCCTTCCGAGCTGGTCCCCGCGCCCTGATCGGCGCTGGGTTCGGCGGCCGGTCATCCGGCGGTCTCGACGAACAGGTCGACGCCGCGGGCGGCCATGAACGGCACCGGGTCCACGGGTTGTCCGTTGACGTGGGTCTCGAAGTGGCAGTGCACCCCGGTGGAGTTGCCGGTGGAGCCCTGGTAGCCGATCAGCGTCCCGGCGGTGACCTGCTGCCCGGCCGTGACCGTGTAGGAGCTCATGTGCCCGTAGCGGGTGGACTCCCCGGCGCCGTGGTCGATGTCCACGACGTTGCCGTAACCGGGCATGTCCAGGCCGCCGTCGCGGCTGCAGTCGGGGCTGGAGCATTCGGCGCGGGTCACGGTGCCGTCGGCGGCGGCGTAGATCGGGGTGTCCCGCGGCCCGGCGATGTCCACGCCCTCGTGCATGGATCCCCACCGCATCCCGAAGGTGGAGGTGATCGGGCCGTCGGTGGGCCGGATCCAGGAGCCGGGCGGTACGGCCAGGCCTGGGCACACCCCCGCCGCGGGGCCGGCGGGGTCGGCGGCGGCGGCCTGCGCGGCCGGCCACAGCATCGCGGTCAGCTCGGTGCCGAAGGGCTCCCATGGGGCGTAGGCGTCGGGGTTGGCCGAGCCCTGGACGGCCTGCGCAGCCTGGGTGAGCGGGATGGTCTGCCAGTTCGGGACAGCCACGAGGCGGTCGTAGAACTGCTCGGCGGCGTAGACGGGGTCCATCAGCTGCGCGACGGTCCCCCAACCGGACAACCAGCGCTGCTGGAAGGTGTTCACCGAGTCGTAGTTGTTGCCGATGCCGTCGTGCGGGTAGTCCAGCGACGAGCCGGTGATCAGGGCCTGCCCGGCGGTCAGCGTCGGGTCCGAGCCGTCGTTGGCCAGCATCAGGATGCGGGACTCCTGCTGGGCGGTGGCCAGCGCCACGGTGGCGGCGTAGGAGTCCAGTCCGAGGGCGGCGGCGACGTTGGTGATGGTCTGCGCCCGGCCCATCTGGGTGGCGTCCATCTGCACCCCGGCCACGGTGGCCGCGGTGCCGCCGACCGAGCAGGTCATCGACCGGCCGGCGGCCACGGTCTCGGCGGCGGTGCCGACGCCGGCGGCGCCGGCGATGACCAGCAGCGGCAGCAGGATGAGGGTGAACCCGACCAGCAGCGGGACGGCCACCGGCGCCACGGCGCGCCACAGCGCCCGTTTTACAGCCGTCCGGGCGACATCTTCGACCGCGCTCACGCCCGAGTCACCCGCCCTTGATGGCGTCGTTGGTGAAGGTGATCGTTTCCTCGAGCGGGGTGCGGACGGTCAGCACCTTGAACGGGCGGTCCCCGACCAGCCACAGCGCGCGGCCCTTGCCGGCGATCGCCCAGCCGGTGACCACCTGCTGCGCGATCGGGGCCAGCCCCAGCATCGAGCCGAGTTCGTCGGCGACGGCCTGGTCCTGGCCGTGCAGCACCTTGACGTCGCACAGGTGCAGCAGGTCCCGGGCGATCGCGACGGCCTGGGAGCTGGCGTCCCCGGCGGTGAGCAGGTCCGAGGGCTTGTGCGCCAACAGGACCTGCACGTCGGCGTCACGGCGACTCAAGCGCAGGTTGGCGTCCAGGCTCTTCATGGCCTCGATGCCCAGGCGCATCTGCCGCCAGGTCTCGTCGCGGACCACGATCCGGATGTCCCCCGGCTCGGCGATCTCTCGCATCGCCTGCCCCCA
>JBBPYA010000131.1:0-13973 GCA_038200385.1 Mycobacteriales bacterium
TCCTGGCCGGTACGGCGGGGCAGCCGGCCATCCTGGCCGGGCGGTTCCTGCAGGGCGTGACCAGTGGCGCGGTGTTCACCGTCGGCACCGTGTGGATGCGGGAGCTGGCCGGCGGCGAGCGCGCGGCCGGGGCGGCGATGCGGGCGTCGGCGGCGATGGCCACCGGGTTCGCGCTCGGGCCGTTCATCGCCGGTGCCCTTGTGCAGTGGGCTCCCTGGCCGACGGTGCTGCCCTTCGCGCTGCCGACGCTGCTCGTGCTGGCGGCCTTCGGGCTGGCGCGGACGGTCCCGGAGACGATGACCGAGCGGCGCCCGGGCCGGCTGCAGATCGGGGTGCCCCCGGGCGCCGGGCGCGGCTTCGCGGTGTACCTGCTGCCCGTCGGGCTGCTCGTGTACAGCTTCGCCGTCCTGTCCCTGACCGTCTTCCCGTTGCTGGTGGCTCGGGCCGGCTTCGGGGCCACCCTGTTCCTGGTCGGGGTGATGGCACTGATCGTGCAGGGGTCGGCGGCGGGTGCGACGTCGTGGGCGCGCCGGCTCGGCCCCGGTCGGTGCGGCCCGCTGGCCGGCGCGCTGGCAGCCGTCGGCTGCGGGTTCGGCTACTTCGCGGTGCAGCCCGGCGGCTGGCCCTGGGTGCTGCCGGCGAGCCTGGCGATCGGATTGTCCGAGGGGCTCGCAATCACGTCGGGTATCACGGTCAGCGACTGGCTGGCCCCGGCGCACCGGCGCGGCGGCCTGGTGTCGGTGTTCTACCTCGTCGTGTACTTCGGGTTCTTCGTCCCGACGATCCTGGTCCTCTTCAGCGGCGACAGCCTGTTCGGCGGCATCCCGATCCTGGCCCTCGGCTTGTGCGCGGTGCTCGTGACCGTCGTGCTGGCCGGGCCGGGTCGGACCCTGATTGCCAGGATCAGCCCAGCGAGCGCAGCACCCAGTGCTGGCGCGGATCGGCGTACCACGTCCACTTCGTGACCGGCCGCTCCCGGGCGACGCCGTCAACGGTGATCAGGCCCTCCGCGCAGGCGGTCTGTACCGACCGGCCGGTACTGACCGCGGCGCGGCGCAGCCGGGCGGCCGGGGCGACCCGGGCGGTGACGGCGCAGTCCGCGGCGGGGTCCGGCCGCACCTCGATCCAGCGGACCGGACCGTCGACGATCAGCTGGTCATCGTGGTAGGTCTGCGCGCCGAGACTGCCCTCCGCGCCGGTCAGCGTTCCCCGGTGCAGCAGCACCCCGCCATGGTCGTCGCGCACCATCCGGATCCGGCGCGGCGTCCCGTCACGGGCGATGTCGGCGGCCAGCGTCGGGCGCTTGGGTAACCCGAGCGCGCCGGCCAGCTCGCGGGAGGCCCGGTCGGTGTCGGCGACCCAGCCGAGGGCCACCGCGTCGGCCTGCTCGCGTCGGACCAGCCGTTGGACGACGGCGTTGAGGGCGGGTACGTCGCAGCTGAGCACGACGGGCTCCGCGGCGTACCGGTCCAGGATCGGGTCCAGGTCCGCGCGCTCGGTCGAGAGGAGGACCGGGTCGGCGCGCAGGTGGTGGGCGATCGTGCGGACCCAGTCGTCGACCGGTCCGATCCGAACGAGCACCGCTTTCACTGGCGTTACCCTTCGTGCGCTCATCAGTCTGTCCCGAGGAGAGTGTGCCCATGCCCGCAGTCGTGCTCATCGGTGCCCAGTGGGGCGACGAGGGCAAGGGCAAGGCGACCGATGTGCTGGGGGACCGGGTCGGCTACGTGGTGCGCTACCAGGGCGGCAACAACGCCGGGCACACCGTGATCACCCCGGATGGCGAGAAGTACGCGCTGCACCTGATCCCGTCCGGCATCCTGTCCCCGCAGTGCACCCCGGTGATCGGCAACGGGGTGGTGATCGATCCCGGCGTGCTGCTCGATGAGCTGGCCGGGCTGGCCAAGCGCGGCGTGGACACCTCCCGGCTGGTGATCTCCGCGGACGCGCATCTGATCATGCCGCACCACAGGGCGCTGGATAAGGTCAGCGAGCGTTACCTGGGCAAGGCCAAGATCGGGACCACCGGTCGGGGGATCGGGCCGGCGTACGGAGACAAGGTCGCCCGGATCGGGATCCGGATGCAGGACCTGCTCGATCCCGGCATCTTCCGCGCCAAGCTCGAGGTGGCACTGTGGGAGAAGAACCAGCTGCTGGTCAAGGTCTACAACCGCAAGGCCGTCGAGGTCGACGAGGTGGTCGAGGAGTACCTCGGGTACGCCGAGGAGCTCGCCCCCCGCATCGTGGACAGCCGGCTGCTGCTGGCCCAGGCCCTCGACCGCGGCGAGTGGGTACTCCTGGAGGGCTCGCAGGGGACCCTGCTCGACGTGGACCACGGGACGTACCCGTTCGTCACGTCGTCCTCGCCCACCGCGGGCGGGGCGGCGGCCGGCAGCGGCATCGGCCCGACCCGGATCTCGCGCGTGGTGGGGATCCTCAAGGCGTACACGACCCGGGTCGGCTCCGGCCCGTTCCCGACCGAGCTGCACGACGAGTGGGGTGAGTTCCTGCGCAAGCAGGGCGGCGAGGTCGGTGTGACCACGGGCCGGGACCGCCGCTGCGGCTGGTTCGACGCGGTGATCGCCCGCTACGCCGCGCGGGTCAACGGCATCACCGACTACTTCCTGACCAAGCTCGACGTGCTGTCCGGCATGGACAGCGTGCCGATCTGCGTGGCCTACGACATCGACGGCGTCCGGCACGAGGAGATGCCGATGACGCAGACGGCGTTCCACCACGCCCGGCCGGTGTACGAGCGGCGGCCCGGCTGGTGGGAGGACATCAGCGGGTGCCGCCGCTTCGATGACCTGCCGGCCAACGCCCAGGCCTACGTCCGGCGGCTGGAGGAGCTGTCCGGCGCCCGGGTCAGCGCGATCGGGGTCGGTCCGGGCCGTGACCAGAACGTCCTGGTGCACGACCTGCTGGGCTAGGCGGCGGAGGTGGCCACGCCGAGCCGGCGGGCGTACGTGGCGATGTCGGGTTGGTCGGCGAAGACGCCGTCCACCCCGAGGCCGAAGAACAGCTCGAATTCCGCCGCGACGTCGCCGTAGCGGGCCGGCTCGGCGCCGATCCGCAACGGCGCGGGGAGGAACGTGTTCTCCGCGCGGAACGTGTAGGGGTGCACCAGCAGGCCGGCCCGGTGCGCGTCGTCGACGACCGAGGTGGGCTCGAGCCGGTGACCGCGCGCGTCCCGCGGCACGACGAGGTCCTTGTCCGGTCCGATGCCGTCGGCGTACCGCGCGATCCGGCGCAGCCCGGTCGGGGTGAGCAGGTCCGCGCCGGTGAACGGGCGGCCGGCGGCAAGGACGTCGTACGGCGCCGTGCCCCCGATCAGCTGGATCAGCGGGACCCGGAGTACGGTCCGCAGCCGGCGCAGGTTCGCGGTCTCGAAGGACTGCACGAACACCCGGGCCCCGGGCCGGTCCAGACCGTTGGCCCGTAGCGCTGCGACCAACGGCCCGTCCAACGACAGCCCGATCGAGTCGAAGTACGTCGGGTGCTTGGTCTCCGGGTAGATCCCCACGCCGTGCCGCAGGGCCAGGTCGATGACCTCTTGGAACGTGGGGATCGCGAACCGTCCGTCGTAGATCGTGTTGTTCGGGCGGAGCTCGGGGAGGCGCTCGGTGGCCCGCACCGTCCTGAGCTCGGCCCAGGCGAAGTCCTCGGTGAACCACCCGGTCCGGCTAACCCCGTCGACCACCTTGGTGGTCCGGCGCCCGGCGAACTCGGGACGGGCCGCGACATCGGTCGTGGCGCCGAGTTCGTTCTCGTGCCGGGCCACCAGGACGCCGTCCTTGGTGGACACCAGGTCGGGCTCGATGTAGTCCGCGCCCAGGCCGATGGCCAGCTCGTACGACGCCAGCGTGTGCTCCGGCCGGTAGCCGCAGGCGCCGCGGTGACCGATCACCAGGGTCCGGGAGTCCGGCGCGGTGGCCACCCGCGCGCCGGCCGGGCCGGCACCCAGCGCAATCACCAGCGCCGCGGCCGGCCGCCGTGAACGCCGGTGGGGCCGATGCCGGCACCCTGCGCCTCGGCGGGGCCGATGCCGGCACCCTGCGCCTCGGCGGGGCCGATGCCGGCACCCTGCGCCTCGGCGGGGCCGATGCCGGCACCCTGCGCCTCGGCGGGGCCGATGCCGAACCCGATCGCCAGTCCCGCCGCCAGACTGCCCGCGACGGCGGTGGCGACCAACCGGGCGTACCGGTGTCGGGTGGGATGGTAGGGGTTCAGCACGAGGGATTCTCCCTGGTCACCGGACTGCGGCCGACGGCCGCGCGGGTCCACCGAGGTGCACGGGTCCTACGGTGAGCCGGCGCGGCGTCCGCCCGGGCAACGGCAGGCGGACGCCGGGTGAGCAGTGGTCGACGAGTCACCGAAGCGCGCCTGGCCGGTGGCTACGCTGCCGGGGTGCGCGTCCTCGTCGTGGGCTCCGGAGCCCGGGAGCACGCGTTGTGCCTGGCCTTGGCCGCCGATCCGGCGGTCACCGGCCTGGTCTGCGCGCCGGGCAACGCCGGGACCGACACCCTGGCCGAGTCGCGTCCGCTGGACGTCGCCGATCCGGGCGCAGTGGCGTGGTTGGCCCGGCAGGCCCAGGCCGATCTGGTCGTGATCGGTCCGGAGGCGCCGCTCGTGGCCGGGGCGGCGGACGCCGTGCGGGAGGCCGGCATCGACTGTTTCGGGCCGTCCGCAGCCGCGGCGCGGATCGAGGGCTCCAAGGAATTCGCCAAGTCGGTGATGGCCGCGGCCGGTGTGCCTACCGCGGCCGCGGCGACCGCGCACACGGCCGACGAACTGGCCGCGGCCCTGGACCGGTTCGGGCCGCCGTACGTCGTCAAGGACGACGGGCTGGCCGCCGGCAAAGGGGTAGTGGTCACCGCCGATCCGGCGATGGCGCGGGCACACGGACTCGCGGTTCTCGACGGCGGCGGCCGAGTCCTCGTGGAGGAGCACCTGGCCGGACCGGAGGTGTCACTGTTCGCGCTCAGCGACGGGACGACCGTGCTCCCGCTGCTGCCGGCCCAGGACTTCAAGCGCGTCGGTGACGGCAACACCGGGCCGAACACCGGAGGGATGGGCGCCTACTGCCCGCTGCCCTGGCTCCCCGACGGCTTCGTGCCCGACGTCGTACGCCGGGTGCTGCGCCCCACGGTCGCGGAGCTGGCCCGCCGCGGTACGCCGTTCGCCGGGCTGCTGTACGCCGGGCTGGTCCTCACCGCCGACGGGCCGCGGGTCATCGAGTTCAACGCCCGTTTCGGTGACCCGGAGACGCAGGTGGTGCTGGCCCTGCTGCGGACTCCGCTCGGCGCGGTCCTGCGCGCGGCCGCCACCGGCCGGCTCGCGCAGCTGCCGCCGCTGCGCTGGTCCGACGGGGCCGCGGTCACCGTGGTGCTGGCCGCAGAGGGATACCCGGGGCCGGTGCGCAGCGGCGACCGGGTCCGGGGCGCGGCGGCCGAGGGGGTGCTGCACGGGGGAACCCGGCGCAGCCCGGACGGGGACGTGCTGACCTGCGGCGGGCGGGTGCTGTCCGTCGTCGGGACCGGCGTCAGCGTCGAGGACGCCCGGGCCCGGGCCTACCACCGGGTCCGCTCGGTCGACTTCAGCGGGCGGCACTACCGGGCCGACATCGCCGCCGGCCCGCCCGGTAGCTGAGCCGCGCCACACCGGGCTACGACCGGGCGCCGTGGCCGCGCTAGGACCGGCGGTCCGCCGGCAGTTCGTCGGCGATCTCCTCCGCCGCGGCGTCGCTCTGGTGGTGCTCGCTGGGGCGGGTGTCGACATCGGCGGCGACCGGTGCCTGCTCGATCGAGTGGCGGTCCCGCACCAGGTACGTGGTGGCGACGTTGAGGCAGGCGACGATCGGAACGGCGACCAACGCGCCGATGATGCCGCCGAGCAGCAGGCCGGCCGCGATGGCCAGGATGACCGCGAGCGGGTGCACCTTGACCGCGCGGCCGAGCAGGATCGGCTGCAGCAGGTGTCCCTCGATCTGCATGACGAGGACGACCACCGCGAGCACCAGGACGGCGGTCAGCGGCCCGTTGGACACCAGCGCCACAAGGACCGCGATCAGGCCGCTCAGGAACGACCCGATCAGGGGGATGAACGCCCCGAGGAACACCAGCGCCGCCAGCGGAAGGGCCAGCGGTACGCCGAGGACCGCGATGCCGATGCCGATGCCGATGGCGTCGACGAGCGCGACCAGGCCGGTCGCCCGGACGTAGCTGATCAGGGTCTTCCAGGCCTGCAGGGCTGCTCCGTCGATGTCCCGTCGGGCGATGCGGGGGAACAGCCCGATGAGCCACAGCCAGATCTGCCTGCCGTCGCGCAGGAAGAAGAACAGCACGAACAGCATCAGGAAGAAGCCGGTGATGATGTGGCTCAGCGTGGCCGCCGTCGCCAGGGCACCCGCGGTGAACGTGTCCCGGTTGTTCGCGATGGCGTTGGTGGCGCCGTTGATGAGGTCGTCGAGCTGCTGCTGGGACAGGTTCAGCGGTCCGCGCACGAGCCAGTCGCGGACCTGTCCCACACCCCCGTTGACGCCCTGCGACAGGTCCCCGAACCCGCTGGAGACGGCGTTGACGACGAGGGTGATCGTGGCGGCCACGGCCGCGATCCCGCCCAGTAGCACGATGGCCGCGGCGAGGGTGCGGTGCAGTCCACGGTCCCGCAACCAGGCCGCGACCGGTTGCAGCAGTCCGGCGAGGAGCAGGGCGATCGCTATCGGGACGAGCACCAGTTGCAGTTGGACAACGATGAAGCCGAGCAGGGCCAGCGCCGCCGCGATCAGGATCAGCCGCCAGGACCAGGCGGCGGCGGAGCGCACGCCGATCGGGATGTTCTCCTCGATCGGACGCGGGCGGGCGGTCGGGAGCAGGCCGGGGGGCAGCGGCTCGGGGCGGTGGTCGGCAACCCGGGCCGCCAGCGGCAAGCCGTGCCGCAGCTTTGCGAGCATGCTCACCGGGTCAACGTACCCGACCGGGACGGTCCGAACCGGCTGTGCGAGCAGAGCCGGGACGAACTCTGGATACCCTCGGGACCGGACTGTCGACCGTCGGAGAGGCCGAGGGATGATCCCCCGCTACACCCTTCCCGACATGGGCCGGATCTGGTCGGAGGATTACAAGTACGCAATCTGGTGCCAGGTCGAGGTTCTGGTGCTGGAGGCCCACGCGGCCGCCGGTGTCGTGCCGGCCGACGTCGTCGAACCGGTCCGGGCGGCGACGCCCCCGACGCCGGCCGCGGTCGCGGCGATCGAGGCGGTCACCGAGCACGACGTGATCGCGTTCCTGTCCGCATGGGCGGACAACACCACCCCGCGTGAGGCGGCCGCGTTTGTCCACTTCGGACTGACGAGCTCGGACCTGCTGGACACCGCGCTCGCGGTACAGCTCGTGGCCGCAACCGACGTGTTGCTCGCCAAGGCCGACCGGCTCGTCGCGGTGCTTCGGGAACACGGGCTGGCGCACCGGGACACGGTCAAGGTCGGTCGGACCCACGGTATTCACGCCGAACCCGACGTGTGGGGCCACCGGGTCGCCGACCTGGCGTTCGCGATGGCGCGCTCCCGGGACCGGCTGCGTCGTGCCCGGGCCACGGTGGGCGTCGTGGCCATCTCCGGCCCGGTCGGGACGTACTCCAACGTGGACCCGGAGGTGGAGCGCTACGTCGCCGAGCACCTCGGGATGGCCGCCGCGCCGGTGTCCACCCAGGTGGTGATCCGGGACGGGATCAGTGAGTGGGTCAACGCACTCGCCGTCCTGGCCACCGTGTGCGAGGCGGTCGCCCTCGAGGTGCGGCATGGTCAGCGGACCGAGCTGCGGGAGCTGTCCGAGCCGTTCCGCAAGGGACAGAAGGGTTCTTCGGCGATGCCGCACAAGAAGAATCCCATCATGTCCGAGCGGATCGCCGGTCTGGCGCGGATCGTCCGGGCCCAGATGGTGCCGGTCATGGAAGGGATCCCGCTCTGGCACGAGCGGGACATCTCGCACTCCTCGACCGAGCGGGTGGCGCTGCCTGACGCAGCGAGCGCCACCGACTACCTCCTGCACCTGACGACCCGGTTGGTCGAGGGCCTGGTGGTCTTCCCGGAACGGATGCGGGCCAACCTCGACTCCACTGGGGGGCTGGTCTACTCCGGCGCGGTGCTGCTCGATCTGGTCGAGGCCGGGCTGTCGCGGGAGGACGCGTACGCCATTGTCCAGGAGGCGGCGATGCGCACCTGGGACCACGGCGAGCCGTTCCGGGCCGCATTGCTCGCGGTCGCCGCCGAGCACGGGCAGCAGGTCGACGAGGTACGCCTCGACGCCGTGTGTCGTCCCGATCGCTACCTGCAGCGCCTCGGGCCGCTGTTCGACCGGCTGGCCGAGCTGACATGAGGCTCCTGGCCTCGGGCAAGGTCCGGGAGCTGTACGACATCGACGTGGAGCGGCTGCTGCTCGTGGCCAGCGACCGGATCTCGGCGTACGACGTCGTGCTGCCGACAGCCATCCCCGACAAGGGCGCCGTGCTGACCGCGCTGTCGGCCTGGTGGTTCGCCCGGTTGACCGCCGCGGCGCCACACCATCTTCTGTCCACTGTGGATGATGTGCCCGCGCGGCTGCGGGGCCGGGCGATGGTGGTGCGCCGGCTGCGGATGCTGCCGGTCGAGTGCGTGGCCCGGGGCTACCTCGCGGGCTCGGCAGTGGGCGAGTACGCCGACACCGGCCGGATCTGCGGGGTCGCGCTGCCCCCGGGGCTGCGGGAGGGCGACCGGCTGCCCGCGCCGGTCTTCACCCCCGCCACCAAGGCCGCCGCCGGTGACCACGACGAGAACGTCACGTTCGACCACATCGTCTCCCTGGTCGGTGCCGAGCTTGCCGAGGCGCTGCGGGCGCGCACCCTCGCGCTGTACGCCGAGGCGGCCGGAGTCGCCGAGCAGGCCGGGATCCTGGTGGCGGACACCAAATTCGAGTTCGGCCTGGATCCCGACGACGAGCTGGTCCTGGGCGACGAGGTGCTGACTCCGGACTCCTCCCGCTTCTGGCCGGCCGACACCTGGGCGCCGGGCGGGGCGCAACCGTCGTATGACAAGCAGTACGTCCGGGACTGGCTGCTCCAGGACTCCGGCTGGGACCGGACCGCGCCGGGTCCGCGGCTGCCGCCCGACGTGGTAGCTGCCACCCGTGAGCGGTACGTCGAGGCCTATCGCCGGCTGACCGGCACGCCGTTCAGTTCGCCGGCGTGACCGTGACCGCGATCGCCCGGGCACCGGCCGCGAGCACGGCGGCCTGCCGGCCCCGGGGGTCGGCGGGACTGTCGGCCAGGTTCGTCGCCACGAGCAGGGCGGCGATCTCGGCCGCGGCCGCCGCGAGCAGGACACCGGCCGCGGCGTCGCCGTGCAGGCGCGGGTTGCCGTCGAGCAGCAGCGGCTCCCCGAGCGCGGCCACCTCTGCCGCGATCTGCGCGATGGTCAGCGGCACGTCGGTCGCCTCGGACAGGGCGTGCTGTACGGCGTCGCGGCGCGCGTCGGGATCGGTGTCGCGGGGCATCCGGACAGCTTCCAGGTAGCGGCCGTACGCGGCCGCGTCGGCGTCGGCCAGCGGCGTGGCCCTGGCCCGTAGGGCTTCCGCCCGGGTGACGAGATCGGCGGGCAGGCGCGCTTCGTCGGCGAACCGTGCCGCCATGGAGATCAGGCCGGCCGCCAGCGCGGCGGCCAGGGCGGCGCCGGCACCACCGCCGGGCGCCGGGGTGCGGTCGGCCACGGAGTCCAGCAGCTCGCCGACCCGCAGCGCGAGGATGCCGTCCGGGAGCGCAGTCACGATTGATCGGTGCCGGTGCGCTCAAGGTTCATGGTCGGGGACGGTAGCGGTCCGGCCGCCGCGATCAGGCGGTGACCTGGAACCGGTCGCGACCGTCGACCTCGAACCGGCCGGCGGCGACGTCCCCGGCCCAGGCCGCGGTGCGCTCCAGCGATCCGAACGGGAAGAAGTGCAGCCCGCGGATCAGCGAGTCCGGGTCCGCGACGATCGAGCGGGCGACCCCCACCATGGTCTGGTCGGGGTGGTAGACCGGCGCCGTGGCGAGCTTGAGCACGCCGCCGGTCTGCTTGCGCAACACCTTGAGCGACGGCCCGATGCCACAGGTCAGCCCGAACTTCACCAGCTTCGCCGGCGAGGTGAGCCCGGCCAGCCCGATGGTGATCGGCAGCCGGTTGCCCGCCGCCCGGATCCGCCGTTCCCATTCCACGATCGGATCCGGGTCGAAGCAGAACTGCGTGACCAGGCCGAGCTCGAGGTCCTGCTCGACGGCGAGGGCGTTCTTAGCCGCGAGCGCGGCGGCGAGCGCGGCGTCGTCGATGTCCGGCGTGCCCTCTGGGTGCCCCGCGACGCCGATCCGGCGGATGCCGTGCTCCGGCAGGACGCCGGTGTTCAGGACTTGCATCGTGTCGTGGAACTGCCCAGCCGGCTTGGTCACCGAGCCGGCGATGACCAGCGCGTCGGCGACGCCGACGGCCGCCAGTGCCGCGGCCATCTCCCGCAACGCTGCCAGGTCCGGGATCGCGCGGGCCGCGAGGTGCGGGACCGGGCGCATCCCCTCGGCGACCGCGCGGGCGGCGACCTCCACGGTCTCGCTGAAATCGGTGTTCGCCAGGTACGTGATGTAGACCCGGGTGCCCGGTGCCAGCACCTCACCCAGCGGCGGAAGTTTCCGCGCCTCGCGGGGAGTGATCTCGACACTGAAGCCGTCGGTCAGGTCGGCCAGCACCGTACCCACCGGATCCCCGGCCGATCCCAGCGCCATCGGCGCACCTCACTGTTCAGTCCCGGCCTGAGTGCCGCTGCTCGATGGTGACCGATCCGGTTCTGATAGCGCAACTCACTGCGTCATACGCAACGTTCGGCAGATATCGACGGAGCCGTGCTGTGGGATCCGCACCCGGCGGGGCTACAGCGGGGGCACCGAGTCCGGTGGGGACGGCGGACTGACGATCGGCTCCTCCGGTCCGGGCAACGGCTCGCCGGGCATCGGGTCGCCGGGCATCGGGTCCTCGGGCAGGCCAGGATCGGGGCCGACCGGGTCCGGCATCGGTGGGGCGGTCATGGCTGTCCTCCTCGGGTGGACGGCTGTGTGCCCATCATGGCCGCATCCGCGGGCGGCGGACAGCCTTCGGCGGATCCGGTGACCGCCCGAGGCAGCGCCTACGCTGCCGACCGTGGGCCTGAGCACCGAGGAGCGGGCGGTCGTCGACGTGGTCGCGGCGTTCGTGGACCGGGAGGTCCGCCCGCAGGCCCGCGAGCTGGAGCGGGCCGGGACGTACCCGGAGGCCCTCGTCGAGCGGATGAAGGACCTCGGCGTGTTCGGGCTCTGCGTGCCGGCGCCGTACGGCGAGGTCCTGGTGTCGACCGAGTGCTTCCTGGCGGTCACCGAGGAGCTAGCCCGGGGTTGGATGTCGCTGGCCGGTGCGATGGGCGGGCACAGCGTCGTCGCCCGGCTGCTCGTCGAGTTCGGTACGCCGGAGCAGCGGGAGCGGTACCTGCCGCGGCTGGCCACCGGGCAGCTGCGCGCCACGATGGCGCTCACCGAACCCGGCGGCGGCTCGGACCTGCAGGCGATGCGTACGGTCGCCGCCCACGACGGGGCGGCGTACGTGATCGACGGCGCCAAGACGTGGATCACCAATGCCCGGCACGCGGGTCTGGTGGCGCTGCTGTGCAAGACCGACCCGGCCGCGCAGCCGGCGCACCGGGGCATCTCGATCCTGCTGGTGGAGCCCACCGGCGGGTTCACCGTCGGCCCCGACCTCGGCAAGCTCGGCTACCGGGGGGTGGAGTCCTGCGAGCTGGACTTCACCGGCTGCCGGGTACCGACCGCGGCGCTGCTCGGCGGCGAGGAGGGTCGGGGCTTCGCGCAGATGATGCGCGGCCTGGAGCTCGGACGGATCCAGGTCGCGGGCCGGGCCATCGGGGTGGCGCGGGCCGCCCTGGAGGACTCGCTGCGCTACGCGCAGGAGCGGCACAGCTTCGGCCGGCCGATCTGGCAACACCAGTCGGTCGGCAACCTGCTGGCCGACATGGCGACCCGGCTCGCCGCGGCCCGGCTGCTGGCCGTCGACGCGGCGCAGCGGCTGGACAGCGGGCGGCGCTGCGACCTGGAGGCCGGCATGGCCAAGCTCTTCGCCTCGGAGTCCTGCCTGCAGATCACCGTCGACGCGATGCGGGTGCACGGCGGCTACGGCTACTCCACCGACTTCGACGTCGAGCGGTACTTCCGGGACGCGCCGCTGATGATCCTGGGCGAGGGCACGAACGAGATCCAACGCTCGGTCATCGCCCGGCAACTGATCGCCCGCAATCGGGTCGGCGGGTAATCCTCGGCCCCCCGCGTAGCGCGCCGCAGCCCCGGTCAGGCGTCGCGGTGCGGGGCTTCGGTCCGCCCGCGTAGCGAGCCGGCGTGGGCGCGCGCGTTCGGGTCGCGGCGGACCTTGGCCAGGCTCGCCACCGTCGTGACGGCAAGGACGAGCACGATGACCCCCAGCGAGAGCAGGGTGGGGATCTCCGGCACCGCCGCACTGAGTCCGTGCGCCCACTCCAGGATGAGCTTGCCGCCGATGAACAGCAGCACGATGGCCAATCCGGTGGACAGGTAGACCAGCCGGTCCAACAGCCCGCTGACGAGGAAGAACAGCGCCCGCAGCCCGAGCAGCGCGAAGGCGTTGGCGGCGAGGACCAGATACGGCTCGCTGGTCACCCCGAACACAGCCGGGATCGAGTCCAGGGCGAAGAGCAGGTCGGTGCTGCCGATCGCGACGAGCACTACGAGCAACGGCGTGACCACCCGCCGGCCGTCCACCCGGGTGATCAGGCGGCCCTCGTCGTAGCGGTCGGTCACTGGCAGGAACCGGCGGGTCAGCCGGACCAGGCCGTTGTCGGTGACATCCGGATCCTGGTCGCGGTGCCGGTAGAGCTGGACCGCGGTGAAGATCAGCAGCACTCCGAAGAGCAGGAACATCACCGAGAACAGTTCCAGCAGCGCCGCACCGATGACGATGAACACCGCTCGCATCACCAGCGCGAGCAGGATGCCGAAGGTCAGCACCTTCTGCTGGTGCCGGTCCGGGACGGCGAAACTCGTCATGATGATCACGAACACGAAGAGGTTGTCGACCGACAGGCTCTTCTCCACCAGGTACCCGGCGAAGTACTGACCGCCGAACCCCCAGCCCCACCCCACGCCGACCACGACGCCGAACGCGAGGGCCACCGCGACGTAGAGCACCGACCACAGCGCCGCCTCCCGGAAACCCACCGCGTGCGGCCGCAGCGCGCCGAGTGCCAGGTCGAGGGCGAACAAGGCGAGGATGACCGCGATCGTGACGATCCACGCCGTCGCCGTGATCTGCACTGCCGATCTCCGTCCATCCCCCGGCCCGGCCTGGGTCTAGTCCCAGGCTGCTGCGGCCTGCTGCCACGGTATCCAGGCCGGCCGTAGGCTGGCCGCAGCGCCGTACCGCCGATCGAACGTGAGGGTTGCCGATGAGCTTCGTCGCTAAGGCCAAGGCCAAGGTCGAGGAGGTGGTGGGGGAGTTCAAGGAGTCCGTCGGTGATGCCTACGGCAACGAGGCCCTGGAGCTGGACGGCGAGGCCGAGGCTGCGGCCGCCCGTGAGCGCGAAGCCGAGCTCGACACCGATGCGCCTGCCGCCGGCCCCCACCAGGACGATGATCATGGGGATCCGCCGGCCAAGACCGGCCAGATCCCATGATCACGGTATTGGGATGAGACGAGGGGTGGCCCGAGTCGTCGTCGATGTGATGCTCAAGCCCGAGGTCCTCGATCCGCAGGGCAGCGCCATCCTGGGTGCGCTGCCGCGGCTCGGGTTCGACGGGGTGACCGCGGTGCGCCAGGGCAAGCACTTCGAGCTCGAGGTCGCCGAGCCGGTGGACGAGGCCCGGCTGCGCGAACTGGCCGACACCCTGCTGGCCAACACCGTGATCGA
>JBBPYA010000132.1:0-7245 GCA_038200385.1 Mycobacteriales bacterium
CGTGGGACGGTAGGACGGTGGTCAGCGCTGACGACCGGGTCACGGCCGGCGTTCCCGGCCCGGTGCTCGACCTGGCCCAGGGATTGCCGCTGCGCCTGGTGTGGCGCAACGAGCTGGACGGACTCACGTTCGGGATTGGCGATCCGGTCCGGACGTACGTCAAGTGGACGCCGCACCGCAGCGGGATTGACCTGTCCGCCGAGGCCGCCCGGATGCGGTGGGCCGCGCCGTACACGCCGGTGCCCGAGCCCCTGGCGCAGGGCTCGGACGCCACGGGTTCGTGGCTGGTGACGCGGGGGCTGCCGGGGCAGAACGCGGTCAGTCCGCGCTGGCGGGCCGAGCCGGCCACCGCGGTCGAGCAGATCGGGCTGGGGTTGCGGGCCTTCCACGACGCGTTGCCGGTGGCCGGCTGCCCGTACGACTGGTCGGTCGCGACCCGGCGGGCCGACCTCGACGAGCACCCGGAGCGCTGGCGGCCGAGCCGCTGGAACGAGGACCACCGGCACCTGTCGGTGTCCGAGGTCCGCGCCCGGCTGGCCGACCCGCCAGAGGTGGACCGTCTCGTCGTCGGCCACGGCGACACCTGCGCGCCCAACACCCTGCTCACCGACGACGGACGCTGGTCCGGCCACGTCGATCTGGGCCTGCTGGGCGTCGTCGACCGGTGGGCCGACCTGGCCGTGGCGACGTGGAGCCTGGGCTGGAACTACGGCCCCGGCTGGGAGCGGCAGCTGCTCGCGGCGTACGGCGTCGAGCCCGACGGGCGCCGTACGGCGTATTACCGGCTGCTCTGGGACCTCGGGCCGTAACGCTCAGTGCGGACCTGGATAGGGTCAAGGGCAGCCGACCGGAAGGGGCCCGACGACGTGCCAGAAGTCGATGCCGAGTTCACCGCACTACCGCTGCGCCAGCTTGCCGACGCCGCCCTCAGCCGGGCCCGGGAACTCGGGGCCGAGCATGCCGACCTGCGGGTCGAGCGTCGCCGGGAGCAGAACATCGGGTTGCGCGACGGACGGGTCGAGTCCTCCCGCGACGGCGAGGACCGCGGGCTCGCGGTCCGCCTGGTCCATGAGGGGACCTGGGGCTTCGCCGCCGGCGTCGAGTTCACCGTCGAAGAGGCGGTCCGGCTCGCCGAGCAGGCCGTCGAGGTGGCCCGGGTCAGCGCCCCGGTAAACACCGACCGGGTCGAGTTGGCCGACGAGGCGGTGTACAGCGACGCCACCTGGGTCTCGGCGTACGAGGTGGATCCGTTCGCGGTGGCCGAGTCGGACAAGCTCGGCCTGCTGACCGACCTGTGCGAGCGGTTGCTGGCCGCCGACGGCGTGGACCATGTAAACGCCCGGCTCGAGGCGGTCAAGGAGAACAAGTTCTACGCCGACCTCAGGGGGACGACGACGACCCAGCAGCGGGTGCGCATCGTCCCGGAGTTCACCGCCGTCGCGGTGAACCGGGCCGAGGGCGGCTTCGAGTCCATGCGGTCGGTGAACCCGCCGGTCGGGCGCGGCTGGGAGTTCCTGACCGGGACCGGTTGGGACTTCGAGGCCGAACTGGCCGAGTTGCCCGAACTGCTCGCCGCCCGCACCAAGGCTCCCTCCATCGAACCCGGCCGCTACGACCTGGTGATCCACCCGTCCAACCTGTGGCTGACCATCCACGAGTCGATCGGGCACGCGACCGAGCTGGATCGCGCACTCGGCTACGAGGCGGCGTACGCCGGCACGTCCTTCGCCACGTTCGACAAGCTGAACTCCCTGCAGTACGGCTCGCCGGTCATGCACGTGACCGGTGATCGGGTCGTGGAGCACGGCCTGGCCACGGTCGGCTTCGACGACGAGGGAGTCGCCGGTCAGCAGTGGGACCTGGTGCGCGACGGCGTACTCGTCGGGTACCAGACCGACCGGAACATGGCCCGGATGATGGACCTCGGCCGCTCGACCGGCTGCGCGTACGCCGACTCGCCAGGTCACGTGCCGGTGCAGCGGATGGCGAACGTCTCGCTGCAGCCCGCCCCGGACGGACCCTCCACGCCCGACCTCATCGCGGGGGTGGAGCGGGGCCTGTACGTCGTCGGCGACAAGTCCTGGTCGATCGACATGCAGCGCTACAACTTCCAGTTCACCGCGCAGCGCTTCTACCGCATCGTCAACGGTCAGCTCGCCGGTCAGGTGAGGGACGCGGCGTACCAGGCGACCACCACCGACTTCTGGGGGGCGATGGAGGCCGTCGGCGGCCCGCAGACCTACGAGCTGCAGGGGTCGTTCACCTGCGGCAAGGCCCAACCCGGCCAGGTGGCGCCGGTCAGCCACGGTGCGCCCAGCGCGCTGTTCCGCGGGATCAAGATCCTCAACACGGTGACGGAGGGGGGGCGATGAGCGAGCGCAGCGAGCGAATCGTGGATAGTCATGCCCTTCTCGCGACGCGAGTCACCGGCCGAAGGACGGTGCGGGCATGAGTGCCGTCGACCCGGGGCCGGGCCCCGATCCGCTGCGTGAGGGGTTCCTGCGCGGCCAGGAGATCGTCGAGCGGACCCTGGCCATGTCGCGGGCGGACGACTGCGTCGTGATCGTCCAGGACCGCACCGAGGCCAACCTGCGCTGGGCCAACAACAGCCTGACCACGAACGGTGCGATGCGCTCCCGCCAGGTCTCCGTCATCAGCATCGTGGGCGGCGCGGTCGGCTCGGTGGGCCGTCACGTGTCCACGGTCGACGACCTGGCGCTGCTGGTAAGCGCGTCGGAGCGCTCGGCACGGGACGCCACGCCCGCCGAGGACGAGATGCCGCTGCCGGCGCCGGGCGAGCCGCCGCAGGACTGGGACGCACCGCCGGCGGAGACGTCCATCGGGGTATTCGCCACGCTGGCTCCGGACCTGGGCGAGGCGTTCATCCGCGCCACGTCGGAGGGCCGGTTGCTGTTCGGGTTCGCCGAGCACAACCTGACGACGACGTATCTCGGGACGTCCACCGGCGTACGGCTGCGGCACGACCAGCCCACCGGCAAGGTCGAGCTGAACGGCAAGACCGCCGACCGCAGCCGGTCGGTGTGGGCCGGCGTAGGGACCAGGGACTTCACCGACGTCGACCTCACGGAGCTGGTCGGCGAGGTCGCGGCCAAACTGGACTGGGGATCGCGGCGGGTCGACCTGCCGCCCGGTCGCTACGAGACGCTGCTGCCGCCGTCGGCCGTCGCCGACCTGATGGTCTACCTGTACTGGACCGCCGCGCGCCGGGAGGCCGAGGAGGGGCGCACCGTGTTCTCCCGCTCCGGGGGCGCCACCCGGCTCGGTGAGAAGATCGCCACCGTCCCGGTCAACCTGCGCAGCGACCCCGACGAGCCGGGGCTGCAGACCGCGCCGTTCCTTGCCACCGAGAGTTCGGGACAGGGCATCTCGGTCTTCGACAACGGGATGCCGTTGGGGCGCACCGACTGGATCCGCGACGGCGTCCTGCACAACCTGGTGACGCCCCGATGGTGGGCGGCGAAGTCCGACGCGACGCCGACGTCGTACGTGGAGAACCTGGTGCTGGAGGATCCCGGCGCCGCGCGTTCCACCGCGGAGCTCATCGCCGGCACCCGGCGCGGGCTGCTGCTGACCACCCTCTGGTACATCCGCGAGGTCGATCCGCAGAACCTGTTGCTGACCGGGTTGACCCGCGACGGGGTGTTCCTGGTCGAGGACGGGGAGGTGACCGGCGCGGTGAACAACTTCCGCTTCAACGAGAGTCCGGTGGACCTGCTCGGCCGGATGAGCGAGGTCGGTCGGACCGAGCGCACCCTCCCGCGGGAGTGGAACGACTACTTCACCCGGGCCGCCATGCCGACGTTGCGGATCCCCGACTTCAACATGAGTTCGGTGTCGCCGGCGTCCTGACGGTCCGCCGAGACTTTGTGATTGATTTCGCAAGCTCGCGGGTATCGGGGGCTACGGAGGTTCGCTAATCTGCAGGAACCCCCTCTTCGAGCCGCCTGAGCGCACCTGCTCGAGGTGGTGCGGGGCATTCAACGGCGGCGTGTCGCCCGCCGCGGACAACTGTTGGGAGCGCGTTCACGATGACCACCTCGGTGATCCCCGGCCTGGCCGACCCGCCCACGTCGCACCGGACGTTGGTGGACTGGGTGGCCGAGGTCGCCGAGCTGACCACCCCGGACCGGGTGCAGTGGTGCGACGGCTCTGAGCAGGAGTGGACCCGGCTGACCGACGAACTCGTCGAGGCCGGCATCTTCACCCGGCTGGAGGCCAAGCCGAACTCGTTCCGGGCCGCCTCAGATCCCAGTGACGTCGCCCGTGTGGAGGACCGCACGTTCATCTGCTCGACCCGCGAACACGACGCCGGCCCGACGAACAACTGGATGGACCCCGCCGAGATGAAGGCGGTGATGAGCGAGCTGTACGCCGGCTGCATGCGCGGGCGCACGATGTACGTGATCCCGTTCGCGATGGGTGTCGTGGACGGGGAGAACACGCTGTACGGCGTGGAGATCACCGACTCGGCGTACGTCGTGACGTCCATGCGGATCATGGCCCGGATCGGTGCCGGTCCGCTGGCGGCGCTGGGCGAGGACGCCCCGTTCGTCCGGGCCCTGCACTCCGTCGGCTACCCGCTGGAGCCCGGCCAGGACGACGTCGACTGGCCGTGCAGCGAGACGAAGTACATCAGCCACTTCCCCGAGGAGCGGGCGATCTGGTCCTACGGGTCCGGGTACGGCGGTAACGCGCTGCTGGGTAAGAAGTGCTACTCGCTGCGGATTGCCAGCGTGATGGCCCGGGACGAGGGCTGGCTCGCCGAGCACATGCTGATCCTGAAACTGACCAACCCGCAGGGCCGCGTCTACTACGTCACCGGGGCCTTCCCCAGCGCCTGCGGCAAGACCAACCTGGCGATGCTCGATCCGACGATCGAGGGCTGGAAGGTGGAGACCCTCGGCGACGACATCGCCTGGATGCGCTTCGGCGAGGACGGCCGGCTCTACGCCGTCAACCCCGAGTTCGGGTTCTTCGGAGTCGCCCCCGGCACCGGCTACCACACCAACGCCAACGCGATGCTCACGATCGAGAAGGGCAACTCGATCTTCACGAACGTGGCGCTCACCGACGACGGCGACATCTGGTGGGAGGGGATGACCAGGCAGCCGCCGGCCCACCTGACCGACTGGAAGGGCCGGGACTGGACGCCGGAGTCCGACGAGGTGTCCAGCCACCCGAACTCGCGCTTCTGCACCCCGGCCGGGCAGTGCCCGATCATCGCGCCCGAGTGGGAGGACCCGAAGGGCGTCCCGATCTCGGCGATGCTCTTCGGGGGACGGCGAGCCAACACCGTCCCGCTCGTCACCGAGGCGCGGGACTGGCAGCACGGGGTGTTCCTGGCTGCCACGCTGTCCTCGGAGACGACCGCGGCCGCCGCCGGGGCCACCGGCGTGGTGCGCCGTGACCCGATGGCGATGCTGCCCTTCCTCGGCTACAACGCCGGGGACTATCTGAACCACTGGGTGCAGACCGGCAAGGGCGCGGATGCGGCGAAACTGCCTCGGATCTTCTACGTCAACTGGTTCCGTCGCGGCGAGGACGGGCACTACCTGTGGCCCGGGTTCGGGGAAAACAGCCGGGTCCTGAAGTGGGTGATCGAGCGGATCGAAGGCACGGCTCCCGCCGAGGAAAGCCCGCTGGGTTACCTGCCGACCGTCGACGCCCTGGACCTGACCGGCCTGGACGTGCCGGCGGAGGACATCGCCGGCGCGCTGGCCGTCGACGCCGCCGAATGGCACGCGGAGCTGCCCCTGATCCACGAGTGGTTCGCCAAGCTCGGGGACGGGCTGCCCTCGACCATGCACGACGAGCTGGCCGCCCTGGAGCAGCGCTTCACCGGCTGAGCCGTGCCGCGCGCCGACCGGCGCGGCATCGGTTACGGTGCCGACGTGGACGACACGCGGAGATCCGGGTCCGGAACCGGTGTCCTGGCGCCGTACCTGGACGTCTTCCGCACCCCGTACTCGGTCAAGATGGTGCTGTTCGGCTTCGTCGGACGGCTGCCGCTGTCCATGGTCGGGCTGGGCAGCGTGCTGCTCGTGCAGTCCTACACCGGCTCGTACGGGCTCGGGGGCGGCGTGGCGGCCACCGGCGCGGTGACCACCGCCCTGCTCGGCCCCGTGATCGGCCGGCTGGCCGACTCGCTGGGTCAACGCCGGGTGCTCTTCCCGGTGCTCGCGGTGCACGTGATCGGCGGCGTCACGTTCCTGTTCGCCACCCGCAGCCAGAACGGTCCGCACCCGTGGCCGCTGTGGGTCATGTTCGTCGCGGCCGGGATCGCCGGCGCCGCATTGCCCCCCATCTCGAGCATGATCCGGACCCGCTGGAGCTATGTGCTGCGCGGCTCCCCGCGGCTGCCCACCGCGCTGGCGTTCGAGTCCGTCACCGACGAGCTGGTCTTCATCATCGGCCCGGTGCTCGTCACGTTCCTGTCGACGACCGGGCACACCACGTCCGGGATCGTCACCGCGTTCACGCTGGCCGTGGTCGGCAGCCTGCTCTTCGCCAGCCAGGTCCGCACGGAGCCCCCACCCAGCGGCCACCATCCGCGGCACGGACCGCTGGCTATCCGTACCCCGGGCCTGCGGGTGCTCTGCGTCGTGGGGATGGCGGTCGGGGCCATCCTCGGCGTCCTGGAGGTCGGCCTCGTCGCGTTCGCGGACAAGGTGGACCGGATGGCCCTGTCCGGGCTGCTGATCGCCGCGCTCGCGGTGGGGTCGATGCTGTCCGGGGTGCTGTGGGGATTGATCCCCTGGCGGGTCGAGCTGCGCCGCAGGCTGGTCTGGACGCTGTCCCTGCTCTCCCTCGGCACGGTGCCGCTGCTGTTCATCCCCAACATCTGGCTGATGGTCGGGTTCACGTTCGTCGCCGGTACGGCGGTGTCGCCGTCGCTGATCTCGGCGTTCACCCTCACCGAGCGGCTGGTGCCCGCCAGGGCGGTCACCGAGGGCTTCACCTGGCTCGGGACCGCGGTCGGGCTCGGCGTGGCGCTCGGCGCCGGGCTGTCGGGGAAGCTCGTGGACGTGTTCGGTGCGAATCCCGCGTTCGGCGTGGCAACGGCGGCCGCCGCTGTCGCGGCGGTCGTGGTCGCGGGCGGACAGCGGGTACTGGACGAGGGAGAGCTGGTACGCAGCGTGGCTGACGACGGTCACAGCGTCTGAGTTCGCTGCCGGTCCCGCGGGCTAGGCTGCCCGGCGTGGAGGAGCCGGCGCCGTCCGCGAG
>JBBPYA010000133.1:0-11925 GCA_038200385.1 Mycobacteriales bacterium
CGTCGTGTGCATGGTGCGACTCTGTCGTCGTGTGCATGGTGCGACTCTGTCGTCGTGTGCATGGTGCGACTCTGTCGTCGTGTGCATGGTGCGACCTTGTACTGACCGGCGAGGGACGACGGTGGCCCTCCATCCCGCGGCGGGAGGCCCGCAGCGGGAGGCTCAGCCTACACAGCGCTCAGCCGGTCCCCGCGCCGAAGGCCGAGCCCACCAGGAACGTCACGCCGGCCGCCAACAGGCCCAGCCCGAGCTGGCGCGAGCCGGCGAACAACCAGCCACGGTTGGTGAAGCGCGAGGTCAGCACGCCGGTCAAGAACAGCGCCACCCCGGCGACGACTGCGGACACCGCAAGGTTGGCCGCACCGACGAGGTAGGGCAGCAGCGGAAGCATCGCCCCCACGGTGAAGGAGGCCAGCGAGGACAGCGCGGCGACCCACGGGCTGGGCAGTTCCCCCGGATCGACGCCCAGCTCCTCCATGGCGTGGACCCGCAGCGCCTCCTCGGGATCCCGGGACATCTGCCGGGCCACCTCGAGGGCCAGCTCGGGATCAACCCCGCGCCGAATGTAGACCTGGGCCAGTTCCCGCTGTTCCGCGTCGGGGTTGATCCGCAGCTCGCGGGCCTCGACGTCCAGCTCGGCCTGGGTGGACTCGGCCTGGCTGGCCACTGACACGTACTCACCGATCGCCATCGACGACGCCCCGGCGAAAAGGCCGGCCAGCCCCGTCAGCGCCACGGTGCGGGCCGAGGCGCCCGCGCCGGCGACGCCGGCGATCAGCGCGAAGTTGGACACCAGCCCGTCCATGACCCCGAAGACGGCCGGTCGCAGCCAGCCCCCGGCGGCGGTGCTGTGCTCGTGGCTGACCGGTGAGGCGGCGGCGCCCACGTGCTCACTCATCGGGCGGATCCGGTCCGGGCGGTTCGTCGGCCGCCTCGGCCTTGACCAGGGAGACCAATCGACCTTCGGGGGCGCCGTCGTCGGCCGCACCCGGGTCCTGCTCCGGGTCGGGGTTGCGGCCGGGCAGGTAGAGGTCGCGCTCCCGCGGACCGCGGTGCGTCAGCATCCAGGCGACGGCCAGGGCGAAGACCAGGATCGAGGTCCAGATGTTCAGGCGCAGCCCGAAGATCCGCTCCGCGGTGTCTATCCGCAGCGCCTCGATCCAGACCCGGCCGGAGCAGTACGCGGCGACGTACAGCGCGAACGCGCGTCCCCTGCCCAGCTGGAAACGCCGGTCGGCCCAAACCACCACCCCGGCGACGCCGAGGTCCCAGATCAGTTCGTACAGGAACGTCGGCTGGAACGTCCCCAGCACGATCGGCTGGCCGTCCGGGCCGGTCGCGGCCCGGCCACCGCCGGGCACCTGCTCGTAGATCGTCAGTCCCCACGGTTGGGTCGTGGGCCGGCCGTACAGCTCGTTGTTGAACCAATTGCCGAGCCGCCCGATCGCCTGGGCTACCACGATCCCCGGCGCCATCGCGTCGGCCATCGGAGCCAGCCGCAGGCCCCGTCGGCGGCAGGCGATGAATGCACCGACCCCGCCGAGGCTGACCGCGCCCCAGATCCCCAGCCCGCCCTGCCAGATCTTGAACGCGTCGATGAGATGGCCGTTGGCGCCGAAGTACGGCTCGGGCGTGGAGAACACGTGGTACAGCCGGCCGCCGACGATGCCGAACGGCACGGCCGTGACTGCGATGTCGACGACGTCCCCCGGCTCGCCGCCACGCGCGATGTAGCGGTGCTCGGCGATCCAGACCGCGACCACGATCCCGACGATGATGCACAGCGCATAGGCCCGGATCGGCACCGGACCGATCTCCCAGACCCCCTGGGTCGGGCTCGGGATCGCGGCGAGGAGCACGCTGCCGAGGGTAACCCGAGCGCTGCCCAGCGCCGCGCGCCTGGGTGGTCCGGACCGGCGCGTCGGCACCGGCCACCGGCATGATCA
Organism: Mycobacteriales bacterium; assembly: GCA_038200385.1. Classification (GTDB taxonomy): domain Bacteria; phylum Actinomycetota; class Actinomycetes; order Mycobacteriales; family Geodermatophilaceae; genus JBBPYA01. The sequence continues at coordinate 1,947 of JBBPYA010000133.1, forward strand.
CCCTGCGACCCGGCAATCGCGCCGGGACCGAGCCCGGATCACCGAGGAGTTCCGCGTGACCGACCCCTACCGCCCCGGCCGCAGCCACACCTCCCGGACCGCCCCTGTCATTCCGCCGATCTACCTGAGCACGACCTTCGAGCTCGACGACACCGCCTACGCCGACATCCAGGGCACCGGGGGCCTGCACGAGACCTGGTACTCCAGGTTCAGCAACCCGACCGTGGATGCCGCCGCGGCCGACGTGGCCCGGCTGCACGGCGCCGCACACTGCCTGATGACCGCCAGCGGGATGGCGGCGATCGCCACCACGCTGCTGACCCTGCTCCGTGCGGGGGACACGCTGGTCGCCTCCCGCCAGGTCTACGGGGACACCGACGACCTGCTCGTCCGCGATCTGCCCGCCCTCGGCATCACGGTGGTGCGCGTCGACGCCTTCGACACCGCGGCCTGGGAACTGGCCGTGGCCGAGCACCGGCCCGCGGTCCTGTACGGCGAGACGCTGTCCAACCCGCAGCTGCGCCTGCTGGACATCCCTGCCGTCGCCCGCATCGCCCGCACCGCCGGTGCCCGGCTGGTCGTGGACAACACCTTTGCCTCCCCGTGGTGCGCCCGGCCCCTGCAACTGGGCGCCGACGTCGTGGTCGAGTCGGCGACGAAGTTCCTGGCCGGGCACTCCGACGTGGTCGCCGGTGCGGTGACGCTCGACGACCCGGCGCTGCGGGAGGAGATCCAGCGCCGGCTGATCACCATCGGCGGCTGCCTGGGCGCGCACGCGGCATTCCTGGCCTGGCGCGGCATGCGGACCTTCGCGGTCCGGCTCGCCGAGTCCTGTCGCTCGGCCGCTGCGATCGCCGCAGCCATGTCCGACGTCCCTGGCGTCGCGCACGTCCGTTATCCAGGGCGTCCGGACCATCCCGATGCCGGCGCGCTCGTCGAGGCGGTCCTCCCGGGGCCGAAGGGAGCCATGCTCGGCCTGGTCCTCGACGGCGGGGACGAGCGGGCGCTGGCAGTCCTGCGTCGGCTGCGGGTGGCCGTCGAGGCCACCAGCCTCGGCGGGGTCGAGACCCTGGCCAGCGTGCCGTTCAACTCCTCGCACTTCAACATGACCCCGCAGCAGCGGCTGGACGCCGGCATCCCACCCGGGCTGATCCGGCTCTCGATCGGGCTGGAGGGCGAGGACGCCCTGCTGGCCGACCTGCGGCACGCCATCGAGCGGGTCGGCTGAGGGTGGATGGCACCGCGCCCGGCGAGGCCGCGGTCGACCTCGCCGCGGAGCGGCCCGAGCCTCCTGCTCGACGGCCATCTGGACACCGTCGGCGTGGACGGGATGGAACAGCCCTTCGCCGGGTGCATTGTCTGGTCGAGCTCGGGCAGGTCCACGCCCACACCCGCGCGCTGCTTCACACGATTCGGCGGTTCTGCAGCGCGGCGCGCTGAGCGGTGGATCCGGTGCCGGGTCAGGCGGGCGAAGCCGGTCCAGGCGGCCGCGCCCTGCCCCGGCGTACGCCGTCGGCGAGATCCCGCGCCAGCGCCGCCGCCGCCGCGATCCCGGTGCCCTCGTCGGGGGCGTCCAGCAGCGTCCGGACGAAGGCTGAGCCGACGATCACCCCGTCGGCGTACGCCGCCACCTCCGCGGCCTGCGCACCGTCGCTGACGCCCAGCCCGACGCTGATCGGAAGCTCGGTGACCCCGCGGACCCGCTCCACCAGCGCGGGCGCGACGGCGCTCACCGCCGCGCGAGCCCCGGTGACGCCCATCGTGGAAGCGGCGTAGACGAAACCGCGGCACACCGAGGCGATCGTCCGCAGCCGCTGCTCGGTCGAGGACGGGGCGACGAGCAGCACCGGATCCAATCCCGACCGGTGACAGGCGGCCAGCCAGTCCCCGCCCTCCTCCGGGGTCAGGTCGGGGGTGATCACCCCGGCCCCGCCGGCGGCGGCCAGCTCGTCGGCGAACCGGTCGACGCCGTACCGCTCGACCGGGTTCCAGTACGTCATCACCAAAACCGGTACCCCGCCGCGGGCCACCTCCGCCACCGTGGCCAGCACGTCGGCGATCCGGGTGCCTCCGGCCAGCGACCGGTCGACGGCGGCCTGGACCGTGGGTCCGTCCATCAGCGGGTCGCTGTAGGGGAGCCCCACCTCCACGATGTCGACGCCGGCCCCGACCATCGCCGCCAGCGCGTCCACGCAGCCGGCCCGGCTGGGAAAACCGGCCGGGAGGTAGCCGATCAGCGCGGCCCGCTGCTCCGCCGCGGCCCGCTCGAACGCCGCTCCGATCCGACCGCGCTGCGCTCCCGTGCCGCCCAGGTCGATCACACCTGCTCGCCGGGCGCACCGGCGGCGACGTCGGCCGGTGCCGGCAACTCCTCGCGGTCGAGGACGTCGAACCAGCGGGCGGCGGTGTCGACGTCCTTGTCGCCGCGCCCGGACAGGTTCACCACGATCACGGCACCCGGGCCCAGCCGTCGGCCGAGCTGCACCGCGCCGTACACCGCGTGCGCGCTCTCGATGGCCGGGATGATGCCCTCGGTCCGGCACAGCAGCCGGAAGGCCTGCATCGCCTCGGCGTCGGTCACCCCGGAGTACGTCGCCCGGCCGGTGTCCTTCAGCCAGGCGTGCTCCGGGCCTACCCCGGGGTAGTCCAGCCCGGCCGAGATCGAATGCGTGGTGGCGGTCTGCCCGTCGGAGTCCTGCAGCAGGTAGGAGCGGGTGCCGTGCAGCACGCCGGGGGACCCGGCGTACAGGGTAGCCGCGTGCCGCCCGGTGTCCACTCCGTCCCCGGCGGCCTCGAACCCGTGCAGGGCGACGCCGGTGTCGGCGAGGAACTCGTGGAAGATGCCGATCGCGTTGGACCCGCCGCCGACGCAGGCCGCGATCGCGTCCGGCAGCCGACCGGTCAGTGCGAGTACCTGCTCGCGGGTCTCCCGGCCGATGACGGCGTGGAAGTCGCGCACCATGACCGGGAACGGGTGCGGGCCGGCGACGGTGCCGAGCAGGTAGTGGGTGGTGTCGACCGAGGCGACCCAGTCCCGCATCGCCTCGTTGATCGCGTCCTTCAGCGTCCTCGAGCCGGTGCGCACCGGGACGACCTCTGCGCCGAGCAGCCGCATCCGGGCCACGTTGAGCGCCTGCCGGACGGTGTCCTCCTCGCCCATGTAGACACAGCACTCCAGGCCGAGCAGCGCCGCCGCGGTCGCTGTGGCCACCCCGTGCTGCCCGGCGCCGGTCTCCGCGATCACCCGGGGCTTGCCCATCCGGCGGGTCAGCAGCGCCTGCCCCAGGACGTTGTTGATCTTGTGCGAGCCGGTGTGGTTCAGGTCCTCGCGCTTGAGCAGGATCCGGGCACCGCCTGCGTGCTCGGACAGTCGGGTCGCGTCCGTCAGGGGGGAGGGGCGTCCGGTGTAAGTGGCGTGCAGGCGGTCCAGTTCGGCCTCGAACGCCGGATCCTCGCGGGCGTTCCGGTAGGCGGCGTCCAGTTCGTCCAGGGCGGCCATCAGGGCCTCCGGGACGAACCGCCCGCCATAGGGTCCGAAATGGCCGTCGGAGCCCGGGGCGAACGAGTCCGCCGGGAGCGGGTCCGTGGCCGACGATGCCGCCGGCGGAGGGGTACCGGCCGCCCGCTCGTCCGCGCGGGTCATCGGGACGGCCGCGGAACCGCCGGATGCGCGCCGGCCGTGACGAGTTCGGCGACGGCCTGCCGAGGGCTTCGGGAACGCACCAGACCCTCCCCGACGAGCACCGCGTCGGCCCCGGCGCAGGCGTAGGCGATCAGGTCGTGCGGGCCACGCACCCCGGACTCGGCGATCTTGATGACATCCGAGGGCAGGCCGGGCGCGATCCGCTCGAACACGGTCCGGTCGATGCTGAGGGTGGTCAGGTCGCGGGCGTTGACGCCGATCACGCGGGCCCCGGCGGCCAGCGCGCGGTCGGCCTCGGCCTCCCCGTGCACCTCGACCAGGGCGGTCATGCCCAGTGACTCGATCCGTTCCAGGAGCCCGACCAGCACGTTCTGCTCCAGTGCGCGCACGATCAGAAGGCAGGCATCCGCCCCGTGCGCGCGGGCCTCGTGTACCTGGTAGGGGCTGATGATGAAGTCCTTGCGCAGCACCGGGACCTCCACCGCGGCCCGGACCGCGGCAAGGTCGGCCAGACTGCCGCCGAAGCGCCGGCCCTCGGTAAGCACGCTGATCATCCGAGCACCGCCCTCGGCGTACTCGCGGGCGAGATCGGCGGGATCGGCGATGCTCGCGAGCGGACCGGCCGACGGGCTGGCCCGCTTGACCTCGGCGATCACCCCGACTCCGGGGGCACGCAACGCACCGAGCACGTTGCGCGGCGAGTCCTGCCCGGCAGCGGCGGCTTGCAATTCGGTGAGCGGGATCGCCCGCTCTCGAGCGAGGAGATCCTTCCGGACACCGGCCAGGATGTCCTCGAGCACACTCACTTCGACGGAAGTCCCCTTCGGTGGACGCCTGATCGGGCAACCCCTGGTACCGGTCACTGTAACGAGCGAGCCGATCGTCACCGGATTCGGGTCCGCCCCCTGTGATCTGGACCACATCTCCGCAAGGATGCGTCCCAACGGTCCGTCTTATGGGTAACGCGGGACGAACCGGACCGGACCCTGTCACGAAACGAGGACCCCATGATCGACGCCAGCGACATCCCTGAACTCGTGGGCGCCACCGTCTTCGACAGCAGCGGCGACAAGATCGGCAAGGTGGGCCAGGTTTACCTCGACGACCGCTCTGGCGCGCCCCAGTGGGTCACGGTGAGCACGGGGCTGTTCGGGACCAAGGAGACGTTCGTCCCGGTGGAGCAGGCCCGCTACGCCGACGGCGCCCTGTCGGTCCCGGTCAGCAAGGCCACCGTCAAGGACGCACCGAGCATCGACGAGGACGGCCATCTCAGCCCCGAGCAGGAGCAGGCGCTGTACTCCCACTACGGCCTGCCCCGCGACAACGCCGACACCCAGGCCGCGCCGCCGCCCGCGCAGGCCGGCGCCGCGGACTCCGGCCCGACGGACCCGGAAACCTCGGACAGCAGCCGTTCGGAGGACCGCGCCGACAGCGCCGACAGCGCCGACAGTTTCGCCACCGACCGCGCCGACAGTTCCGTCGCCGACAGCAGCTCCGACACCGACAGCGCCGACAGCACTGACAGCGCCGAGATGGCCGGCGTGGAGACCATGGCGATGGGCGCTCCCCCGGAGGCGACCCGCAGCGAGAGCACGGATCCGGCCGGCCGCGACGACACGAACACCTCCCTCGGCGCTCGGACCGAGTCCGGGCCCGACAGCGACTCCGACGATGCGGACGGCGTCACGCTGTCCGCGGAACGACTCCACGCCGACACCGAGCGGGTCCCGACCAGTCGGGCCCGGCTGCGCAAGTACGTCGTCACCCGGATGGAGAGCATCGAGGTGCCGGTGTCCCGCGAGGAGGTCCGCGTCGAGCGCGAGCCGATCAGCGAGGAGGAGGCCGCCTCGATGCCGACCGGCGAGATCGGCGAGAGCGATCTGGAGATGATCCTGTACGAGGAGCGGGTCGTGGTCACCAAGCAGACGGTGCCGGTCGAGCGGATCCGGGTCGCTACCGACACGGTGACCGACACCAGAACCGTCTCGGAGGAGGTCCAGGCCGAGCAGGCCGAGTTCGACCGCGGTGACCGTGGTGGTCAGGACCGGCTCCCGCCGGCCGACTCCTAGGACGCCTGCCCCTCCACTCCTCCGAGGACCGCTGCGCGGTCCTAGCGGCGCTCAACCAGTTGCAGATCAGCAACAGTCGACATCGGAGGTTGATCATGCAGATCCCCAAGGAGCAGATCCTGCAGTTCCTGAAGTCCCGGGGCGACCAGGACAAGGCGGCCCAGGCCGACTCGGAACTGCCCGACCAGGTGGACACCGACCGCGACCAGGGCCTGTTGAGCAAGTTCGGCATCGACGCGTCCGACCTCGGCGATCTCGGCGGTCTGGCCGGCAAGTTCGGCATCTGACCGACCGCTGACGGCCACTGCCGGCGGCGACCGGGCGACCTGCCCGGCGACGCTGGCGGCCCGTCGCGGCAGCGGGGCCTCACCCGTCCCGGGTGGGGTCCAGGCCGCGGTCCAGGGCATCCCAGAGTTCCTTCTCGGTGGGCTCGCCTGATGCCGGCTCGGAGTCGGCCGCCGGTGCTTCCCCCGGCCGCGGGCTCTGCGCCTCGTCGGCCCCCGGGGCTCGGTCGCGCTGGTAGCGCGCGCCCAGCCGAGGCCAACGCCGGGCGCGGAGCACCGCGGCTGCTCCGGTGAGCGCGCCGAGCAGGCCCGCAACCAGCGAGAGATACGGGGTGGCGGTGCCACTCGTCGCGACCGCGCCGGCGGGCAGGCCCGCCCCGGCCGCAACCTCCGCCGCGGCGGCAGGGCTCAGCGCCCGAAGCCACGGAAGCGCCGCGGCGACCGTCCCTGTCCCGGAGGCCAGCACCACCGCTCCCACCGCAACCCGGCCGAGCCGCGCCGTGGCCAGCAGCCCGGCGGCGCCGGCCAGCACGACGATCATCAGGGCCGGAACCAGGGGCGCGACGTCCCCGCCAGGCAGCGCCAGCTCCGACGGCGGCAGCGGAGCAGCGCGGGTCACCGTCACTCGCAGCCACGGCTGACTGGCGGCGAACAAGCCCAGCGCGCCGGCCGCCGCCGCGACCAGCACGGCCAGGGTCAGCTCCCGGCTCGGGGACGACCTCACCGGACTGCGGCCATCGTCGCGGCGGTGGCGATGGCCTGCAGCACCGCGGAGGCCTTCGCGACCGTCTCGCGTTCCTCCGCGGCCGGGTCACTGTCGGCGACGATGCCGGCGCCGGCCTGCACGTAGGCCACCCCGTCGCGGATCAGTGCGGTCCGGATCGCGATGGCCATGTCCAGGTCCCCGGCGAAGTCGAGGTACCCGACGGTGCCGCCGTACAGGCCACGCCGTACCGGTTCCAGGGACTCGATGATCTCCATGGCTCGCGGCTTGGGTGCCCCGGACAGGGTGCCGGCCGGGAAGGTCGCCGCGAGGACGTCGAAACAGCCGCGCCCCGGGGCAACGTCCCCGACCACGGTGGACACGATGTGCATGACGTGGCTGTACCGCTCGATCCCCATGAAATCCACGACGTCGACGCTGCCGGGCGCGCAGACCCGCCCGAGATCGTTGCGGCCGAGGTCGACGAGCATCAGGTGCTCGGCGCGCTCCTTCTCATCGGCCAGCAGCTCCGCGGCCAGCCGCTGGTCCTCCTCGGGGGTGTCCCCGCGCCACCGGGTGCCCGCGATCGGGTGCATCAGCGCGCGGCCGGCGGAGACGGTGACCAGCGCCTCCGGTGAGGACCCGACGACGTCGATGCCGTCGGGGAAGCGCAGCAGGTACATGTACGGGCTCGGGTTCGTCGTGCGCAGCACCCGGTAGACGTCCAGCGGGTCCGGCGCCGGGCGCATCTCGAACCGCTGAGACAGCACCACCTGGAAGGCCTCGCCGGCCTGGATCTCCACCTTGGCCGCCTCCACCGCGGCGGTGAACCCGCCCGGTGGAGTACGTGAGGTGTAGGACGGCTCCGGTCGGTGCAGGGTGGACGCGGTCGGCCCCGCCGCCTCGGCCAGCCGCGCGGTCATCCTCGCCAGCCGGGACACCGCCCCGGCGTACGCCGTCTCGTCGTCGCCGTCGCCGGGCAGCACGTTGGCGACCAGCAGCAGCGAGCCGTCGGCGTGGTCGAGCACGGCGACGTCGGCCGCGAGCAGCATCGCCAGGTCCGGGATGGCCAGCTCGTCCTCGGCGGTGCAGGGCAGCCGCTCAAGCCGTCGTACCGCGTCGTAGGCGACGTACCCCACCAGCCCGCCGGTCAGCGGCGGGAGCCCGGCCAGCCGCGGCGACCTCAGCTGCTCGACCACGTGGCGCAGCGCCGCCAGCGGCTCGTCCGGCGTCCCGGCCCCCGGCGCCGGGCCGACCCACCGCGCGTGCCCGTCGACCTCGGTGAGCATCGCCGGGCAGTGCACGCCGACGAAGGAGTAGCGCGACCAGGACCTGCCCTGCTCGGCCGACTCCAGCAGGAAGCTGCCCGGCCCACCGGCCAGCTTGCGGTAGAGCCCGACCGGCGTCTCGCCGTCGGCGAGCAGCCTGCGGCACACCGGGACGACGGGGTGGGCTCCGGCCACGGCCCGCAGGGCCCGGAACTCCTCCAACCCCGGGGTGTCCCTGCCGAAGTCCATGCGGCCAGTGTGACAGCGCCGCCCGGTCCGACCTCCGCGATCACCGGTCGGCCGGGATCGGGGCGGGATCAGCCGGGATCAGGGCGGGGCGAGGGGCAGTTGCCCGCCGTCGAAGCAGCTGCGGGTGTCGCGGTGACAGGCCGGGCCCTCCTGGTCGACCCGGACCAGGACGGCGTCCCCGTCACAGTCCAGGGCAACCGAGCGGACCCACTGCCAGTGCCCCGACGTCTCGCCCTTGACCCAGTACTCCTGCCGGCTGCGCGACCAGAACGTCGTACGCCCGGTGGTCAGGGTCCGGTGCAGCGCCTCGGCATCCATCCAACCGAGCATCAACACCTCGCCGGTGTCGTGCTGCTGGACGACGGCGGCCACCAATCCGTCACGGTCCCGGCGGAGCCGGGCCGAGACGGCCGGGTCGAGCCCGGTCACTGACCCCAGGACGTGTTGGGTGTCGGGCCTTGGGTCCGCTTCGAGGCGATGTACGGCGGGATCATCCGGTTCAACGTCAGCCCCAGTGCGACCGCGGGCATCACCGCGAAGAACAGCGGGACCACGATGAAGACCCCCTGGTCGCTGCCGAGGTCGATGGCGTTGCCGATCGAGGAGAACCGGATCAGGTAGTACACGACGAGCAGCAGCTGCAACCCGCTGGCGACCAGCATCATGGTCCGGCCCGTGCCGGTGCTCAGCTGCACCGCACCGAAGATGAGCAGCCCGACCGAGATCAACTGCAGGATGCCGATCAGCAGCGCCTCGGTGGCCGCCGTCCCCGCGGCGAGCACGGCGAAGGAGCACAGCAGCACGATGCCGGCCTGGATGTAGCCGAGCACGGCCGCCGCGAGCGCGGCACCCGGACGCTGGAGTCCGGGCTGACCCGGCGGGGGCCCGTACTGTTGGCCGTAGGGGCCCGGGTACGCCGGCTGGCCGTACGGTCCCGTGCCGGCCGGGGGGTAGCCGCCGTACGCCGGCGGCGGGGAGTACTGCGACGGGGAGTACTGCGACGGGGACGGGGCAGGGTAGGACTCCCCGCTGCCGTAGGGGTTCTGCGGCCCGGGCCCGGAGCCGTACTGACCGCCCGACTGGCCGGTCGACTGCCCGGAGTACGGGTCCCAGGAACCGGGTGGCTGCGACATGGCTCTCCTCGGGCTGCTCGACCCCCCGGTGGAGCCGACGCCGCACAGGCTAGACGACGACACCGTCGGATCGGGGGCACTGGCCACGGGCCTGCGGGGAAAGCACCCGACCGGTGGCCTACCGGCCGCACGCGCAGCTGCGGGGACCCGGCGGGCCCGTCAGCGGCTCTGCTGGGCCACCCACGACGCGTGCAGCCGGGCGTACGGGCCGTCGGCACGGACCAGCTCCTCGTGCGAGCCGCGCTGGACCACCCGCCCGGCGTCGACCACGATCACCTCGTCGGCGGCCTCGGCCGTGGACAGCCGGTGCGCGATGGTCAGCGTAGTGCGGCCGCGGGTCAGCGAGTCCAACGCCCGGGTCAGCCGGACCTCGGTGGCCGGGTCCACCGCCGACGTGGCCTCGTCCAGTACCAGCAGGTCGGGATCTGCGACGTAGGCCCTGGCCACCGCGACGAGCTGTCGCTCCCCCACCGACAGGGACTCCCCCCGCTCTCCCACCAGGGTGTGGATGCCCCGGGGCAGGCCGTCGACCCAGTCGGCCAGGCCCAGGACGTCGAAGGTCGCCGCGACCTCGTCGTCGCTGAGGCCGGCCCGGCCGTAACGCACGTTGCCGGCGATCGTCATGTCGAA
>JBBPYA010000134.1:0-9979 GCA_038200385.1 Mycobacteriales bacterium
CGCGGAGTCCTGCTACGAAGGCCTGATGACCCTGGCTGCGCTTGCCCGCCCGGCTGGAAGCCTGGACGTGCACAAGCTGGATGCTGTCGATTAACCCTGACATCGCTGGCCCCCGGCCGGCACGGTTCCGCGCGGCTGCGAGGAGGAACGGAGATGGGCTGCCGTCGGGTCGTCGCCGTCGGCTCTCAGTCGCGTGGTGCCTCTTGACACCCCTGACCGCAAAGTCTGCTCACGGAATGCTCACGAACTCCGCGGGATCCCGCGACATCTGGCGGCACTGCGCGGCATGCACGGTTGGCAAACGCCCAGCTCAGCGGCACATTCCGGCAGCCGCCGGTAGCTGGTGACACGCCGGGGGAGTGACTGGGGGTCAAGAGGTTCGGCGAGCTCGCCGACCCAGCGATGCGCTCCGTCGGCGCGGTCTGCCATGACGCCGCAAACCCGGGTGCCGGCGACCGGGGAGCTGCTGGGGTTCCACCCTCCCCGGCGAGGCGAGGACTCAACTCGTTGCTGCTGAGGCGACCTGCCCGACCGCACCCTTCCTGATCGGCGCTGACGCGGCCGGCCGTCCCTGAAATGGTCGACACGACGCCGTGCTTGCAACGCGAGCATCTGACGGCGGTGCGCCGCCGATGTCGGCGCGATGGCCACGCTCGAACCTCTCGTGGCGGCCAGCATCCCAGCTCATAGTGGGGCTCATAGTGGGGCCGGATCTGCAGATTGCTTGCATAACAGCCCGGTAGAGGTCTTACGGGGCGCTGAGCAGGCCTTTCGTGGTGCGCCGCCAGGGACTCGAACCCCGAACCCGCTGATTAAGAGTCAGCTGCTCTGCCAGTTGAGCTAGCGGCGCGGTGCTGCCGTGGGCAGCCGACCGAGACTACCGCAAGCCGCCGGCCGATTTCCGGCCCCGCCCGGCGGCCAGCACCGCCCGCTCGACCTCACCCGGTCACGCCGGCCTCGCCCGGATCGGCCGGGTTCCACGAGTCTGTCGGTGGCGTGGGAGAGGATGGGCGCGATCGCTTGGGAGGGTGCAGTGAGGTCGTTCGGAGCGGGGATCCCCAGGGTCGGTCGCGCGACGGTGTTCGTGGTCGCGTGTTTGCTGTTCGTCGCGGGTTGTACGGCGGGCTCGACGCCCACCCACCGGGCTGTCGGGACGGCGGCGCCGTCCACGACGTCGGCCGCGCCGGCCCCGACCGGCCCTCCGCCGGTCATAACCGTGCTGCCCGGCGCCGCGACTGCGGACGTCGTACCCACCGATCCGGTGACCGTGCAGGCCGAGCACGGCACGCTGGTCTCGGTCGCGCTGGCCGGCACCGACGGGAGCCTTGTCTCCGGCGAATTGTCCGCGGACGGCACGAGCTGGCAGTCCACCGATCCGCTGGCCTACTCCACCGACTACACCGTGACCGCCGTCGCGCAGGGCCAGGATGGGCAGGGTGACCTGGCGCGCTCGGCGTTTTCCACCGTCGCTCCGCAGACGCTGGTCTTCCCCGCGATCGGGCCGCTGGACGGCACGACCGTGGGGATCGGGATGCCGGTGCGGGTCTATCTGGACGCCCCCGCGACCGACCGGGCGGCGGTGCAGCAGCACCTGAAGGTCACCTCGGACCCGCCCCAGGCCGGCTCCTGGAGCTGGCTGTCCGACACCGAGGTGCACTGGCGGCCGCAGGCCTACTGGCAGGCGGGCACGACGGTGACCGTCGCCGCGGACCTGCTGGGCGTGGACTTCGGGGGCGGCGCCTGGGGCAAGGTGGACCGCGAGATCAGCTTCACCGTGGGCGACGCGCATATCAGCATCGCCAACGCCCAGACCCACCAGATGCAGACGTTCAACAACGGGACCCTGGTCAAGACGATCCCGGTGGCGCTGGGCCTGGAGGTCCCTGGCCGCTACACCAAGAGCGGCCCGCACGTCGTCATCGACAAGAACCGCAAGAAGACGATGGACTCCACGACCTACGGGCTGGCCCTGGACGCCGGCGGGTACGTGACCGAGGTCGACTACGCGACCCGGATCTCCAACAACGGCGAGTTCGTGCACTCGGCGCCGTGGTCCATCGCCGACCAGGGGGTCCGCAACGTCTCGCACGGGTGCATCAACGCCTCGCCGGACAACGCCGCCTGGTTCTTCAACTTCTCCCAGGTCGGGGACGTGGTGAAGGTCGTCGGTACCCCGGTCAGTCTCGGTCCGGCCGACGGGGACATCTACGACTGGGCGGTCCCGTGGCCGCAGTGGGTGGCCGGTAGCGCACTGCCCTGACCGGCCCGGTTACGCTGGTGTCACACCCGACCCCGACCGCTGAGGTGGAGCGACCATGACCGCGACCGACAGCCGCAAGGCGCACCGCAGGCCAGCCCGCCGGGGCGGCAGCGCGCCTAAGCCCCGGCTCACCGAGCCGCTGGTCCGCGACGGCGGGCAGCTGCGCCCGGCCACCTGGGACGAGGCGCTCGACCGGGCCGCGGCCGGGTTTCAGAAGGTGATCGACAAGGACGGGTCCCGCGGGTTCGGGATGTTCAGCTGCTCCAAGGCCTCCAACGAGACCAACTTCCTGGCCCAGAAGTTCGTCCGGTCGGTCGTCGGGTCGAACAACATCGACTCCTGCAACCGAACTTGACACGCTCCTAGTGTCGTCGGTCTGGCGGCAGCGTTCGGTGCCGGTGGTGGCACCTCCTCCTACGAGGACATCGAGAACACCGATCTGATCGTGCTGTGGGGTTCCAACGCCCGCAACGCGCACCCGATCTTCTTCCACCACGTCCTCAGGGGCGTGCACAACGGCGCCCGGCTGTACGCCGTCGACCCGCGCCGCACCGCCAGCGCCCAGTGGGCCGACGTCTGGCTGGGGCTGGACGTGGGCACCGACATCGCGCTAGCCAACGGCATCGGCCGCGAGATCCTCGCCGCGGGCCTAGAGAACAGGCAGTTCATCGAGCACGCCACCATCAACATCGACCTGTACGCGAAGACCGTCGAGCCGTACACGCTGGAGTACACCGAGCAGATCACCGGCGTGCCCGCCGCGGCGATCCGGGAACTGGCACACCGCTACGCCGAGGCCGACCGCGCCCAGATCTGCTGGACCCTGGGGATCACCGAGCATCACACGGGCGTCGACAACGTGCTGTCGCTGATCAACCTGGCGCTGCTCACCGGCCACGTCGGCCGCTACGGCAGCGGGCTGAACCCGCTGCGCGGGCAGAACAACGTCCAGGGCGGCGGCGACATGGGCGCCATCCCCAACAAGCTGCCGGGCTTCGTCGACATCCAGGACGACACCGAACGCGCCCGCTACGAGCAGCTTTGGGGGGTGCCGCTGCCCGCGAAGAAGGGCTGGCACCTGTCGGAGATGTTCGAGGCGATGGACCGCGGGGAGCTGCGGGCGGCGTACATCATGGGGGAGAACCCGGCCGAGTCCGAGGCCGATGTCCAGCACTGCCGCAAGCTGCTCGACGGCCTGGACCACCTGGTCGTACAGGACATCTTCTTGACCAAGACCGCCGAGTACGCCGACGTCGTATTTCCGGCCGCAGCAGACTGGTGCGAGGCCGACGGCACCGTGACCAACTCCGAGCGCCGCGTCCAGCGCACCCGCAAGGCGATCGACCCGCCCGGCCAGGCCCGGCGCGACGGGGAGATCATCAGCGCGCTCGCCAAGCGAATGGGCCACGACTGGGGCGAGCCCACGTCGGAGCAGGCGTGGGACGAGCTGCGCAGCCTGTCCGCGATGCACGCCGGCATGAGCTACGCCCGGCTGGAGGAACTTGGGGGCATCCAGTGGCCGTGCCCGGACGAGGACCATCCCGGCACCGCGATCCTGCACGAGCGGCTGTGGGCGGACCCGCTGCAAGGAGCACCCGCTCCGTTCCACGCGTGCGAGTGGCTGCCGCCGATCGATGAGCTCGACGAGCGGTTCCCGCTGCGGATGACCACCGTGCGCCGGCTGGACGCCTACAACACCGGCGTGCAGACCGACGGCTACAGCTCACCGCTGTGGGAGGCCGAGAGCATCCGGCTCGCCCCCGAGGACGCGCACGCGCTCGGCGTCACCGACGGGCAGCGGGTCCTGGTCAGCTCGCGGCGCGGCGCGATCGAGGCGCCGGTGCGCTACGACGACTCGCTGCGGCCCGGCCTGACCTGGATGACGCCGCACGCCTCCGGCGAGGCCGACGTGAACGTGCTCACCAATGAGAGCTGGGACCCCAAGTCCGGCACCTCGGAGTTCAAGGCGACCGCGATCCGGATCGATCCGCTGACCCCAGAGAAATCGCGCGGGTAGCACGTGGACCTGTACCTCAAGCACGCCGAGGCGAGCGCGGACGAGCGGGCCGCGGTCGATGCGCAACTCGGGCTCCCTGCGACCCGCTGGGAGGGTGGCGGGCGCGACCGGTCCGAGGACACCCGGGTCAGCTACGGCGGCCACGACGCCCGCGGGCAGCGGCACCTGCTGCTTCCCGTCCTGCACGCGGTGCAAAAGCGGGTGGGCTGGATCAGCGAAGGCGCGATGACCTACGTCGCCCGGCGCCTGACCATCCCGCCGGCCGAGGTCTACGGCGTGGCGACGTTCTACGCGATGTTCGCCAGCCAGGAACGACCGCCCACGGTCGCGCACGTCTGCGACGACATCGCCTGCCGGATCGTTGGCGCGAGCGAACTCATCGAGTCGCTGCAGGCCGACTTCGGCCCCGAGGGTACGGCGCGGGATGGCGCGATCTGGTTGCGAAGTCCGTGCCTCGGGCTCTGCGAGCACGCCCCGGCCGTGATGGTCCAACGCGCCGAGCCCGACGGCGAACCGCGCCCGGACTTCGCCCTCGCCCCGGTCGGTCTGGACCCGCTGCTGGCGGCGCTCGGGGACGGTGCGGATGCGGCGGCGGAGCCGGTCTCGTCCACGCCGCAGACCGCGGAGCCACGCGACCCGGACCTGCGGCTGCTGCGCCGGATCGGCGTCGTCGACCCGGACAGCCTGGACGACTACCGCCACCACGGCGGGTACCTCGCGATGCGGCGGGCGCTGCAACTCGGCCCGGCCGGCGTGATCCGCGAGGTCAGCGACTCCAAGCTGATGGGCCGTGGGGGGGCGGCGTTCCCGACCGGGGTGAAGTGGGAGGCGGTCGCCAGCGCGCCGGCCCGCCCGCACTACCTGATCTGCAACGCCGACGAGTCCGAGCCTGGCACGTTCAAGGACCGGGTCCTGATGGAGTCCGACCCGTTCGCGCTGATCGAGGCGATGACGATCGCCGGGTACGTCGGCGGCTGCGAGGTTGGCTACCTCTACGTGCGCGGGGAGTACCCGCTGGCCACGAGCCGGCTGCGCAACGCCATCGAGCAGGCCCGGGCCCGCGGGCTGCTTGGCCCGGACATCATGGGCCGGGGTGTCAGCTTCGACATCGAGTTGCGGCGCGGTGCCGGCGCGTACATCTGCGGCGAGGAAACCGCCCTGATGAACTCGCTGGAGGGCTACCGCGGTGAGCCCCGAAACAAGCCGCCGTTCCCGACCGTCGCGGGGCTGTTCGGGAAGCCGACCCTGATCAACAACGTCGAGACCCTGGTCAACGTGCTGGACATCGTGCTGGCCAACGGACCCGAGTACGCCGCGATCGGCACCGAGAAGTCCACCGGCACGAAGCTGTTCTGCCTGTCCGGCCACCTCGAGCGGCCCGGCGTGTACGAGGTGCCGTTCGGGACGACGCTCCGGCAGATGATCGAGCTGGCCGGTGGGGTGCCTGGTGGCCGGCGGTTGCAGGCGTTGCTGCTGGGCGGCGCGGCCGGCACGTTCATCCCGGAGTCGCAGTTCGACACCCCGCTGACCTTCGAGGGCACCCGCGAGATCGGCGCCTCGCTCGGCTCCGGCGTGATCATGGCCTTCGACGACTCCGTCGACCTGCTCGATATCCTGACCCGGATGGCGGCCTTCTTCCGGGACGAGTCGTGCGGGCAGTGCGTCCCGTGCCGGGTCGGCACGGTGCGCCAGGAGGAGACGCTGATCCGGATCGGCAGCGGCCGGTCCAACGGCTCGACGGCGGCCGATGTGGACCTGCTCGCCGAGCTGTCCCTGGTGATGAAGGACGCCTCCATCTGCGGGCTGGGCCAGACCGCGCCGGCGGCCCTGCAGTCGGCGCTGGCGCTGAACCTCATCCCGGCGGCCGCCGGCTCCGGGGGTGCGGTAGACACCTCCCGTACGCCGGAGTCCTCGGCCGGCGGGGAACAGGAGGACGTCGATGCGTCGTAGCGCCCCGGTCCTGCTCGGCGGCGTACGCCGACTGCTCGACGTCGAGGTCGACGGTGCGGCGCTGCGCGCTCCCGAGGGATCGACGATCCTGGACGTCCTGCGGGGGCAGGGGATCGACACCCCGACGCTGTGCTACCTGGACAACCTGACGCCGGTCAACGCCTGCCGGGTGTGCATGGTCGAGGTCGACGGCTCCCGGGTGCTCGTCCCGTCCTGCTCGCGTCGGGTCGAGGACGGCATGGTGGTCCGGACCGACACCGAGCGGGTCCGGCACAGCCGCAAGATGGTGCTCGAGCTGCTGGCCTCCTCCGCGGACATGTCCCTGGCCGAGGACTCCGTGCAGCGCTGGATGGACGACTACGGCGTCGACGTCAAGCGGTATGGGCCGCCCGGGCCGGCGGCCAAGGCGGGGGAGCGGGACCGCCGCCAGGCCGGGCACCACCACCTGCCCGACGGGATGACCGCGGAGACCGTGGCGCAGCCGGTGAAGATCGACAACGAGCTCTACGTACGCGACTACTCCCGCTGCATCCTCTGCTACAAGTGCGTCGAGGCGTGCGGCGAGGACGCCCAGAACACGTTCGCGATCGCGGTCGCCGGGCGCGGCTTCGACGCCACCATCGCCACCGAGTTCGACGTGACGCTTCCGGACTCCGCGTGCGTGTACTGCGGCAACTGCATCGGGGTGTGCCCGACCGGGGCCCTGATGCCCAAGAGCGAGTACGACATGCGCCAGGCCGGCACCTGGGACGAGTCCAAGCAGGACCAGGTGACCACCGTGTGCACGTTCTGCGGGGTCGGCTGCAACCTGGAGCTGACCACCCAGGACAACCGGATCGTGCGGGTCGACTCGCCGATCGAGCACTCGGTGACCCACGGGCACCTGTGCATCAAGGGCCGGTTCGGCTACTCCCACGTCCAGTCCGGCTAGCCGGCACCGGCGTCAGCTTCCGGGCAGGGTGTCCGCCTTGACCGCGTCCCGTCGGCCCATCGGGCGTTCCGGTCCGCGCGTGGTGTCCCGGGCGGTCTGTTGTTCGGTCTCGGCGTTGATCTCCGCACCCAGCAGCACGATGAACGCGCTGATGAACAGCCACAGCAGCAGGACGACGACCCCGGCGAGCGCGCCGTAGGTCTGGCCGTAGCTGCCGAAGTTCGACACGTACAGCGAGAAGCCGACCGAGGCGACGATCCAGATCACGGTGGCCACTCCCGACCCCACGCTGACCCACTTGAACTTCGGGGCGTCCCGGTCCGGAGCCAGCCGGTACACCACGCCCAGCCCGACCATCACGCCCAGCACCAGCAGCGTCCACCGCGCGATCTGCAGCAGGACGGTCCCCACCACGCCGAGGTTGAGCGCGTTGAGCACGACCGGCGCTACCGCGATGAGACCGACTGCGGCCACCACGAACACGATCGCGCCGACGGTCAGCAGCAGCGCCAAGGCACGCAGCCTGAGGAAGCCGCGGGTCTCCTCCTCGTCGTAGCAGATGTTGACAGCCTTGATCAGGTTCGAGACGCCGCCGGACACGCTCCACAGCGCGGCGAGCAGCGAGATGACCAGCCCGATACCGAGCGCACTGGAGGACGTCGACGCAATGGAGGTGAGCTGTCCGGTGATCAGGCTGCGAGCTGAACGAGGCAACGCGCTGCTGAAGGAGGCGACCTGTTGCTGCACGTCGGCGGGATTGGCTACCAACCCGTAGATCAGTACGGCGGCGATCAACGCCGGGAACAGGGCCAGAAAGGCGAAGTAGGCCAGTCCTGCGGACAGCATCGGGACGTTGTCCTTCTTGACCTCACCGAATGAGCGCTTGAGTACCTGGAACCAGCCGCGCCGCGGGATCTCGGTCGGCCCGGTCGCGTCCGCTCCGGGTGGGGTGCTGGCGCGGCTGCTGTGCTGGGCATCGGTAGACATGCCCACCATGGTGCCGCCGGGTCGCCGTCCCCGCAGCACCACCCCCACCCGTCCGTCCCGGCAGCCGCGGATCGGGACCCCGGCCCGGTCAGCCTGGAACCGATCCCTGGCCGCACAGCCGCGGGTATCCTGGCGGTCGTGCCCAGGCTGCTGACCCCTCGTTGGATGCTGGGTCACCTGCTGGCGATCGCGGCGTTCGCGGTCTGCGTGCTGCTCGGCTGGTGGCAGCTTGCCCGGTTCGAGTCACCGACCGGCGGTGTGCAGAACGCTGCCTACGCCCTGCAGTGGCCCCTGTTCGGCGTGTTCGCGTTGTTCTTCTGGATCCGGGCGATGCGCGACTCGGTGGAGCGCCGGGTGCCGGTGCGGTTCACCGGTCCGGGTCGGGAGACCACCGAGGCGAGCGCGCAGATCCGCCGCGACGAGCAGGACGACCCGGAGCTCGCGGCGTACAACCGCTATCTGGCCGAACTGAACGCACTCGACCGCAAATCCGGGTAGCTCCGGTCCGGGCCCGGTGGCAGCGCGGATCGAGATCGTGGGGTGAGTGACGGGACTTGAACCCGCGACACCCGGGATCACAACCCGGTGCTCTACCAGCTGAGCTACACCCACCATGGGCCGCCCGGAGGCGACCGGCCCACCCGACTTCGCCGGTGACGGGCCGTCGGCAAGGCTACCCGATGGCCGGCTCCTCCTCGGCCGGAGTTCGACCGGCCCCGGCCGGCCGGCCGGCCGCCGCCGCAGCGGTCACCTCCGCCGCCGCCGCGGTCACCTCCGAGGTCGTGGGCCCAGGCCGCGGGACGAACGCCGTCCGCCGGTAGAACCGTAACTCGTCGATGGACTCGTGGATGTCGGCCAACGCCCGGTGCGCCAGGCCCTTGGCCGGCTGGCCGAAGTAGATCCGGGGGTACCACCGGCGGCACAACTCCTTGATGGAGGACACGTCCACCATCCGGTAGTGCAGGTGCTGGTCCAGCGCCGGCATGTGCCGCGACAGGAAGGCCCGGTCGGTGGCGATGGAGTTGCCGCACAGGGGGGCGCTGTGTGGTTCCGGCACGAACTCCCGCAGGTAGCCGAGGACCTGCTCCTCCGCGGCGGCGACCGTCGTCGTCGACCGCCGGGACAACTCGGTCAGCCCGGAGTCCCGGTGCATCGTGGCCACCACGTCGACCATCTCGTCGAGTTCGGCGTCCTCGGCGTGGATCACCACGTCGATGCCCTTGCCGAGCACGGTCAGCTCGGAGTCGGTGACCAGGGCCGCGATCTCGATGACCTTGTCCCGGCCCAGATCCAGGCCGGTCATCTCACAGTCGACCCACACCAACCTGTCGCCCATGACGGCGAATCTACGGGACCCCGGGTCGGCGCCGGTCGCGAACGACCGCCAGCGGATCAGCACGGACCCGGATCCCCGCCGAAGCCCGGGCTAGGCTCGCGGCCGGAGTCACGCGCTTCGAGGAAGAGCCCGATGTCGGAGGTCACTGCCAGGATCGCCGAGGCGTACAACTTCACCGGCAAGGCGTTGCGCTCGGCGCGGTCGTCCACGACGGGGCCTGCGACCCGGCGGCCGGGTGTCCATCCCGCTGGCGATACTCAACCGGCACGGCCTGATCGCCGGCGCCACCGGCACCGGCAAGACCAAGACCCTGCAGCTGCTGGCCGAGCAGCTCTCCGAGCAGGGCGTGTCGGTGTTCGCCGCCGACGTCAAGGGCGACCTGTCCGGCCTGCTCACGCCGGGCGAGCCCGGGGAGCGGATCACCCAGCGCAGCGCCGACGCCGGCGATGACTGGCAGCCGACGGCGTACCCCACGGAGTTCCTGGCCCTTCCCGGCTC